>PMUN01000334.1 GCA_003166875.1 Bryobacterales bacterium | reverse complement strand
TAGGTTGGTGGTCTTGGGGGCGGCCTCGCTCATGTAGACATTCTATATCGAGTCCTATAGAATGTCAACACGAGAAAAGGCACCGGCTCCCTTACGGTCGCGGTTCCGTAGCGCACTCCCGAACACGAAGGACTTTTCCGAGCCGCGACCGTAACGGAGTTCCCATGGGCCTGCTGGCCCACCAAAGGTCATGAAGACGCCCCCGTAGCGCATGCACTTTTTGCGTGCCGCGTTCACACTCCTGTGAACGCCCTGGTATCCGGTCGTCACGGGTGTTCGCAAGAGTGCGAACACGGCACGCATGAGTGCGTGCGCTACGAGCGGGTCCCGTAGAATCAATATTTCTGGACGGGCGTCTTCAACGGAGTTCCCATGGGCCTGCCGGCCCACCAAAGGTCATGAAGACGCTGAATTGTAGCCCCGCGCGCCAGCAAGGGGACAGGCGGGCGGCGGCCGGTCGCCTGGAATTAATAATTTGGACCGGCGTCTTCAACCGAGTCGGTGCCTGCGCCGATTTTCTCGCGAGCACTGAGCCTGAGCCTGAGTGAGGGGACAGCAAGCGAGGCGAGTCAAACCAGGTCGTAATACTCGCGATAGTCGATCGGAACCTCGAGCAGAAACGGGATTCGCTTGGCCAACGCCGTCTCCATACACGCTCTGGCCGCTCGGACGCTCGTCGCTCGCTGGCTCGCAATTCCGAACGCTTGCGCAATGCGAGCGAAATCGGGAGGGTTGAAATCAACGCCGTATGGTGGAAAGCCGCGACGCTCAGCGCTCACGCGGATGAGGCTCAAGCTGCGATCGGACAGTACCACGATGATCACCGGCAGCGCGAGTTCACGAATCAGGGCCAGATCATGAACCATCATGAGCATGCCTCCATCGCCCACCACCGCGAGTACGGGCTTTTCCGGCGCCACCAGTTGCGCGGCAATCGCGGCCGGAATTCCGAAGCCCATGCCGGACAGCCCATTGGACATCAAGAATGTTCCAGGCTCATAACAGCGCCAGAATTGGCCCATCACCAGCTTGTGCGATCCAACGTCGCAGGTAACGATTCCGTCGCGCGGAAAAACCGAGCGCAGCTCTTCGATCAATCGCAATGGCGACAATCCGGCGGCGGATGCGAGCGGCGTCCGCTGGATCGCTGCGCGTCGACCCTCGATCAACTCCGGTGGCCACGGCCTCGGACTAGCAATTCGAGCCACTAACTCCACCAGCATAGAATCGAGATCGCCGATTGCTTCAAGCGGCCGATAATCTCCCTCGGCCATGGATGCCGTGTCGATAGCGACCACCGCTACGTCCGCAAACCAGGTCTTATCGCACTCCACCGGATCGAAACCGACGCCGAGAATCAGATCCGCGCTTCGGATAGTCTCAACGATTTCCTTATCTATCGCCATTCCAGATGCCACGCCGGCAAACAAAGGATGGTCCTCGCTGGCCATGCCTTTAGCCTTCGGCGTAACCAGAAATGGCGACTGGAGTTTGTCGATCAACACTCGAACGGCGGGTTTTGCCGCAAGACCTATCAAGATTAGCGGACGCTCGGACGCGTTCAAGCGCGCTGCGATGTCGTCGACGGTGACGGCGCAATCCTGCTGCGCCATTGATGCGGGCCGCGGCTCCTGTCGCATGGCATATTCCTGCACGGCCAGATCGCTCGGCAAAGCAATGTGTACCGGTCCCGGACGCGGCGCCGCAGCCAGATCCATGCCGCGTTCCACAATCTCCACAGCATCCTCTTCGCCTACGCTAAATGAGCCTTTCGTAACAGCCGAAAATAATCTGTCGAGCGGCAAGCGCTGATGCGTCATGGTGTGAATGACGCCGCTTGGGATCTGCGCAGTAACGGCCAGCATCGGCGCACGATCGAGCAATGCGTTGGCCACGCCAGTTACTAAGTTGGTCGAGCCGGGACCAAGAGTGGCAACGCACAGACCGGGAACACCGGTCATTTGTCCCACTACTTGCGCCATCCACGCCGCGCTCGATTCATGGCCGGTGAGGAGGAACTGCAATCCTGCCTGGCGGCAAGCATCGATAAAAGCTACGATTTCGCCACCCGGCAGTCCGAACGCAAAGCGGACGCCGCGCTGAGCGAGCGTTTGTGCCATGGCTTCCGCGTTGCTAGGCATGCGTTCTTAACATAATAACGGAACCCCATAAGTCACCCTTGCTTTGCCGGATTGAGCGCCGCCGTCATGGCCGCCACCAATTCCGCCCAGCGCGAATGTTCCGACGCCAACTGTTTCTTTCCAGTGGTGGTCAATCGATAGACCTTCACGCGCTGCTTGTTCTCAGAAACCTTCCATTCGGACGCGATCCATCGCTGCCGCTCCAGGCGATGCAGAACAGGACAGAGAGAGCCTGTATCAACCTCGAAAACCTCGCCCGAGTTGGCCCGAATCGCCTGGCTGACGCCGTATCCGTGTTGCGGTCCCCATTGCAGCGTTTGCAAAATCAGCAGGTCGAGTGTCCCCTGAAGCAGCTCAATCCGATTCTGATAGCGCTCCTTCTTAGGCAGGTTGACATTCTACATGCAGTGAGCTAGGGGCAGCAGGGGACGTGAGCGGGTGGGCGATATAAATATGGAAAGCATCCACATTTATGTCGTGCACCCGACCTGACCGGGATCTTGGTCTCGCGCAACCGAAAAAGCTGATTGCCGAGCTACTGGGTGAAAGCACCCACCAGTTAAGGATCGAAAGCCAAGGCGATGGCGCACATTCTTGTCTCCTAAGTGGTGGGAACCGTTGAGCATCCCGCTCTGGGCCCTCTCCTTATTCCCCTGGGCCTGAGATTGCACTAGGTTACGCTAGGGGAAGGAATTTATGCGAAAAGCTTTCTCTGTTGCAGTGTTAATAGCCTTGGCCTCGTCTTCTGCAATGGCTCAAGACAAGCGCCCTGCGCCGGCGCAAGCCCAAAGGGGGCGTGAACTCTTTGTGAAATCGCCCAAAGGGATCGCCTGCGCTACCTGTCATTTCCTGGACGGCGTCGGAACCGCAGTTGGACCGGATCTCTCCAAATTTGCTTCGGTGGCAACGCCGCACAGCTTAGTGGCGACCATCAAGATGACCATGACCAATGAGGTCCAGTTGGTCAAGACCGCTGATGGAAAATTCCCGGGAATTCTGAAGCAGAAGCAAGGCGACGACTTCGAGTTCTGGGACCTGAGCAAAATACCTCCGGTGCTTCAGAAACTGACCGCGAAACAGATCACCTCCATGGACCGGGATACGGTTTGGAAACACCCACCGGCCTTGGCCGACTATAACGCGCAAGAGTTGGCCGATATTATCGGATTCTTGCGATGGGCCTCCACCGGATCGCAGAAGGAGATCAAGGCATCCGAGGTGGACGATTCGCAGTAAGTATAGCGTCTAAGAAAACGCCGGCTCGTTCGAGTACGTACGAAGAGCCGGCCGAGCGTTAAGAAAAGCAGCACGGCCCTTAATGACCGTCGTGATCCGAATCCGCTGCCGCTTTGGCCTCCGGACTCAGTGTCACCGTGTCTTGAGGCTCTTGCGCTTTCTGTTTTACCTGCTGCTGCTTGGTCTGCTGGGCTGGTTGCAAATACGCCGGATTCGCTGGCGTACTGCTGCTGATGCTATGTGTCATTAAACTACTCCTTGTGAATGGTCTTATCGGATACACCAAGAAAAGTATTAGCGGAACTTTTTCCCCTCGCGGTCCGGAAAGATGCCCCAATGTTTAGAGAGTGTTACCGAACCGCGACCGTGAGGGAGTCGGTGCATTTGCCGGATTTTTCCATTACAACGATCGCAGGAAATTCAGTAGGTCCTGTTTCTGCGATTTGCTGAGGGATTGGAACATATCCACAACCCGCTCTGCCTCCGAATTCTGGCTGCCATGCGCCAGGATAGCCTGCAGCAAGTCGCTGGTGCGTCCGTCATGCAGGAAAAAGATGCGCTGGCCAACACCCCACAAGGGCGCTGTGCGGAATTCGTCCGGACCCGCCGAACCCTGCGTCACCCCATCCGCCAATTGTGACCCCATGTGGTGGACCGCCAGATCGGAAAAAAGGTTGACCTGCTTCTGACTGAGGGCTGCGCTGGAGGCCAGCCCGGTGGTGAGACTCGGCGTGTGGCACGTTGCGCATCCAACCTGGACGAATAAGCTCTGGCCATCTTGAATGGAAGGGGCGTGGCTGGGCGCGAATCCTGGTTCGCTGCTGACAGATAATTTTGGAATCTCGAAGGACCTGGTAGATCGGTTGCCGCGCAAGTCCCCCGGCATTTCCCGCCGCCGCGGTTGATGTAGCGCACGCATTCCTGCGTGCCGCGTTCACACTCATGTGAACGCCCGGAAGTGTTCCATACATGTGTTCGCAGGAGTGCGAACACGGCACGCACGAATGCGTGCGCCACAATTTGCCGTTCACCGCGACGCGGGTTCCGTCTTTCTCGCGAGCCCTTTTACAGCCAATGCGCGATTCTGAACTGCGTTGGCGTAATTGGGGTCCAAGCGGATGGCTTCATCGAAATCAGCCAAAGCGCGTTGGTAATCGCGTTTCAAGAGATACACAAAACCGCGAGCGTTATAGGCTCGCGCGAAATCGGTCTGTAGGCGAATTGCTTCGGTCAACTCCGCAATCGCTTCATCATAATGCCCCGACGCTGTGAAAGCACGTCCCCTCAGATCATGCTGAGCGGCCGTGCCCGCGGCAGGAGTTTTAACTTGAGCTGCGATCGGCTTCGGCGATTGCGGCGCGCGTGGAGCGGGCTCGGGTTCTACTGGCTTTGCTGCCACTGGCTGAGCTTCGGGCTCCGGTGGCTTTGCTTCCACGGGCTCCGGCGCTACCACCTCCTTCGTCTCCCCCAGCTTCGCTTCCGCTAACTTCGCTTCGGTCTTCTTGAGGACATCCGATGCTTCGGTATAAGCCGGCCGCAGCCGTAGCGCTTGCGCGAGATCATCGCGCGCCTTGGCAAAATCACCCAGCAAGTAGTACGCGCTGCCTCGCGCATACCATACCTCCGGAAGGTTGGGATTCAATTCAATAGCCTTGGTTCGATCCGCCAGCCCTTTCTCGTGCATCCCGAGCAGATGATACGAACCACCGCGTGCCAGGTACACTTCCGCCATATTCGGCGCAACTCGGACGGCTTCCTCGCGATCGTTGAGCGCTTCCGCCAGGCGGCCTAGGTTCACGAACGCCGCCGCGCGAGCGAGGTAAGCATACGGGTCCTGAGGAGCGATCTTCACCGCCTCGGAGAAATCCGCGATGGCTTTTTCGTTTTCCCCAAGGCGCAGATGCGCGGCTCCTCGCATGGTGTAGGCCTTGCCATCCTGGGGGCGGATTTCCAGAACAGAATCGAAGTCCTTGATGGCTCGCGCAAATTCGCCAAGCTGCCCCCAGGCGAAGCCGCGGCTCAAGTAGGCGTCCGCATAGTCCGCTTTCAGGTTGATGCTCTGGTCGTAGTCCTCAATAGCGTCGCGATAACGCCCGGAACTAGCGTAGACATTGCCACGCGCCTCAATAGGTATTGGATCGTCGAGTCGAAGCTTGATGCCTTGGGTGTAATCGGCAATAGCCTGCTCGGTTTCGCCTAGGCTCGCGTGGGCGGCTGCGCGGCTGTTGTAAATGGCCGCCGTGTCGAGCTTGAGTCGAATGGCATGGTCATAATCGGCCAGGGCTTTGCGCGGTTCGGCCGACGCGCGATAGACGTCGCCACGCACCTGATAGCCCTGCGCGTCACCGGGCGACAAGCCAATCGCCTGCGTGCAGTCTTCGAGCGCGTGTTGCTGGTCACCCTCGAGCGAGCGTACTTTGGCGCGATGCTGGTAGAAAGACGCGTCGCCGGCGTCATTTTGGATGGCCTGCGTGTACGCTTTCTCAGCTTCTTTCCACTGGCCGGCGGCTTCATAACGAAGTCCTGCCCGGAACGCCTTCTGAGCCGTCGGATTGGAGGCAAGCGAAGACCCGGCCAACGCGAGGGAGAGCAGCAGAGAACTACAGCACCGCATCGAAAAGTTTTTGAAATTTCACGGTAGCACAGTAAAAGCTGAGCCGCGACCGGAAGGAAGCGCTACCACGAACCCGTAACCAGCGGCACTCGTGGTGTCGCTCCCTGCCGGTCGCGGCT
>PMUN01000451.1 GCA_003166875.1 Bryobacterales bacterium | reverse complement strand
AATGCCTGGGAGCATCTTCCGGTCGCACGGAGCAAGTCGGAGCTTCCGCCGAAGCAATACGTGGACCGGTTTTTCGTTGACTCAGCGGTGTTCGACGACCGCACCCTGCAATTCCTGGTGAGCATCATGGGGCCCGATCAGGTGGTGCTTGGCTCGGATTATCCGTTTCCGCTGGGAGAGGAACGGCCCGGGACTTTGGTGCGAAATGCCGGTTTGCCGCTGGAGGTGAAGGCCAGAGTTCTTGACGGCAACGCCCGGAAATTTCTCGGGCTTGACCACGCGGAGCATCCATCGGCGGTGAAATCCGCCCCATTGTTGACCTACGGCCGTTACCTCCACGTGCCCGAACTGCTGCATTTGCAGTATCCGCCGTCCTCGCCGCCGCATCATGACGAACTGTTGTTCATCATCGTGCACCAGGTCTATGAGCTTTGGTTCAAAGAGCTGTTACACGATCTGGACGAAGTGGCCGCCTGCCTGAAAGCCTCCACCGCTGCACCCGGTTCCTCGCCCCACCGCCCTTCGTGCGGCGGGGGCGGCGGCTCTGAAAAGAATGGTCCAGATGGCGAACATCCGGCAGGCTCAGAAGAAGTCTATGAGGCTGCGCGGATACTTCGGCGCTGCACTGAGATCATGCGGCTGCTGGTCGATCAGTTCACCATTCTGGAGACTATGCTGCCCACGCACTTCCTCGCTTTTCGCGGCAAGCTGGATGCGGCCAGCGGATTCCAGTCGGAACAGTTTCGCGAAATCGAGTTCCTTTGCGGCCAGAAAGACGAGAAGCTACTGCACCACCATGCTCCCGATCTGGAGGCCTATGCGAAGCTGATGCGGCGTCTGCGCGAACCTTCATTGCACGACGTATTCTTCCAGGCGCTGCGGACCATCTGTGGGCCGCCTGGTACGAGCGGAAGCAACGAAGGGGATGGGCACGAGGCGCGTGTTCAGGCCATTCGCCATCTGTACCAATCCGAGCGCCAGCATCGCGATTGGATCGACGTAAGCGAGCGGCTGGTCGAATTCGATGAGCTGTTCATGGGCTGGCGGTTACGCCATATACAACTGGTGGAGCGGATGATCGGGACGGGTACGGGCACCGGCGGCTTCGGCTCCCTGTATCTGCGGCAGACTCTCGATAAGAAGTTCTTTCCTGAGCTATGGGAAGCGCGCACGATCCTGCAGGCGGAATGAAGACTCCCACAATCACAATCGCCGGCGCTGGACTGGTGGGGCCGTTGCTTGCCATCTCGCTTAGGCAGCGGGGGTTTCCGGTGGTCCTCTACGAACGGCGCGCGGACATGCGCCGCGTCCAAGTCAGCGACGGGCGCTCCATCAATCTGGCCGTTTCCGCGCGCGGCATCTATGCGCTGCAGCAAGCCGGCGTTTGGAGCGAGTTGCGCGACATTGCAATTCCCATGCGCGGCCGCCTGATGCATTTGCTCACCGGCGAATTGATCTTTCAACCTTACGGGCAAGAGGAATCCGAGGTTATCAATTCCGTTTCCCGCGCGGCCTTGAATATTGCGCTGCTGGATGCCGCCGAAGCCGCGGGCGTCGCAATTCACTTTGAGCAACGCTGCCTGGGATGCGCTCGCGCCGACGATGGCATTGTTGTGCGTTTGCGTGACGAACAATCGGGCAAGGAAACAGCGATTGCCGCCGAAGTCGTAATCGGCGCTGATGGTTCGTCTTCGGCTGTTCGCGGGGAAATGTCCAGGTCGCCGGAGTTCAGGCTCTCCGAGGAGAGGCTGGAATACGGCTACAAAGAGTTGACAATTCCCGCCGGGCAAGGCGGCAGCCACCGAATGGAGACGCGCGCGCTTCACATCTGGCCGCGCGGCTCGTACATGCTGATCGCATTGCCGAATGTGGACGGGACGTATGGCTGCATTCTGTTCCTGCCGTTCGAGGGCGAACGTGGATTCGCGGCCCTCGATTCCGAGTCGAGGGTGGTGGAGTTTTTCCGCGCCAACTTTCCCGACGCGCTCGCCTTAATGCCGAATCTGGCGGAGAACTACTTTGCCAATCCCACGGGCGCCATGGTTACGGTCCGCTGCTTTCCGTGGCATCAGGAAGGAAACATATTGCTCCTGGGCGACGCCGCGCACGCGATTGTCCCGTTTTTCGGGCAGGGAATTAACTGCGGGTTCGAGGATTGCACCTGCTTCCTGGAATTACTGGATGCCGCGCGGACGAGCGGCGCAGAGTCGATCGACTGGCAGAAGCTGTTCACCGACTTCGAGAGTTCGCGCAAGCCCAATACCGAAGCCATCGCCGACCTGGCGTTAGAGAACTTTGTCGAAATGCGGGACCGCGTGGCTGATCCGCATTTCCTTTTCAAGAAGAAAGTGGACCTGGCATTGGAAGCCAGATTTCCCGGCCTCTACGTGCCCAAATATGCGATGGTCGCGTTCCATCGCATTCCGTATGCGGTCGCACAACAACGCGGGCGGATTCAGGATCGTTTGCTGGACGAGCTCTGCGCCGGCATGAACCGCCTGGAAGACATCGATTGGAGCAAAGCGGCCATGCTCGTGCATCGTGACTTGACGCAGCTTGGGAAGCGATAATGCAGGCCACGTTTTGAAGCCGGTTGCGGAGTGCTTTCAGACTGCGGTCGGGCTCGAGTAGTGCGGAATCGCGAAGAGACTGCAGACCAATAGCTCACCGTGAGTGGTGGGAAAAGGGCCATACGTCACACCCATGGCGGCATCATGCAGCTTCGTCTTGGATCATGTGTATGACGCATTCCAGCACCGTGGCCCATGCTGCCGACTCCGGATCGATTAAATCCATGTGCTCCGCGCCGGCAATCTCCACTAATCGGAGGTTTTCCCGGTCCGCCGCCCGCCGTTCGAGAAAGCACCGGCTCAGCGAAACGGGTACCGTTTCATCGACGGCTCCGTGCACCACGATAGCCGGCGTCTTCAATGCATGGCGCGAAGGGCAAGCTGCCTCATAAACACCGGGCGCTTGCTCCTGACCGCTTCCGAGAAATTCAGAGACCGCGTCATTGCTTAGGTGGAGCTCATAAGCCAGATCGAGGCAAGCTACCGGCGCCAGGGCGACCACCCCACGCATCGCGTATTTCTCGCCGGCGAGGCGCAGAGCGAGATGACCGCCGGCGGAGTGTCCCAACAAGACCACACGGGCGGACTTGTCGAAGTGCGCGCAGGCAGCTGTGAAGCCGTCGATGACATCCTCGAATGTACTCGGCCAGCCACCGCCTGAGTCTCCGACGCGCCGATATTCCAGGCTCGCGACTGCCAGGCCGGCCCGCGCCAGCGCGGCGCAGGCGTGGCTCGCATGCGTCAAGTCATATCGCGCGCGCCAGAATCCACCATGGATCATCACGATTGCGCCGCGGAGTTCTTTTCCTTCTTCTTGCGACTGCCAGAAGTCAAGAAACTGATTCGGTTCGGTGCCGTAAGCGATTCGCTCGTCGGCAGAAACTGGAGGCAGAGAGAGAAGGTCACGTCCCATAGCTTTCAATTCTCCATCATGAGAACGAAGTCGGATACAATCACTCGTTGCTTTCAGAGCTTTCTCTGTCGCTTGCTGGCAGTGAGCCTCCACCGGTTTCGAATTCAGCTCGGGGCGCTATCTGCGGCACGCCCTGCGCCGTCGCAGTCAGCGTGGCGGCTCACCGCCGCCCACATGGGGCAGCTCTATGATCGTTAGCTCCTCATCCCGCGATTAGCCCATCCTTATCCAAGCGCACGCTTCGACGCCATGCATTCAAGGTACGAGCCGTATGGGGGCGTTCAGCACCGTCCCTACCGCGCCCCGGATTTCTTCGCCGAAAAACTTATCCCACCATCGCCGATCCGCCGTTCACGTTCATGATTTCGCCCGTCATGAACCCCGCATGGGGAGTGCATAGAAAAAGCACCGGCGCCGCTATTTCTTCGGGCGTACCTACGCGGCGTAAAGGAATGGTTCGCAAAATGCCTTCTCGCAAGGCAGGATCGGTAAGGTGGGGCGCGGCCATGTCGGTATTCACCCAGCCGGGTGCAACGCAGTTCACGTAAATGCCAAATGAAGCCAACTCGGCCGCGAGGCTCTTGGTCAGGCTGATGATGGCGCCCTTCGAAGCCCCGTAGTCGCAGAGACGGGCTTCGCCGCGCTGACCGGAGGCGGAGCTGATGAGAACGATGTGGCCTGGACCTTCCTGCGCCTTCATCTGCGCGACTGCGCTTCGCACCAGGGCAAAAGCACTATCCAGGTTCACAGCCATGGTGTGTCGCCACCGCGCATCGGTCATTTGGTCGACGGGCAACTCAGGCGGCGCAATGCCATGATTCACCACCAGAGCGTCGAGCCTTCCATAATGCTCTACGACTGCAGCGACGAGAGCCTGCGCCGTCTCGGAATCATTCAGTTCGGATGCAATCGCAAGGCAGTTGTGCGGGCCGCACTCGCGCACCAGAGCTTCAGCCTGGCTGCGCGCCTGGCGATAACTGAAGGCCACGCGCGCGCCCGCCTCGGCAAATAACCGGACACACGCGGCGCCAATTCCGCGCGAACCGCCGGTGATGAGAACGACTCCATTCGCAAAGGACAATGTGACGGCCATAGTCCTATTTACCACGGGGGACGCAAAGGGCGCACAGGAAAACAGCGCCAGTAGAATCGAGGTTGGCGTTCCAGCATCAACTGCGGCTCAGGGGCCTGTAGCTGAGATAAACCGCTCCGCCAAGGATCAGCGCACCGCCGGCGAGAGCCATCCTCCCCAGGATCTCATGCAGAACCGAGACGCCGAGGATCGCTCCGACCAGCGGTTCCAGGCTAATGAAGATTCCTGCCTGCGATTCGGGAACCCACTTCAATCCCCAGTTCCACAGCACGGCTGTGGTCGCCGTTGCCAATAGCCCTTGCCCGGCCACCGCAACCCAGGCACGGGACGAGTAATGCACCGAAGGAAGACCTGATGCCGTCGTGACCACCGCAGCCAGCATCATAGTGCCGATCCAATACACGAAGGCAGTGACCATTAGGGCGGAATGCCGCTGCACCAGACGCCTAGAAATAAGAATCCAGCCGATGGCTGCAAACATGGAAAGCACAACCAGCAAATCGCCTCGAAGGGTCGGGCCTGCCGCGCCAGAGTCTCTCCCGCTGGAGAGCGCAATCATCCCGGCGCCGACGGTCGAGGCGAGAACTGCAAACCAGCCGCCTGAGTGCAACTGCTCTCCGGAGAACAGCACCACCGCAATGGAGCGCTTTCTGCTGATGATTCCGCTACTGTTTGAGTGCAACTGCTCTCCGGCGAACAGCACCGCCGCAATGGCGAGCAGCATTGGCAGGGTACCGACCATTAGAGCAGCGTGCGAAACCGTCGTGAGGGAGAGCCCTTTGAACTGAAGGAGGAATACGACGGGCACCCCGAGCGCCGCGGCGGCGAGAACCCAGACCCATTCCGCCCGGGCAAAGCGAGGACGGTCAAAGAACAGGAAAGGCAGCAAGCCGGCGCACGCGAAAAGCAACCTAAACAAAACCATGGTTGAGACGGGCATCTCGCGAAGTGCAATCTTGCCGAAATAGAATCCCGTTCCCCACAGGCACCCCGCCGTTGCCAGCGCGAAAATGGGAATGACACGACCGTGCCGCCCAGACATTGCTTCCGATTGTACCTAAATTATGTACCTTGCCCGCCCTGTCCGACGAGTAGCACGGGCCCGAATTGCGGATTGGCGCTGCTGCCCAGAATCAATTCATAGGCGGAATCTACAGGCGTTTTTCGGCAGGCGAAAAACGGCTTGTATCTGTTTGAAAATATTGGCCGGGGAGAGAGGATTTGAACCTCCGACCCCCTGGTAGGGAACAGCATTTTTTAGTTGGACTGAAATTTGTGGAATTTTGTTGATTCCAAGTGCTTGCTGTTGAACCGTTTGCGTGCCTGCTGTTGAACGGCGTGGAATCGGGTGGATCGTTGGTGATCGCAGTATCTACAATTTTATCTACAGCGCAAGCTTCGGTATCGAGGTTACCCGAAGTATGCTCGGGCGCGACCAACGATTGACGACCGCGCGACTACCGCACCACCTGCCAGCGCCGGCTTGATCGGTTTCAGAACGTAGAGCCGTCGGCATTCTGGACACGAGAAACGATGTGGAAAACGCTCTGCTCCTGGCCGTCGCCCGCCGCTGGTTCCGGGACGCCACAGCGCCGCCTTTGGGTACCATTCGCTCGCTCGCCTACTTTGTGCCGGTCATCGAAGAGGTCCTGAGATCGGAGATCAGTCCCGCCTACTTCCAATACCTGCGGCGCAAACTCGAGCGCATGGGCGTCACTCTGTTTCCGCCGTTTCCCATGCGCTAAGGAGCAGCGGCTTCACAAAACTCGGCCACGCCTTCGGCGTGGGATGAAACTGTTCGTTATCCCCAGTTCCAAATCCCAAAACTAAATCGCGTTCCAAACGGTGGTCAGTTTAACCGAACACAAGTGGGCCATTCTTGGTGAGCGCCGAAGTGCTCCACCGAGACGGGCATTTCCCACCAGCCTTCTTCCCAGGCGCGGATGGAGCGCGTGAACCAGACGTCGGCGTACTCATTCAGCCGGTCGCGGGTGCGGCGCGGCATGGCGCCGAGTGAATGACTGATTAAATAAACGGTCTTCTCGAGGACGGGAAATTCATTGCGCCAGTGGAGCAGTGGATCGGCCATCGTTCTATGATAAGGCGAGTTATTCCACCCAGACCACCGCGCCCTTTTCGATGCTGGGTATTTCGCACGAAAGCTTGCCGTCGTGGAAAATTCCTTTGATCTTCTGCGGTTCGCCCAGAAATGGAAGCAGTGTTATGCCTCGGGGCGCGTCGGTGAAAAACGTTATCTTCACGTTTTGCGCCGGAGTCTGCTGCGCGCTCTCCTTGGATTTCAGCCCTGCAAAGTTTGCTAGAAATACCGATACCTTGCCGTCCACGCGGGCGATCTGAGTGGAGACAAAAGGAGACGCATCGACCTGTACGTCAGGCTTGTAGCTGGAACCTTCCAGAATCTGGCCGAGATATTTCTTTCTCAACTTGTCGATTTCGACCGCTGTCCCTTGGTTGAATTCTTTCTTCAGCACCGCGTAGTACGCTTTGCCGGGACAGTCGGGGTAGCGCACCTGGATTGGGTTGGCTGGCCGCGGCGCACCGGTCTCGTCAAACATTCCGGTTTGTCCGGTGGCGATGAGAGTTTTGCCCGAAGCTGCGTAAGAGTTCAGGTAGTTCAGCTCCTCTGTGCTAAGGCAGCGAGCGTCCGGGAGAATCAGCACTTGGCCGTGAAAGCTGGCCAGGGTTCGCGGGGTCACAATCTGGAACTCCAGGTGCGATTGCAGCAGAAGCAGCATGACGCCGCGGTAGGAATTGATGAATTCATCGGCGAAATAGTTCCGGGTCTTTTGCGAGAAGTAAACTCCGATGGGATGAATCGGTTCCCGCGGAAGGAGGAACGTTTTCTCATGGTTTTTGATCCACTCGAAGATCAGGGTGCGAGTTTGGATGTCGTTAGAACCCGACATTACATGTCCCTGCGCGTCCCAGGTATTGGTTCCGGCCATGAGCTGAGCCATCGCCAGATTCTTCATCGCTTCGCCGGGCGCGATCCGCTTTTCCTTCTCCCACGAGTAACTCAGCATCCAGCTTGGCTTCGATTCAGCGAATGCCCGGAACGAATACATGCCGATCATGTCCTGGAACCAGGACAAAGGTGTGCGACTGGCAGCCATGCCGCCGGTTTCGTACTCGTGTGCAATGGCATCCACCACCGGATACATTTCGTAGACGTCGGCGCCCACCCGCACCGCGCTCTCCTCAATGCCCGGATAGATCTCGGGAATGGTCTTACAACGCGGATTCACGGCCTTCACGTTGGCGTCAATTTCCCGCATGAAATCGGTAAGCGCCTCGATGCGGAAATCTACCCATTTGCGGAAATTCGCGTCCTTGAAATCGCCCAGCTTCAGATCGGTCTTGGCATTGAGGCCGGTCTTGGATTTGAAAGCCGCAACCGTTGAGTCGTCGAAACTGGCCCAAGTATCTTCCCAGCCGGTGAAGTGGGTCATCCAGTAAGGAATGTCCACGTAGACGCCGTCAATTCCGGTAGCGGCGATTTGCCGGACGCGCTGCATGTAGATCTTGCGCCACTCTTTGGCAAAAGGGGAAATCCAAACGTCCTCGTCGCCCTCGCGAATCCAAAACTCCGTGCCGCCGCCAAACATTGCCGGCTCCCCTTTGATGTTCCGCTGCAGCCAGTCGGGATGGTCCTTGGCCATGCTGTGAGCTGCCTGAGCGGCGTGAGCCGTGATGCACTCAGTGCCGGCGATGTAAACGAATGCGTAATTGCCGGCGGCGTGCGCCTTCTCGGCCACCGCGCGGATTGCCTTCAGCTTTTCCGTAGGGTCGACAAAGCTCTCGTAACGTCCGGGAATATCGTTATCCACTTCGATGCCGAAGACGTTACTGGCTATGGCGCGTTGAACAATCTGATCCGCATTGTTAGAAGTCAGGCCGTTGCCGGCGATGCGAACGAAGTGGGTCCAGTCCTGGTTGGTCTGGGCGTAGGCAACGTTGAGCACTAGGAAAAACACCGTGGCGCACGCACTCGTG
>PMUN01000258.1 GCA_003166875.1 Bryobacterales bacterium | reverse complement strand
GCCATGGTGTTCGGCAACATGGGCGATACCTCCGGCACCGGAGTAGGCTTCACGCGCGATCCATCCACGGGCGAAAAAGTCTTCTGGGGCGAATTCCTGATCAACGCGCAGGGCGAGGATGTGGTGGCCGGCATTCGCACCCCGCAGCCGATCGCGGATCTGGAATCCATCATGCCCGACGCCTACCGGCAGCTAAAAAAGATCACCAGCAGCCTCGAAAAGCACTATCGCGACATGCAGGACTTCGAGTTCACTATTGAGAACGGCAAACTGTACATGCTGCAAACCCGCAATGGGAAACGCACCGGCGCTGCCGCCGTGCGCGTGGCTGTCGACATGGCTACGGAGGGCATGATTTCGAAAAAGGAAGCCGTGCTGCGCGTGGCGCCCAAACAGCTGGATCAATTGCTGCATCCGATGTTCGACCCAAAGTCGCTCGCCAAGCTCACCAAACTCACCAATGGCATTGACGCGTCGCCAGGCGCAGCAGTGGGCCGCGCGGTCTTTACCGCCGAGGACGCCGTGGAGGCTTCGAAGAAGGGGCCGGTGATCCTGGTCCGCAAGGAAACTACGCCCGACGACATCCACGGCATGGAAGTCGCCAAAGGAATTCTGACGGCCGTCGGCGGCAAGTCCAGCCACGCGGCCGTGGTTGCGCGCGGCATGGGATTGCCCTGCATCGTCGGCGCCGGAGCGATCCACATCGACGAGCATGGGAAACGATTCACCGTTAAGGCCGGCGAGAAGGAACTGGTGGTGAAAGAAGGCGACTGGATTTCTATGGACGGCGCCACGGCTGACGTTTATCTGGGGCAAGCCGAAACCAAGGAGCCGGATCCGAACTCGCCCATCTTCGTCAAGTTCATGACTTGGGCCGACTCGTTCCGCGGAAAGTTCGGCGTGCGAGCCAATGCCGATATCCCGCGCGATGCCAAAGCCGCGCGCGCGTTCGGCGCCGAAGGCATCGGATTGTGCCGGACCGAGCACATGTTCTTCGCGGCCGACCGCATCCCGCACATGCAGGCCATGATTCTCGCCGAAGATCCGAAGACCCGGACCAAAGCCCTGCAGAAATTGCTTCCCATGCAGCGCAAGGATTTTGCGGGACTGTTCGAAGCCATGGATGGATACCCGGTGATCATTCGTACGCTCGATCCGCCACTGCACGAGTTCCTGCCCAAGCGCGAGAACCTGATGGTGGACCTCGCCCGACTGCCACACGCCTCGTCGAAGGAAAAGAAGCAGATGTCGGAAAGCTACGGAATTCCGGTGGCCGAACTCAAAAAGAAACTGCCGGTGCTGCTGAAGCGCGTGGAGGATCTGCACGAGTTCAATCCCATGCTCGGTTTCCGCGGCTGCCGGTTGGGCATCGTGCACCCGGAGATCACCGAAATGCAGGCACGCGCCATTTTCGAAGCCGTCGTGCAAGTGGCCAAGAAGGGCATCAAGGTGATTCCGGAAGTCATGATTCCGCTCGTCGGCTTTAAGAAGGAACTGGAGCTGCAAAGGGACATCGTGGAGCGCGTCGCGAAAGAAGTGCTGGGCGCGGCCGGCATGAAAAACATGAAGTACATGATCGGCACCATGATCGAGATTCCGCGCGGCGCCATAACGGCCGACCAGGTGGCCGAGGTGGCGCAGTTCTTCAGCTTCGGCACCAACGATCTCACGCAGACCACGCTCGGCATGTCGCGCGACGACTACACCAAATTCTCGAAGAGATACGAAGAACTGAAAATCTTCAAGGCCGATCCGTTCCAGACCATCGACCAGGAAGGCGTAGGCAAAGTGATCGAGGAAGCGGTGAAGCTGGGCCGAAAGACCAAGCCGAATCTAGAAATCGGTATCTGCGGAGAGCACGGTGGCGACCCAAGTTCAGTGGAATTCTGCTACCGCGTCGGAATGGATTACGTGTCCTGCTCGCCATACCGCGTGCCAATCGCAAGGCTGGCAGCCGCACAGGCAGCGATTAGTGGAAGCGATAAGTCGGAGTCAATGCGAACTGCCTGATTTTAGGCCGCGAATGAACGCGAATTAACGCGAATGTTTTATTTGCGTTCATTTGCGTTTATTCGCGGCTAAGGATTTTGGTCCGGTGGTTTTTCGCCGGGCTTATACAACGTCGGCGCTTTCCGCTTAGTCTCCGCCGCTTTCTGATCGTCAGCCTTCTTGGCTTCCTTCTCTTTGGTGCCGAGCATGGCGTCCTTCTCTTCTTTTTCCTTTTTGTCCTTGGCCGCTACCGCACCTGCCCGGGTATTCAAGTCTTCTTCGGAAAGCTCCTTGCTATCGGAAGTGGTATCGATCGCGCTCTTGAGCGCGAATTCGAAGCGCGTCAAATCCTTCGGTTCGGATTCCTCGATTTTCTGCAAAGTTTCCAGCATGTCCTTCTCTGCGGCGGCTACCAGTTTCATGCCTTCAGTCAGCGCGACCTTCCGCTTCAAACCGTCGTCAGCTACCGTATCGATTGCTTCGATGATCTGGGTGTACTCTTCGAGCGTGTCATGAATCAGCGCAGAACGCCCCGGCTTCTCCTTGCTCAATAATTGATTCAGAAGACTCATCCGCTGCCTGGCAAATTGAACGTAGAGGATCAATCGCGCGTTCGGTTCCTGCGCTTCGCGCACCTGATCGATCTCGTCCGCAGTAAGAAAATCCCGCTGCTGCGCGAAAGCTCCCGTTCCCGCTACGATCAATATCGCCGCTAAAAACCTCATAGGATCACCTCTCACTTTTTCTTGCTCATGATCGCCGCCAACAATTCATCATGGACGTCCGATACCCGCTTGATCACGGCGTCCACCGCCTCCCGGCTCTCGAAGCTCACCTGGTCGCGAAAACTGTGCAACCGCCGCAGTAACGCGGTCAACTTCAATTCCGCATTTTTGTAATACTTGCTCCTGCGGGGAGCCTTGTTAGTGTGTTCCAGCGCATCATAAGAAACATCCACCAGCTCGCGCACTTCCACCAGCGCCTGCTGCTCGGCCTTTTCGTCGCCACCGTTATAGGCCTGTTTGGCTGCATCCACCTGTTTATCAGCATTGGCGAGCGCCAACTCCGACCGGCGTTCGAGATCCGGCTCGGATTTCACCGTGGCGACATCGCCGAAGGCTAAAAGCAATAATGCCAGTAACTGTATCACTATCTGCGAAGCTCTCTTTCAAGAATCTTGATGCGCTGCCTGGCTTGAAACTCTTCGTTGGGGTTCTGCCCGTTACTCATCGCCAAGAACCTTTGGTAACTTTCAAGCGCGGGTTTCTGCTGGTGAATTTTGTCCAAGACAATAGCCCGGAAAAATACATGGCCCGCCTTTTCGGCATGCAGCGCCGCCACTTTGTCCAGCGCCGCCAATGCCGCGAGATAATCATCGCCAACCACCAGCACCGAAGCAAGCTCGCTCCACGCTTCGGCGGAATCCGGCTTGATTTTCGTGGCGCTCAAAAAATCCTGCGAAGCCTGAGGGAACTTACGCTGATCGCGAAGAATGCGTCCGTGCAGCATCCGCAGCTCAAAATCGTTCGGATCCGCCGCCAGAACTTTTTCGATCACCGGCAGCGCCTTGTCCGGCTCCTTGTTCTTGAGATACGCGGTTGCCAGCGCCGCGCGATTGGCCGGAGTGGGAGACGCCGCAACGGCTGCCTGGAAACGTGCAATTGCATCCGCCGGTTGGCCGGACGCCAGCAATAGCGCGCCCAGTCTTTCTTGTGCGCCGGGATTGTCGGGAAACTGTTTATATATGGCGATTGCTTCCGGCGCCTGTTTCGCTGCTTCGTATAAGGACGCCAACTCCAGCAGGCCGTCCCGATAGTTTGGGTTCATCGCGGCCGCGTTTTGAAAATGCGGAGCAGCATCGGCCACCCGATCCTGCTTCGCCAGCGCATGCGCGAGGCCGAGTTCAGCGTCCGGCGACTTCGGATCGATCTCGAGCACGGTCTTATAAGCCTGCTCGGCTTTCGCGAACTCGCCGCTTGCCAATAGAGCCGAGGCAAGATAGAGATTCGGCCGAAACTCCTTGGCTTTTTGCGAAACCGCATCCGTGAGATATGGAACCGCATCGGCGCCCTGCTTTTCGCGAAGCAGCAAAATTCCCAGATTCAGCTCTGCCTGGTAAAGGCCCGGCTTCATTTCGAGTGATTTCCTGTATTCCGGGATCGCCTCTGCGGCCTTGCCCATCAGGCTGTAAGCAAGCGCCAGATTGAAGTGCAGGCTGTAGTCCTTCGGCTCGGCTGCAATGGCGTTGATGAAATTATCCACTGCCTCCTGATAGCGCTTTTCGTCGAGCGCTTTCAAGCCCAGTTCGTAATAGTTACTCTGGAGCGCGAGGAACAGGACCAGCACCGTGGTGGGCCACATACTTCTATGTTCCTATTTTACCGAGTGGGACAGCGCCATGCGCTGCCTTGGGCAAGCCGGAGGCTTACCCTACTTGGTGGCCACCGTCACCGATATCAATCCCTGGGTGGACGCGCTTCCAATAGTGATGTCCACCCGGTGCGCAGCGTAAGCACCCAAACCCTGCGGGACTCGGAAATTAATCTGGAACAGTCCCGAGATGAGAGTCGGCGCGACGCCCGCGTACAGGACATCCGCAGTGAGTGTGTTGTCGATGATGACCGTTGCCGGAAGCACAAGTGTGACTAGCGGTTTGAGTAGCGCGAGGCCTCCGGTCAGGCTGGCAGGATTCGTCGCTCCGCCGCCAGTGCCGAAGATCGAAACCACGGAGCCTGCGGGTGCTGGATTCGCGACCGAATTGTGCGTACCGTCCTGATTAATGATGGCTCCCTGCGCAGCGCCGTACTGCTCCGGAAACAGTGCCGGCGCGGAGGGCTGCAGCGCGACAATTCCTGTCCTGGTGGAAACACCGTTGTACTCAACGTGCACCTGGGCACTGGTCTGGCCCGCCAGCTCCCACGGCATCTGCGCGTTGATCTGCTCGGATTGCGCGTACAGGATCGGCGCTTGGATTTGGTTGAAGAATACGCGCACGCCGGCTAGTTCGGTGGTGACTTTACCCGATGAATCGAACTGCATTTGAGCGCCGGCTGCGGGTCCAAAACGAAGTCCCCAGAACGTCACCAGCTCTCCCGGCGCCACCGGACCGTCCTGAAAGTTCGCACCATTCTCAGGCGCGAGAATGGAGCACGGCTGAGTCGCATTACCGGGATTCGCGATTTGAAACTTGGCGATGAAAAAACCCGGCGGGCTGAGCGAAGAGTCCGGCGTGACCAGAAAATCAGATGTTGTTGTGAAGCCCGCCAGTACTACGGTTCCGTCCGCGTCGGCATTCAGCGCAAAAGCGAGATCCTCTCCGGAACCTCCCAAATACGTGGCATCCACAAATTTTCCATCCGGTGCTAACTCCAACACGAAAGCGTCCGCCCCACCGGCGCGACAAGGTTGCAGCGCATCCGGAGAGGCTGCGAAGCCCCCTCCCGCCTGACCCGAAACATACGCGTTGCCCGCGGCATCGACATCCAGGATGCTGGGTGGAACGGAATTGGTGGACACATATGTTGCATATACCAGAGCTGTTGCATCGGCGTTGAGCTTTGCAAGAAACGCGGAAGAACCACTTAGCTGGAACGTGGTTTGATACGCACCAGCCGTGACAGGGAAACTTGCTGAGTTCAGCGTCCCCAAGACGTAGGCGTTGCCGCTGGAATCCACTCGAATTACTGCACCAAAAGTCACGGAGTTCGCGCCGAGGTATGTGGCGTAGGTTAGCCCTCCGGATGCATTCAACTTGGCGACGAAAGCAGGTGAGAAACCGGGCGTCAGTGTGGTTTGAAGGACGCCCTTGGTTACCGGGAAGTCGGTGGAGCGGGTTGATCCGGTGAAGTAGGCGTTCCCCGATGGATCGACCACGATTCCACCCGGACTGTCACCGCCGCTCCCGCCGAAATAGGTTGCGTAGATGAGCTTCTGCCCGGTGGTATCCAGCTTGCCCACTACCATCGGCCCGCTCGATTGCATCGCGTTGGCGGTGACCGGGAAGCCAGCCGACGCCTCAGCAACGAAGTAAGCGTTCCCGGCGGAATCCACCGCCATGCTCATGGTTACTCCGCCCGGCGGGATGTTCGGCCCGGAAGGCATGTTGAATGGCAACGGACCGGTGCCGGGAATCGAGGCTGTGTACAGTAACGCCGTTCCGGACGGATTCAGCTTGTAGATGAATGTTGCGCCGCCGGTGAACTTCGACCCGGGGTTGGTTTCGATTCCCGCGGTAATGCCAGCGACATAGATGTTGCCGGCCGCGTCCACGCCGATCGACGTGGGCTGGTAGCCTGCCAAATATGTAGCGAAGACGACCTTGCTCTGGGCGTCCAGCTTGATGACGAAGGGAACGGGGCAAGGGAACTCCTGAGGCGGAGTGGGAGTCCCACCGCCAGACGATCCGTTGGTGCATTCGCCCCCATTGAACGTAGGCTGAACCGCGCTTGGGGTAACCGGCACGCTGGGTTCCGAGGTCCAGCCCGTTAGGTAGATGTTACCCGCGCCGTCGGCCGCCATCGCGGTGACTGCAGTATCGTACTGGTTTCCCATTAATGGAAAAATACGGGAGTAGACGAGGCCATCCTGAGCCACGCACGCGACACAGAAGACGAAAGCGAGCAGACTTTTCGTCATGTCAGGGATTCAGGCAATTGTCAGACCACGTGCTGACGTTGATAACACAAGTGCAGGCCTACAGAAGTTGGATCGCCCGGACGCCCCGCTGTTTCTTTTGGCCACAACAACCGAACCGCGACCATGAGAATCCGTGAAAAATTCAAATGCACCGGTCGCTTATTACGCTCGCGGTTCGGTAACGGAGCCTAACCGCGACCGTGAGGGAGCCGGTGCTGTTTTTACTTTGCCGACACCAGGCGAGCGATTCCGAATGCCGCGGCGGCTGCTAATCCGCCGATCACCATGGTTCGAAGCGCGCTCGGAACCAGTGACATTCCAGTATAGTGACCCTTGATGGCTCCAAAGATTGCGAGCGCCACCAGTGTCGCTATTACGGAAGCAATCAATGCGGAGTAAGGTGTGCCCATCAACATGTACGGCGTGAGCGGAATCAAGCCACCGGCGATATAAGCGCCAGCGATGGTGGAGGCGCTGCGCACAGCGCGTTTTGGATCAGGCTCTTCGAGTCCCAGCTCAAAGCGCATCATGAAATCGATCCACTGCTTGGGTCGCTGGCGCAACGAGTCCACTATGGGAACGGCTTCCTGCTTGGTCAACCCATAATTTTCGAAAACCTCGAGCACTTCACGCGCCTCTTCTTCGGGGATCTCTTCCACCTCGCGCTGTTCGCGGCGGAGCTCACTCTGGTAGTGATCGGCATCGTTACGCGCCGCCAGATACCCGCCCAAACCCATGGCGATGGAGCCGGCTGCGATTTCAGCCAAGCCAGCCACCACGATAATGCGCGTGGTAATGTCGGCGCCTGACAACCCGGCCGCCAATGCGAATGGAACGGTGAGCCCGTCCGCCATTCCAATTACCACATCACGTACGAATTCCGAAGCCGTGAAGTGCGTCTCAATGTGCGGCGTTTGCGGCATGTTCTTTCAAGTATCGCCTAGTGTGGAACGCTGGTTCGTGCGGAGCTGAAGTTCCGAGGAACTGACGTTCCGCGCAGCGCCGGATGTGAGATAATCTTACTGGAGTCTTACCATGGAAACAACCCGGCTTTCGACCAAAGGTCAGATCATCCTGCCGAAGGGAATCCGTGTTTCTCGTGCTTGGGGCCCTGGCACGGAGTTTACTGTCGAAGAGGCCGACGGTGGTGTCCTGCTCCGTCCCGCCGCCCGCTTCCCGGCTAGCGAGCTTGACGATGTGGCCGGCTGTCTGCGGTCCAAGCGCAAACCGAAAACACCCTCCGAGATGCGTGCCGCCATTGGCTCGGAAGTGAAGCGACGCCATGATCGCGGTCGATACTAACGTATTGGTAAGGCTGCTGACCGGTGACGACTCGAGGCAGGAGGCGGCGGCGCGCTCCCTGTTCACGCGTGAGCCAATCTGGATCGCGAAAACCGTGTTGCTCGAAACCGGCTGGGTGCTCCGCAGTCTGTACGGACTTGAGGAGACTGAGATTCGAGCGGCATTCACGAAGTTGCTGGGACTCGAGAACGTGCATGCCGAGGATGAATCATCGGTGGCTGCCGCCCTGGCGCTCACGACACGAGGAATTGAATTCGCCGACGCGTTGCATTTGTGTAGCAGGCCCCCCGGCGCGGCATTCGTCTCTTTCGACAAGTCCTTCGTTCAGCGCGCGAGGCGTGCAGGCATATCTGATATTTCCAACATTTCAGTGAAGGAGTGAGAACCGCGATGTCACGATCCAAGCTCAGTCGATTACGCAGCTCTGGCCCACAGAATGCCCTTTACCTCGCGGCGTTTGCGGCACATTCTTTCAAGTACCGCCCCGTATAGGAATTGGGTGCGGCCGCAATTTGCTCCGGGGTGCCTTCGGCCACGATTTCGCCGCCCCGATCGCCGCCTTCCGGTCCTAGATCAATCACCCAGTCGGCGCTGCGGATTACATCCAGGTTGTGCTCGATGATCAGAATGCTGCCGCCGTTTTCTATCAGCCGCTCGAAAGCGGACAGCAGTTTCGCGATGTCGTCGAAATGCAAGCCCGTGGTCGGCTCATCGAAAATATACAGAGCTCCGTTGCAGGTGGCCTGCGCGAGATGTGCAGCCAGCTTCACACGCTGCGCTTCACCACCGCTCAGCGTGGTGGCCGATTGTCCCAGCCTCAGGTAACCCAAACCCACGTCGTCCAGGACCTTGAGCTTGGTGACCAGCCGCTTGCTTTCGGAAAAGAACGACAGGCCTTCTTTCACCGTCAACTGCAGCACCTCATGAACGTTCAGGCCCTGGTACCGGATGTCGAGAATGCTGCTCTTGAAACGCGTTCCCTTACACTCTTCGCACAGCAGCTCCACGTCGGCCAGGAACTGCATTTCCACCGTGACAGTACCATCGCCCTGGCAATTTTCGCAACGCCCGCCCGGGATGTTGAACGAAAAATGGCCGCCGGTGTAGCCACGCTTTTTGGCATCCGGAGTAGATGCAAAGATATCTCGAATCACGTCGAAGGCCTTGATGTAAGTCACCGGATTCGATCGCGGGGTTCGGCCAATGGGCGACTGATCCACCAGAATCACTTCGCGCAAAAGCTCCGCCTTCTCCACGCGCCGGCACGTAATCTTCTCGGCCGCGCGCTCGGTCTCTTCGTCCGACGCTTCCTGGGCCGGCTGCCGCAGCTTCCGTTCGATGGACTGAAAGATCACGTCATGTACCAGCGTGGATTTTCCGGATCCTGAAACTCCCGTGACCGCAACCATCATGTTGAGCGGGATCGCGACATCGATGCCCTTCAGGTTATGGGCGCGTGCGCCGAAGAACTTGACCACTCGCTTGGGATCCACTGGGCGGCGCTTCGCGACTCGCGCGGCGCGCATCTCGCCCCGCAGATAGCGCGACGTGAGCGAGCCCGCGCCGTCCCGCAGAATTTTGCCGTAGGAGCCTTCAAAGATAATGCGGCCACCCAGTTCTCCAGCGCCTGGCCCCATATCGACGATAT
Source organism: Bryobacterales bacterium (assembly GCA_003166875.1). Classification (GTDB taxonomy): domain Bacteria; phylum Acidobacteriota; class Terriglobia; order Bryobacterales; family Bryobacteraceae; genus Palsa-89. The sequence goes on along the minus strand of PMUN01000258.1, from coordinate 19,434 downwards.
GATCGGCGGCGCGCATCACGTCGGCGTCATGCTCCACCACCACAATGGTGTTGCCAAGATCGCGCAATTCTTCCAGTATGCGGATCAGGCGGCCAGTGTCGCGGCTGTGCAGCCCGATGGACGGCTCATCCAGTACATAGCAAGCGCCCACTAACCGCGATCCCAGACATGTTGCTAGCTGGATACGCTGCGCTTCGCCACCGGAGAGCGTCGAGGACAGGCGGTCCAGCGTCAGATAATCGAGACCTACGTCGTTCAGGAATTTCAGCCGCTGCCGGATCTCCACCAGGATCTTGTCGGCGATGGCGGATTCCTCGGGCGTAAGATCCAACTCTCGAAAGAATTCGTAGGCTTGTGCGATGTTCAGCCGCACAATTTCGGCGATGGTCCGGCCGCAGATTCGCACGTTCAATGCCTCTGGGCGTAACCGCGACCCCTTGCAATCCGGACACTCCGCATACCCGCGATAGCGGCTCAGGAACACGCGCACGTGTACTTTGTATTTCTTAGTCTCCACTTCGGCGAAGAACTTATGAACATGATCGTGGACCAGCGCCCGTTCCTCAGCCGTCAAATCGCATAACGCCACGTTCCAGCGCACTTTGCCGCGCGTGGATTTGCGGAAATGATTGGCGTACCATTGATGCTGCTCTTTGGTCCACGGTTGGACGGCGCCTTCATCGAGCGATAGGCCGGGATCGGGAATCACCAGGTCCATGTCATAGTCAATGGTGTTGCCAAAACCCTGGCAGCGCGGGCACGCGCCCATGGGATTGTTGAAGCTGAACAGCCCCGGCTCCGGAGTAGCCAACTCGATGCCGCACTGTTTGCATGCGAACTTCTCGTTAAAGAGCAGCGTCGTGGGCGGTGGATTCTGGGGAGTGGCTTCCTCGAAAATTACTTCGCCGCCCTCGCGATAGCAGATTTCCGTGGTGTCGACAATACGCTGATGCAGATCGGGAGTGATGACAAAGCGGTCCACCAGAATGAATACGGGCTGCGTGAAGTCGATGTCGAGCAATGATTCCGGAGTGGAGAATTCGAATACGCGGCCCTGTTGATAGAGGCGGTTGAAACCTTTCTTGCGCAGCTCGAACAGATGATCGCGCAATGCTTCCGTGGTGGCGCCGCGCCGAACCGGAAATAGCGCGTACCAGCGCGAGCCCTCTTTCTGCTGGAGCATGGTCTGCGCCACTTGATCCACTGTGTCCCGCACCACCTGCTGGCCGCACTTAGGACAATAGCTGCGGCCGACGCGAGCGTAGAGTAGCCGCAGGAAGTCGTAAATCTCGGTAGAAGTGGCGACCGTGGATCGCGGATTCCGTGTGGTGTTCTTCTGACGAATGGCGATGGGCGGCGCGATGCCGGAGATTTCATCCACATCCGGCTTTTCCATGCGTTCCAGGAATTGCCGCGCGTAGGCGGAAAGCGATTCCACGTAGCGCCGCTGCCCTTCGGCGTAGACCGTATCGAAAACCAGCGACGATTTGCCGGATCCCGATACGCCGGTCACGACGGTGAGTTGATTGTGCGGAATCGCGAGCGAGACGTTCTTGAGATTGTGGACTCGCGCTCCACGGATAAGGATAGATTCTTCCAAGGGGTTGCTTCGGGAAAGCGGGGCCTGCCCGCCGTCTAGCTTCATTATCTCAAGAAGGTGTTGCGGCTGCTTTAGCCAGCCACGACCGTTCGTTTACGGTTGAGAGAGTGTTACCGAACCGCGACCGTGAGGGAGTCGGTGCCTGATAAAAAAAAACTCCAGAAGCCGCTCCTCCGATTTTATGTATGACCTTTGGCGGCTTCTGGAGTGTTAACCCACGAAGAAGGATAAAGAGGGTTAAACAACCTTTCTGTTGTGTTTCACAGATTCCCTGGAATTGATCTTTCGATTCCGATTGATTTGGTTCATGCGATGGACGGCGGCGTCAACGGCTTCCGAAAGCGGTTTTTCCGGGGCGCCGATTCCACCCCAGCTAAACAGCAGGGAGCATGCTCCGCGCCCGCGTTGCTGGAACTCCCAGAGCTGTTCAGAGATTTGATTCAAGCGGCGCTGAGCTTCGGCGCCTTGCGTACCCGGACAGATCATCACGAACTCGTCTTCGGTGGTCCGGCAACCGAAATCGTTTTCTGCCAGCAGTCCCGCCACACAAGCGGTGACTAACTGCAGCGAGGCTTCATCATGGGATGAATGGCGGTGCGCTCTTACAAGGTCGATCAGTACAACCAGACCGGTGAACGGCTTGTTGATACGTAAGAGCACTTCGAGAGTCCACTTATTGAACATTCCGGCCGGAACCAGATGCTGGTTCGCTGGAATTGGAGTGACATCGATAACAACTCCCAGTCCAATTTCCGACTTGGCCATTACGCGTGGAGGAGCGGACTGAGCCCGCGATTCGGGCTGATCCCACAGGAAAGCATCCACCGTAACAGACTGTGCCAAGTTCCTCGTCATTAGCGTACTTCCTGCCTCCCGGCGCGCCACGACATCATCGCTCGCGAGAGTTCTTGCCTAGCCTTCAGAAAATCAAGCCCCACGATCGTGCCCGCGGCGGCTAGAATTCCGAAGCTCAAAATCTGGATTGCAGTTTGGAGTTCCATTTCCTTGATTGAAGTGTACAAGCAGGCCAAAGGGTGACCAATAGCTCATGAGATTCAAAAGGGATGGTACGAAGTGAAGCTCGATCCAACGGACCGGCTAGAGCGGAAGTACTAGAACATCGATGGGGTAAGTTCGCGGTGCAGCGCCCGCGCCCTCGCGTGTCACTCTGGGAAGCGGCGTCCGGGAAAGGACGCTTGAGGTTTCTTTTGTGCAGGAACGGTGCTATTGGCGTGCGGCTGCGACATCGAGTTGCTGAAATCCAGCTCGGACGTGGTGAACTGCAATTGCCGGTCTAGGACCATCTCCATCGTGGTACCTTTCGCCAGCACAGCCTCGGGTCCGCGAGTGAGCAACACGCCGACCAATCCGGCAGCAGCCCCAGCGGCAGCCCCGATGCCCGCGCCCATACCGGGATGTCCGGCGGCAGCGCCAGCCAGTCCACCGATGCCCGCGCCCGCGCCGGCAGCTTCACCGATCGTCTTTACGTCGCCGGCTTTGTTACCGTCGCTCTTTACCTTGCCCTCGGTCTTATCCAGCGTACCGGGGGCTGTTCCATCCAGGCTGCCGATGCGAGCGCGGAAATCGCGCGTCACTCCGTTCGGCAGCGTCAATGAGTCAAACCGGACGTACAACTCACCGCGCCCGTGCACCCTCCCCGGGCGCTTTACCGATGTGACCGTGCCCGCCACGTAGCTTCCGGGCGGAATCACAATGCGGCCATTGGCGAGGATTGGAAAAACGGTTTCGAGATAAATTCGTTCGCCTTCGCCCGCAGTTTTGGTGCTGATGCTATTGATCATGCTCAGCGGGACATTGGTGCCGGCGGGAATCAGGAAGTCGTCGGCGGGGCTGGCGGACTGCTTGACATCGGCGATCTTCACCTCCGGAGCAGGACTGGCGGGAGGGTTCGGCTCCTGAGCGCCGAGCGAGAGAACGGTCGCGATCGCAACACACCCCAAACGTAAGTGCATACAATTCATCCCCGTGGCCATTCTTTATTTTAAACGTAATCGGCGAACAATGGGTTTCGGCACCCTTTACTTGGGCGCGCGACATAAAAATGGAAGGCATGTAGGAACGTACGAAAAACCGAGCCGCGACCGGCAGGAAGCGCTACCACGAAACCAGAACTAGCGCACTCGTGGTATCGCTCCCTGCCGGTCGAGGCTCGGCTACGCTCTCGAAAGGCTCCACATTTATGTCAGAACCTACTTCGCCGCGGACCTCGCCGCTTTTTTGGCTGGTTTGACCTTCTCAACCCCTTTTGGCTTCGCATAAAGCTGGGGTGTATTCGCGGCAATAAAGAATGCCAGCAATCCTGACGGCCACAGTTGCAGTAACAAGCGCTCAAATGACGTTTGGACCTGCCACGAGGCGTCGCCCGGCAATGCTACGTAGATGGCAAATTCGCCCGCCAGCGTNNCAGATACCAGTACAGCGCGAGCACCAGAACAATCGGGATCAGGAAATATCCGATCCGGAAGGTTTCCTGGACGTACCCTTCAAGCACAGTGATCCAGCGCCCGATGTCGGCCACGTGCGTGACGATCTGACGCGGATGCCTTGCCAGCAGGTCATTAGGTGGCGCAAATCGGAGTTTGAAGAACGCTATCACTGCCACGGGCGCTGCAAATCCAGCCGCCAGCCGGAGGAATTGCGGCGTGAGGGTAGCTCGATTCCCGTAACGCGAGATCGCCCAAGCCCGCGCCGCTATCACTGCCACCAGGAAGAGCGCGCCTTCATTCTTAGTCCAGGCTGCAAAGCCGGCGGTCAATCCAGCCAGGACGCTGAAGCGCAGATCCGCCGGATAGCGATCCTGCAAACACAGCAGCGCCAGCGTGCCCAGAATGAAGTAGCTCAATGGTACGTCGGCGTATTGATTGGCGCCGTTCACCATCAAAGACGCGCTCCCCAGCAACAGAATCCCGCCGATGAAGGCTTGCATCTTACCGCGCAGAACGCCGAGCGTGGAAATCAACACTCCCACTGTCCCCAAGGTGAAGAGAAATGCGGCTGCGGACGCCGCCAGCGTGGATTCTGCGCGCGCCAAAGTCCAGCACATGGCGACGATGCCTGGAATCAACAGAGGATAATCGGGATGCGACCAGTCGAGTTGATTGGAAAAAGCATCGCGCCAGAATTCGCCGGCGCGGAACAGAAAACGAGCTCGCATGTTCCAGATAGCCCATGCGTCCCATTCACCGTGTGGCTTGGTGAGCGTACAGACGATGAACATGATCACCGCGCTCGCCAGCGCGACGCCTAACGCGGCCGTGAAATACCAGGGTGTGGGTGGTCCGGGCGCCCATTGAAGCAAAGTTCCGCGCCGCTTAACCAGAATGCCTAAGGCCAACGCAGCCATGAGCCCCACACCTTCCACTGCTGCCAACACCAGGATTTTCGGACCAACCGACGCCAAAGTGAGAAAGTACAAAGTGGACGCGATCCCGATTCCGATTCCGGCCGCGAGGAAAAGAAGTAAGGCATTATGCAACGACCAGCGTAGCGGTGCGGGAAATAGCCAGCGAAGCAGGCCGCAACCGATTAACCAGACCAGAGCGAGGTAAAGCAACGTCATCGGGTAGTGTTGCGGTAGATATACACGTCGTTGCCGAAATCCTGAACCAGCACCAGATTCTTGGCCCTGAGCATAGCCGCATTCGGGGAGTTGGTATGGAAATTCGCGACCACGAAATGTTCTTCCGTAGTTGCCTTGACAATGGCCGGCGCGAGAGCGTACTGAGTGAGATAAAACTCCGCCTGCGATTGCGCGTTATTGGCGGGGTTGTCGGAAACGTATCCCAGCACGGATCGCGGATGCATGGATTTGTGAAGCGCTTCGAAGCGGGCATCAAAGTTCGGCACTCCGAAACCGTATGAACTAAGCAGATAGGAATATGCCGTGATCACATCCAGCAAGAACCACAAACTGGACGCGAGCGAGATAGAGATCAGGGCGAAAACTGCGAATCGATGACGGCTCACAAACTGTACAGTTTAGCAGGTAGGACAAGTCTCTGACTTGTCCAGTGCTATCTGCGCTGCGCCGCGAAATAGGTGTCTAGAAAATCCAGAGCCGCTTTGTGCAGCGCCGGCAGCGGACCGATTTTATCGCCCAGCTCGAGGGCAACATCGCGCGATTCCTTATACGGCGGCCACTTCGCCAGCCCTTTTCCGTTCGGATCGCCAGTGGCGGCGAAATTCACCCAATAGGATGACACCGCCTCGGAAAGCTTCCGGTCGGCATCTTCCCACGGCCGCGGCGGCAGCAGATTCTCAAAAACATAAGCTATTTCGGAGGCGTGGAAAGCACCGTAGCGGCCGCTATCTGGGCCCGGAGGCACGCGGTCGAAATAATAAAGGAATGCCTTCGACTTGCCGGTCTTCGCCTGCATGCGCACCCAGGTTCTCATCTGCCAACCGAAGCTGAAGTCACGGAAGCTCGCGTAGTGCGACGCCATGGCTTCTTCGTCCGATCCGGCAGGATACAACTTGAGAAATTCGTCAGTTTTGTCGCCGAACCGCGAGCGGGATTGTTCTACAAAAGATGCCGCCTTCCCCGTCGTGGGCCAGGGCGCCAGCGATTTGCCTTCATCGGCATTGGAGCCGGCGATCAGAGGCACATCGATTTGCTTGCCCTTCGAGAAGATCGTATACACATCCTCGGGCAGCATCCAGCCATCCACATTGGGCGGAAAACTCGCGGCCGAGGAAGCCTTCAGCAGCTCTTCGGCCGGCTTGGCCCGGAGCGCCGCGATGGAATCCGCATGCTGAGAGGCCGCAAACTTTTTGCCGGACTCTTCCACTTCCGCGAGTTTCTTCATCACTCCAAACGCGCCGCCGCTTTCGCCAATGGCGCGCTGGAAAAGACCGCGGGCTAGCGGCGTGGCCATTAGATAATTCACGCTCCACGATCCAGCCGATTCGCCGAAGATGGTGACGCGTTTGGGATCTCCCCCGAAGACTCCGATGTTCTTCTTTACCCATTCAAGCGCCGCAATTTGATCCAGCAGCGCATAATTGCCGGACGCGTTGCGGTCGGACTCCTTGGTCAACTCCGGATGCGCGAAGAATCCAAAAATCCCCAGCCGATAATTGATGGTGACCAGCACCACGCCCTTCTTGGCCAGCGCTTCGCCATCGTAGAACGGCACCGCGCCCGAACCCCGCGTCAATCCCCCGCCGTGTATCCACACCATCACCGGGCGGCGTTCTTTGCTGGACTTGGCAGCGGTCCAGACGTTCAGGTACAGGCAGTCCTCGCTCATTGGCTCGGGATCGAGATAATAAATGGACGCTTTAGGATAAGGCGTCTGATAACAGGCCGCAGAAAACTCGGTAGCGGTCCGGACGCCTTGCCAGAATGGAGCCGGCCTAGGCCCTTTCCAGCGCAAATCGCCGACCGGCGGCGCGGCGAAGGGCACGCCCTTGTAAACCCTAACGTCGGGGCTGGCGCCTGACGCGCCTGAAAGTGAGCCATTCTCCACTCGAACCGGATCGTCGATAGCGCAGAGCGGCAGGGCGGCGGCGAACAGGGCAAGCGCCATGAAAATCAGCATCTGCAATTTCATTCCTAGCACTATATCACTGGCGCTAACCCACCGCCCAATTATGCTGCTATAATAAAAATCGCGTTTGGTCGTCCTGCCGCGTCTGGCCGAGAATTCCTTCTGCCTCCGTCGAGCTCGCCTTCAAACGTAGGAGAAAACATGAAGAAGCTTTTTGTAGGAAATCTGGATTTTGGCGCCACCGAGGAATCCATCCGTACTGCTTTCGAAGCATACGGCGCCGTGGAGCGGGTCAGCTTGATGACGGACCGGGATACCGGGCGGTCACGGGGCTTCGCATTTGTTGAAATGACTGACGGCAGCGAGGCCGATCGCGCGATTGCCGGATTGAACGGCACCAACCTGGGTGGCCGTGCTATCAACGTCAACGAAGCCAGGCCCAAGACAGAAGGTGGCGGTGGCGGAGGGCGACGCGACCGTCGCTGGTAGTACACTACCGTTCATCACCTCACGGTCCTTACCGGGACTGAAAATTCTGTTGGAGGAGTTATGGCCGGCCGTTCACGCGATACATACAAGAAACGTCAAAAGGAAGTGGCTCGCGCCGAAAAGCAGCGGGAAAAGGCTGCGCGGCGACTCGACCGCAAGCTGCACAAGAATGACCCCGAGACTGGTGAAGCTGGGGATGCTTCCGAAGACAACGAAGACTTAGACCACTTAGACCGATTAGACCTGGACGATCTGGACAAGGAAGCTGCCGGGATCCTGCCTCTGCGCGAGGTCGGGCCGTCGTAGCTCGACGTTCTGGCTTCAGTACAGAACACGGGTGCGAATTGTGCCCGGTACCTTATCCAGCTTGCGCTTCGTTTTCAATGATTCTGCTGGCTCCCGCGTTTCCACGTCGATCACCACGTAACCGATCTTAGCGTTGGTTTGCAAATATTGGCCCGCGATATTGATCCGCTGCTCGGAGAAAACGGCGTTGATGGCCGAGAGCACGCCCGGCTGGTTGCGATGGATGTGCAGCAGCCGGTGCTTTCCGGAATGCTCCGGCAACGAGACCTCCGGGAAGTTCACCGCGCTCAGGGTGGACCCGTTATTGCTGTACTTGATCAGTTTCTCCGCTACTTCGACTCCGATGTTCTGCTGTGCTTCCGCGGTACTTCCGCCGACGTGTGGCGTCAGCAGGACGTTATCCATGCCTCGCAAAGGGGACACGAACTCCTCCTCAGCGGTCTTCGGCTCGTGCGGAAAAACGTCCACAGCGGCGCCCGCCAGATGCTGCGACCGGAGCGCGGCTGCCAGTGCCTCTATATCGACGACGGTGCCGCGAGATGCATTGATGAGTTGAGCGCCCGGCTTCATCCGCGACAGTTCCGCGGCGCCGATCATGCCTCGCGTTTCGGGCGTTTCCGGGACGTGCAGCGTAACCACGTCCGCCGCTTCGAGCAGCGCCGGAAGCGACGGCATGGCCCGCGCGTTTCCCAGCGCCAGTTTGGTTTCGACATCGTAGTACACCACTTGCATTCCCAGCGCCTCAGCCAGCAGCCCGATCTGCGTGCCGATGTGGCCATAGCCCACAATGCCCAGGCATTTTCCGCGCACCTCATAGGATCCAACGGCGGTCTTCACCCAACCTCCTCGATGGGCCATCGCATTGCGATGCGGGATGCCGCGCAGCAGCATGATGATTTCCGCCAGCACCAGCTCCGCCACGCTGCGCGTATTCGAGAACGGCGCGTTAAACACGGGGATGCCACGATCCTGCGCGACATCCAGATTCACCTGATTGGTGCCGATACAAAAACAGCCGATCCCGAGCAGACGTTCGGCATGCTCCAAAATGCGGCTGGAGAGGCGTGTGTTGGAACGTATTCCTACCACGTAGGCATCCTTTATGGATGCCAGCAGCTTGGGCTCCGGAAGAGACTTGGGATGAGATTCAATATTGGTGTAGCCATCGTGGCGGAATGCTTCAACGGCGCTCGCATGCACTCCTTCGAGCAGCAGGATCTTGATTTTTCCTTTATGGAGTGAGGTCTTGTTCAAACTTCAAGTTTCGCATGTCGTTGGGAAGCCAGGACCGACTCCCTAACGGTCGCGGTTCGGTAACACCCCTTTCCGAACCGCGACCGTAAGGGAGTCGGTGCATTGATTACGCCGCGGGTTTCGGTGGCGCGCTTGTGCCGGCCAGCAGATCCGCCAATACGCGGCTGTCCGGGCCCGCCGCCAGCAGCGTCAACCGGGCATCGCTCGCAAGAAGTTTCTGTGTCTCCAGAATATCGAACAGAGCCGCCGCCACGGTGGGCTGTTGCGCGATCTCCCGCAGCGCCTGACCCAGTGTGCTGGGCCGGATGGCCGCCGCTTTTGCGAACTCCACCGATGCTTGGTTTTCCGCCGAGCTCGCGATGACGCTCACCTGGTTCGCGCCTGCCTGCCGAATCGCGGCCGTCACCTGCCGCAGCCGGTTGACCACCTTTTCCTCGATCTGGCGGATCATCTCCGCATCCCGGAAATGGACCTTGCGGATGTACACCGAGCCGAGTTGATAACCCCAGGCCTGCGATTGCGGTGAAACTTCAGTCCGTACGGTCTGGCTCATTTGATGGCGCGTCTGCAACATGTCCGCCAGCGGCATGTTGCTCAAACATCGCACGGTGGCATTGCTCACATTGGCGCGCAGCGAGCCGCGCGGATCGGTATTTTTGAAAAGATACGCCACCGGATCGCTGATCCACATCTCGTACCAGATCCCGATGCCCATGGGCGCGCCTTCTTCAGAATTCACGGGCTCGCTGCGCCGGTATTCCTGATCCAAGCGGAGATCCAACACGTAACACTTACCGAAAAAGTTGACGATGAACGCGGCCGGTCCGATTTCGAACAGCAGGAAATGCAGACCGGGTTCGCTCAGCACGCCAGCCACTTTGCCAAAGAGCACATATACGCGGGCGGTCCGTTCCTGCACGATTGCATAGAGTCCGAAGAGTCGAGCCATCGCCAGAAGGAAAGGCACCACGATCCACAACGCGAGAAAAGTAATGCCGGCCGCGAGAAGCGTGGTCATCGGCGCGCCTCCAGGTAAACCGCCGAGGCCTTCTCGTACAATCGCAGCCGCACGTTCCGCAAGTAAGCTTCCAGCACGCCTTCTCCGGCGCTCTGCAGTTGGGCAAGCTCCTCGGCCAGTAACTTGATGGGCTGCACCTCAGCCTGCGCTTTCAGCGTCTCGATCTCTACAGCCCGCTTCGATTGCACGATTTTCTGATCGGCGGAGGCTTGCGCCAGGCTGATATCGCTCGAAACCTGGTTGTGTGCGGTATTGATTGCGGCCAGCGCCGATTCCACCTCCGGCGGCGGATCGATCCCGGTGATCAGCGATGCATCCAAGACGATGCCGTATCGCGCGGCGGTGGATTTGCACTCCTGATCCATGTATTCGTTCAGATCGCGCAAATTCTTCCGCAGATCGTTGATGGACACGCCGATCATTTCGCCGCTCGCATCCGATCCCGCGGGATTTTGCTTGGCTTCGAAATTCGCAATCCTTTGCCGCAGTACCGAGACGAAGTATCCCATCACGTGAACGAACGGCTGCTTGATGCCATACAGGAATGCGTAGAGATTGTTCTCACTCACGTGATAGCGGATTTGACCGGTTAGCCCGGTATTGAGCTGGTCTTTAGTTACGGCCTCCAGGCGCGTTCCGTTGTCATTGGCGTTCGGATTTTCGAGATCCAGCGCCATGTTGATGGTGGTGGTGGCGAGCGAAACTTTGCGTACCTTTTCCCACGGCATTTTCAGATACGGTCCACCCGGCAAGATCACGCGCACTTGCGGATATATGTAGCGCGTGCGCTCATCCTCGGCCAGGAACCCGGCGATGGGATCGTCGAGCGTGGTCTTGTCTCCGGCGAGGCGCTCGGCGCGCCCGAAACTGGTTTTCACGGCGCGCTCATTCTGGTCGACGGTGAAGATTCCACCCACCACAACGCGGACAATAAACCAAACGAAGAACCCGATCAGGAATCCGAGCGCGAGGTCCATGCGGTGAAATAAGTATACCGGTAAACCTGCTAGGCTGGAAGGTGTATGTCAGCACACAACGGGGATAAGTCGCGCTATGGCCGGCAGCGGAAGCGCAAGATCAATCGAAGAATCAAGTTGCGGGCGCTAAGAAAAACGGCAGAAGCGGCAGCGCCAGCGCGAGAGAAATAACCGGCCCTTGCTATAATGGTCATCGCGCGCCCGTAGCTCAGTTGGATAGAGCGTCTGGCTACGAACCAGAAGGTCGCATGTTCGAGTCATGCCGGGCGCACCATAACTAAATTGATTTAGCCTCCGACTCTGGAGCGCCATGCATGTCCGCTAACGTTCCGCTCGCAAAGGTCGGCCTTCGGCTCTTTCCTATACTTTGTGGCGCGCTGCTTTTCGCGCAGGCGCCCGCCTCTGTTCCGGATCTGGAAGCTCTGGCCCGCCAACGCCTGGACGCGCGCGACGCGGGCGGAGCTCTTGCGGCGTACCAAAAGCTGGCGGAGCTGGTTCCGAAGTCCGCCGTTTATCAGGACCAGGTCGGCTTTCTGCTAGCAGCCACCAACCGGTCCGCGGAAGCCATTCCACATTTCCAGCACGCCACGGAACTGGATCCGAAAATGGCGCAGGCCTGGTTTCACTTGGGAGCGGCTTTATTCTTGGCGCAGAAAGCCGATCCCGCCACAAGCGCCCTGCAGAAGGCCGTAGCGCTCGACCCCGCGAATGGCGAGTATCGCTTCCGCCTGGGTAGCGTCTACAACGAAACCGGGCGTTATGCCGAGGCAACCCGCGAACTGGCGCGCGCCTCGCGGCAACTGCCGTCGAACGCGAAGGTTTGGGAAACGCTGGCAATCGCCTACGAGCGGCAACATCTCTTCAAGCAGGCGCGCGACGCGTACCGGCAGGCGGTCCAGCTCGATCCGAAAAACTCTTCAGTTCGCAACGGCTTCGCGAACGCGCTGGTGCGGTCGGGCGATCCGGCTGGAGGACTCCGGGAATTTCGCCGGATTCTCGAGAGCGATCCGAACAATGTGCGCGTCCAAGTGAATATCGGTTACGCCTACATCGCCGCCGGAGACAATCAGGCTGCGATCAAACAGCTTTCCGGTGTGATTCGGAATCATCCCGATGACGCCGGCGCTCATTATGACTTGGGGATTGCCTACAAAGCGCTCGACGATTTGCCTCACGCTCGCACCGAACTGGAGCAAGCCGTGCATCTGGAGCCGTCGCTTGCCGAGGCGCATTTCAGCCTGGCCATGACGTACATCGACGCTGGAAATCCGAACCAGGCCGTCGAACAATTGCGCGCGGCCGTGGCGCAGCGTCCCACATACAACGAAGCCTGGTATATTCTCGGCACCACACTGAAGCAGCAGGGCGACGTGGATGGCGCGATCGAAGCTCTCAGGCGCTCGGTCGCGCTGGACGATCTGAACGCGCCCGCCTGGAACAACCTGGGGCTACTTCTGCGGCGGAAAGGCGACACTGCCGGAGCGGAGGAGGCTTTCCGGAAAGCGGCCGCAATCCGAAAATCAGAAGAGGAGGAGAAAGAAAAGAAGTTGCAGCAGGGAGTGAAGAAGTAGGCCTTAGAACAAAATCCCAGCCACTTGTTCGGCTACTTTGCACACTTTCTCGCGCATGGTTTTCGGCGCAGTCGATCGATCGTTGGTGCTAATTCGCACCAGGAACGCCTGATCGCGCACTCGTCCCGTAACCTGCTCCGCAATCCAACCTGCTTTGCCTTCGTAAGTGCAGGCCAGCGCTTCGTTGCCGACGGCTTTTAGTGGTTCAGCGCCTGAACCACACTGCGCGTGCGGTGCGCTGGTCGAAGCAACCTCGATCCGCAGCGCCATCTCATGACCGCCATCCTGCCTGACAAATTCGCAGCTCCCAGGAGTCAGCGTCATATGGACCGCGCCGCCCAGGAAGCCTGACGCGGTCGCGACATTCAACCAGGGACAGCGTTCTTCCCCCGTCGCCATCCCGGCCATGCATAATGCGATCCCGAAGATTAGCCCAACGCACCTCACGATTGGCTCTTCCGAGCGGCTTCGAGCTTTTCTGCCTTCAATATCTTGCCGCCTTCCTGGATGACGTAGAGCTTATTCACGTCTAGATCTTTCAATACGTCCACCTGCCCGCTCAGCCACCGAATCTCGACGTTATCCACTTTGGTGGCTTGTTCCAGACCGAAGTGCATGCGCAGATCGTTCTGTGAAAAGTAGCTTCCGCCGCTGCGCAATTCGTCCATTTGCGCCAGCGCTTTTTCTGCGCCCGGCTTGGTCTTGGCAGTCACGATGACGCGGGTGCCAATACCGGTGCGGTTCGATTTCACGCCCTGGAGTTTGATCTTGATCCAATTCCAGTTCAGAGTGGAATCACAGCGTAAGAGCTGTGGAATCGCGTTAACACAATTTACCGCGACGTCTAAATCGCCATCGTTATCGTAGTCGCCGAAAGCGCACCCGCGCGCCGGCGCGTTCTCCAGAATGCCGGGACCGCCTTTATCAGTTACGTCTTCAAAACGCCCATTCTGTAAGTTACGGTAAAGATACTTGTGTTCCGCATACTTCAAATCCGCGTTGGACTTATCCACTTCCGGATAGACGTGACCGTTCGACATCAGTATGTCGAGCCATCCGTCATTATCCATATCGAAGAAGCCCACGCCCCAACCTAGAAGGCGCGTATTTACTCCGAGACCACTCGGATAGGTGCGATCTTCGAATGTGGCGTCGCCCAGGTTGGTGTAAAGCGAATCCGTGTCTCCGGCGAAGTTAGTCTTAACTACATCTAGATTACCGTCGCGGTTGTAGTCGCCGATGGAGACACCCATGCCGGCCTGTGGCTTGCCCTCGGGCGAGAGTGCGGCTCCCGATTCGATGGCGATGTCCTTGAAGGTTCCGTCCTTTTGATTCTGATAAAGCGTAGCGGTGCTCGAGTCGTTGGCGACGTAGATATCCGGCCATCCGTCGTTATCCAGGTCAGACGCGGCTACGCTCAAGCCATAGGTGCCCGGCGTGTTCCAGATGCCGGCCTTCTCGCTGACGTCGGTGAATGTCCCCTTGCCGTTGTTGTGGTACAGGATATTCTTGCCGCCGCGCAATCCGGGAGGTCCGCAGGCCACCAACATTCCCTTGTAAGTGCAAGGACCGGCCTCGGGCGGTGGAGCGGTCTTCAGATCGAAATCGACATAGTTGGCGACGAACAGATCCAGGTTCCCATCTTTGTCGTAATCCACAAACGTGCAGCCGGTGTTCCAGCGGATCTTCTCCCCGGGCTGGATTAAGCCCGCCTCCTTGGTAACGTCCGTGAAAGTTCCGTCGCCATGATTGCGGTAAAGTGCGTTCTGCCCGTAGTAAGTCACAAACAGATCGTCATAGCCGTCGTTGTCATAATCCCCGACGCAGCAGGCTTGCCCCCAGCCGGTTCTATGCTCCAGACCAGAACCTTTTGTTACATCGGTGAACGTGCCGTCACGATTGTTCTTGAAGAGATGGCAGCGCGGCTCCTGCCCGGCGGGGAACCCTTCCAGGCGCCACCCATTTACCAAAAACACATCCAGCCAGCCATCCTGGTCATAATCGTAAAACGCCAATCCGCAACCGGTGGTTTCGAGAAGATACTTGTTCTTCCCTTCCCCGCCGTAAATGGTCTTGACGGCCAAGCCGGCTTCCTTGACAACGTCCACGAAGCTGAGCCCGAGTGGGGTACCTTCTATCGGCGACTTAGGACCGGGAGCAGCCGGCTTCGCCTTGGCGTCATAATTACGTTCGGTAGGACCGATAGGTTTCTGACCGAGCGCCAGTAATTCGGAAAAGGGAAGCACTAAAGCAGTGCGGCTTAGTGAACGAACAAATTGCCGGCGAGATCCGCTCAAATTGATATCTCCTTAGCAGTGAATGCACCGACTCCCTCACGGTCGCGGTTCGGTAACACTCTCTAAGCGACCGGTTGCGGCTTAGTTGCCGTCACTTACCCTGGCCTCCGCCGCCTGTGGCTGTCACTGGATGCGGTAAATCCGTGTGCATGTGCCAGGGCACGCTTTCATTCGAAATCTCCGGATGCTGCCGCAGAAACTCCAGAGAGTAAGTGGGAGCGCCGGGATCTACTTGTTTGGTGGCAAACATTGCAGCCTGTTCAGCAGCCTTCTCCTTCATCCCCATGCGCCGGTACAACACGGCCAAGTTGTAATGCGCCGCAAGATCGTCCGGATCGATGGCCTGCAACGCCTCAAACTGCTGCCGCGCCTCTTCATAGCTGTGACGCTGATAATAGGCGATCCCTAGTTCGCGCCGAGGATCGCGCGCTTGCGGATACTGTTCCACCACCCTTTCGAGGTCGGCCAGCTCTTCATCGAAGTGCCCTTCGCGCCTTTCCACTAGCGCCAGGTAGTAAAGGGCACGCCCGTTGTTGGGGCTCACCTCCAGAGCCTTCTCCAGGCTGGCACGCGCCGAAGAGTACTTCTCCCATTCGATGTAAGTCAGCGCGATGTTTGTGTACCCATCCGCGTAATCCGGACGCAACTTCGGAACCTGCTCGAAAGCCTGCATCGCGTCGGCGTATTGCAATTGATCCAGGAACCCGATACCCAGGTTATTCCAGCGCATCCAATCGGGATTGTCCTGTTTGTCGGGACTGGCCGGGTTATCCCCGAGATTCAAGATGCGCGTACGGGATTGAAGCTCCACTACCGGGTACGCGGGATGATCCGTTCCAAAGATATTATTCAAGTAACTTTGACGTAAGTGGCGATAGTTCACGCGGGCCGTTACAGTAAGTGGCCCTTTGGCGTCTGCTGGAATGTGGAATTGATAGCGCACCAGCGCGGAACGTCCGGATTGTATGCTGTTGTCATAAGCCACGGACTGAATGGTCCAGACTTTATGATTGTCCACGAATACGCCGTCGGTATTTACGGGCCGGTTAGTGAAGCTGTGCGCGCCCGGTTCGAGCGAACCGTCCGGTTTTAGGAAACCGCTGTGATAAATCTCCGTGCCCGCGGCATCCGAAACCTGGAACTCCACCCAGGGCTCATACAAATCGCGTACTTCGGGAACCAGCGAGTGGCCGATGTTCTTGTTCTGGATCACCACCATCATTTGCACGGTGTCGTCCGGCGCCAGTTTGAAAGCCGTGGAACCGAGCGGCGCGATCATGCCCTCTTCGGAGTTTTTCTTGATCGCAAACAGGTCCACGTTCAGGTAGTTGCCAGATTTCAAAAATTCGACGGTCTTCTGCAATTGCTCATCAAAACCGTAGTAGAAAGGCACAGCGGTGTTTCCCGCCGGCCAGCGATGCGAAACTAGCGTGCCATGCTTGGCGCCGTCGTCCTTGAGCTTTATCGGCGACCGCTGCATGTGGCAATCCTGGCAGGTAGTGAACACCGTGGAGTAAAACGTCAGCGGATTGCGCGTCGAAAATTTCGAGTTCTGCCACTCATCGTATACCGTGAACGCACGAATGAACTTGTAATCGTTTAATGGATTCGGTAGGTTAGCCTTGTGACAGGACGCGCAAAATTCCGGTGTCCGGTAGAAGGATTGCATCACTGCACGCGAATGACGGTCGGGATGCTGGCGGATCTCTTCATCCGGCACTATACCCGGAATCCGCTTGCCGTCCTCATCCACCAGCACCGAAGGAATGCCGAAAACGAACCCACCATTCCCGTTAGTGGATTGAAGCTTTTGAATGGAATGGCACGTGGTGCAAGTGAGGCCGTCCTCGTCGAAGCCGCGATCCACCTGAGAGTCCTGGGTCAGTCCTCCCGCAAGCACGGCGACAGGATTGTGGCAGCTATCGCAGTGACGCGTAAATTCGATGCCTTTGGTTCGGAGCAGAATGTTCACGCTGGTGCGATAGAAAGGCGTGCGAAAGGAGTTGGAATGCAACGCCTGGCGCCATTGGCTATAGGCTTCCGCGTGACAGCGGCTGCAGTATTCAGCGGTCGGAAACGCCGTCGACGGAATGAAGTCGTTGCCGTCCACCGCCGCGTTACCAGGTGTGGAGATCTTGTCTTTTCCGAAGCGAAAATTGTACGTTTCGCGTATCTTGGCGGCGTACGCCCGGCGATCGCTGTCCTCGTCCTGCTGTGCTCGCGCTGGCGCTAACGAAAAAACGAACCCACCGAGAACAACCACCACCGAAAGCTTAGGCCAGGTCTTGAGCCACATGGCATCCTCCTGCCTGATGAATCTTTTGATAAGTATAGCAGGATGCGCAGGTTAGTGGTTCGCGAGCGAATAACTTGTGCTCCGTCCACCCGAAGGGTTCCTAACTAGAATGCCGCGTTCCACCAAAGGAAGAATGTCACGCCAGGCTGTATCCTGAGAGCACTTGGTGAGCTTGGCGTATTTCGATGTCGTGAGCATCCCATCAAAGCCGTCCAGCAAGCGGTTCACCACCAGGCGCTGGCGATCGTTCAATGAGACTCCCTGATTACGCTCCCAGAAGCGCGCCTTCGCCAGAACCGCGCTGAGCATGGTCTGTGCACCGTCGACGGCACGCCCTAAACAATCCAGAAACCATTCCATCCAAGGCGTGACGTCCATGGTCCCTTTCTGGGTCTGCTCCAGAATGTCGTAATAACCCGCGCGCTGCTGCCGGATCTGTGCTGACATGCTGTAGAAGCGTTGCGGGCTGTTCTCAGAGCGTGCCAAAACAATGTCAGCGATCGCTCGCGCAATGCGGCCATTGCCATCCTCGAACGGATGGATGGTGACGAACCAAAGGTGCGCCAGACCAGCTTTCAAAACCAAATCGGTGCCCGTGTTTGCGTTGAACCAATCCAGGAACGCTCTCATTTCTCCATCTACGCGTGCCGCCGCGGGTGCTTCGAAATGGACGCGCTCTCTGCCGATTGCGCCAGAAACCACTTCCATCGGGCCAGTGCGGTCTTCACGCCAGCCTCCTGCCGTAATCTTGCTGAGGCCGCTACGCCCGGTGGGAAATAGGGACGCGTGCCATCCAAATAGCCTTTCCACGGTGAGCGGCTGACTGTAGTTTCGCGTGGCATCGAGCATCATTTCCACTATGCCCTCCACATTACGATCGGCCGGCTTGAGTGCTCCGATATCCACACCGAGGCGGCGCGCCAGCGAGGATCGCACCTGTTCCGCGTCAAGCTTCTCGCCCTCGATCTCGCTGCTTTTGATCACGTCCGCAGTCAGGGTTTCAAGGATGGCTTCCTGGCGTAAGTTGAATCCAAGCGCTTCCATGTGGCCCAGTAACCGGCCCTGCCGGTGCCGAATGTCTGCCAGAGGTTCAGCGAGGCGTTCCCGGTTCCACGTGAACTGGGTCCAATCCGAAAGTTCATGGATATACATTCTCCGCAATTCCTAAGGAGATTATAGACCACAATCTCCGCTTGTGCAAGTTTTCGACGCATTCCATGCGGAGAATAGCCGACCTAATCTCCGCATGAAATCGCTCAGCCCCCTCAGAAGCCCATTTTCTTGACCCACCAGGCCAACGTTGGCCGATTGAACACTCAAATCTTTGCCTGGCGAAGCTGTATGAATTAATCAAGAGTGGGACCCGGCAGGATGCCCCCCGGAGTCATTCAAATACAACGACACTATGGATCCTCCAGTGGCGGGCGTCGGACACGAGTTGAATTAATGCCGCCGTCCGAATTCCTGGCGATGATCGGGAAACCGGCTCGCCGTTCGCGAACGCGTTCAAAGTACAAGTGGGATCAGATACCGGGTGGGTGGAAAGCGACGGCTCGCTCGGAGTCACTGGAAACATCCGCGCGGGAGCCCGGGTTCCACTGTGAGTCGGAAGCGTAGAGAACAGTGGCTGAGCTCCCGTCGAATTTCACGGAAGCCTCCGCCAGTCCAGAGCCGAACAAAGAAATCAACTGCGACGGAGTCACCACGCCCACGGGCCTCAGGTTCGCGCTGTCCATCACGCACGCAACGTAAAGGGCAGCGCAAGCGGAACGGCGGTCCGGCTTTAACTTAAGAGTGATAACATAAGCAGTGCCGCAGAAGAACTTGCTGCGCAACAGGGAGCGGGAAGAATTTGACACCTTTTGAAGGACACGCCGGGGCGCAAGCGGCTTTGACCACAAGAAGGAGTTCAGTGCCACATCTTCCTGCCTATGCTCCCGGACCAGCAAGAAGGTTCGCCTGAACTCATATCTTGGCGCTGACAAGCAGCGATGTCCGTTCACTCCCAGTTAGGGCCGCTTCAATCGAGACTGAAAGAGGAAAATGCTAGTGCGACGAACTAATCGGGATCGCTTATGAGAATTCTTCTCCACAATCCGGATAACGGCATCACCGG
>PMUN01000250.1 GCA_003166875.1 Bryobacterales bacterium | reverse complement strand
GCCCGGTAGCAGGCCCCAGTCGAGGTGCAGCCAGCGGATGGAAAAGTGGACTCATGAACGTTTCGTCGGGATGGGCTTGTATCAACTGCGCGGCAGCGTGAAATACCCGGCGCAAGCCACATCAGTAAGATCGTCGTTAAGCCGTGTGCGGGAAAACCGCATGCACGGTTGAAAGGGGAAGCTTAGAAACGGGCCGGTGTAAACCGGAACCGCGCTAACATCTACGTATGCCCAAAGCCCTCAAAGAAGGCGACACCGCGCCTGCGATCCACGTTGAAGACGACCAAGGTCAACCATTCGACCTCGCGAAGCTCAAAGGCAAGCACGTGGTCCTCTACTTCTACCCCAAGGCCGACACTCCCGGATGCACCACCGAGGCGCAGGGGTTCCGTGACCACGCGAAAAAGTTTGCCGATGCCGGAGCGGTAATCCTGGGCGTCTCGCCCGACAAGCCCACCGCGCTCGCCAAGTTCAAGGAGAAGTACAAGCTGCCGTTCACCCTCCTCTCAGATATTGACCACAACGTCGCCAACGCCTATGGCACGTGGGTGGAAAAGAGCATGTACGGCCGCACCTACATGGGCGTGGAGCGTAGCACGTTTCTGATCGGCAAAGATGGCAAAATCAAGCAGATCTTCCGCAAAGTGAAGCCGGCCACCCACCCCGGAGACGTCTGCCAGGCTCTCAAATCCGCGTAGCCCACAAAAAGTTCAAAAACAAGTTGGTCCCGGTTGTCGATCTGCGAATTCTCATTCGTCGAGTTGTCGGAAGCAAATCACTAAAGGAGAATTCCGATGATCAACACTCTGTACATCACCACTATGGAACGGGAACAAGCACTTCGCTATCTTGCCGAAACCCGAGCGGGCGTAATAGCCGTGAAGGGCTTATCGGAAGCACAATTTACCTTCAAGCCGGCGCCCGATCGCTGGTCGGTGGCCGAGTGCCTGGAACACGTCGCCATTGTGGAAAATCTGGTCCTGAGCGGCGTTCGCTTCCGGCTGGAGAAGGCCCCGGCGCCCGCGGCGGATCGCGACGTGAAGCAGGTGGATGCCATGGTTCTGAGAACAGTCCCAGACCGCTCCACCAAGGTTCAGGCTCCGCCGCAACTTGTACCAACTGGGCATACCACTCCCGCCGCTTCTTTGGAACTTTTCCTCGCCAGCCGGGAACAGACTGTGAATTGGCTGAAATCCGACTCTGATCTTCGGGGCCACAGCGTGGATCACCCGGTTCTCGGCCCGCTCGATGGTTACGAATGGATACTGGCGGCAGCAGCGCACAGCGAGCGCCATACCAAGCAGATCCTGGAAGTGAAGGCCGATCCGAATTTTCCGGCGAACCGAGCGACCGAATAACCGACCAACCTCTATGCGCTACATGTTTCTGATTTATTCCCAGGAGCGCGCTACTACATGCTGGAGTGCGAGGACCTGGATGATGCCATCGAATGGGCCAAGCGAATTCCCACCGGATGCAAAGGCGCGGCCGGATGCATCGAAATCCGTCCCATCCACGAACTGTCGCGGCGCCCTTGACCATGGATGCCCGGACGGCGGTGGAAGCCGTTTTCCGCCAGGAGTCCGGGCGCATCATCGCCACGCTCATCCGCATTTCGGGGTCATTCGACCGCGGGGAGGAGGCTATGCAGGAAGCCTTCGCTGCCGCGCTCACAGCTTGGCCCGCGAGTGGCATGCCGCTGAACCCCGGCGCTTGGATCACGGCCGCCGCGCACCGCAAACTGATCGATCAAAGCCGGCGCGAGAAAACCAGACGCGAAAAGCAAGATTCGTTGCGGTACGAAACCGAGGCCTTGAGCCAGCCTGATGATCCAGCAATCGATGAGGCTGCCATGCATTTCCCCGACCATCGCTTGCGTCTGATTTTCACCTGCTGCCATTCCGCGCTGAATCCGGAAGGCCAAGTGGCCCTGACTTGCGAACGCTGGGCGGCCTGACCACCACCGAAATCGCGAAGGCTTTCCTGGTGCCCGAACCGACGCTCGCGCAGCGCCTGGTTCGCGCTAAACGCAAAATTCAGGAAGCCCGCATTCCTTACGAAGTGCCGCCGCCGGCTCGATTGCCGGAGCGATTGTCGTCCGTCCAAGCCGTGATCTATCTGATTTTCAATGAAGGCTACGCCGCCGCTTCCGGCGACCAGTTGCTGCGGCTGGATCTCAGCGCCGAAGCCATCCGGTTGGGCCGCATGTTGAATGAATTGCTGCCGGACGAATCCGAAAATCTGGGACTGCTGGCGCTCATGCTGCTCCACGATTCCAGGCACCATGCGCGTGTTCACGAGGCGCAACTCATCACGTTGGAGGAGCAGGACCGGACGCTGTTGGATCAAGTCGAGATTTCAGAAGGCTTGTCGCTCGTAGAAAAGGCTTTACGCCGCGGACCAGTGGGTCCCTATCAGTTGCAGGCAGTCATTGCAGCTTTGCACGCGCAAGCGAAAACTCCACCTGAAACGGATTGGAAGCAGATTGCGGCTCTTTATGACAAGCTTCTCGAATTCAATCCGTCTCAAATCATCGCTCTCAACCATGCTGTGGCGATCGCCATGAGCGCCGGATTTGAAGAAGGGCTGCGGCGCATCGATGCCATTGGCGCTACGCATGAGTTGGACGGATATTATCTGTTGCATGCCGAGCGAGCCGATATCCTCCGTCGCATGAGCCGATTCGAGGAAGCGTCGGAAGCTTATCGCCGCGCCCTGGCATTGACCACCAACCGCATCGAGCAAGATTTCCTCGCGCGCCGCCTCGCGGCCATGCCGTGAAAAAATCACCGACTCCCTGACGGTCGCGGTTCGGAAAAGGTGTTACCGAACCGCGACCGTAAGGGAGTCGGTGCTTGCTATGTGGCGCGCAGCACCAACAACGTCATATCATCTCGTTGCCCGGCTCTTCCAGCAAATCTATCAACGGCCTTCCAAATCCGAGCATTGATCTGCGCGGCCGTTTCGTCGCTCGACTCCTCGACGATCCGCACCAGGCGTCCCGCGCCCCACTCCTCGCCAAAAGCGTCTTGGGCTTCGACGATGCCGTCGGTATAAGCCACCAGCACATCGCCGCGATTTAGCTGGACCGCGTCCTCCGTGTACTGCCAGGCCTGGAACAGGCCCACCGGCGCGCCTCCCGTCTCCAGCCATTCCATGCTCCCATCGGCGCGTCTTACGAGCGGTGGATTGTGCCCCGCATTGATGTATCTCAGAATCCGCGTTGCTGGATCGAATGTGGCGTAGAACAACGTCGCGTAGCTTTCCTCGAAGCTAGCTTCGTGGAAGTGATGATTGACGTTCCCGATCACGCTAGCAAGCTCGGACAGCGCGCGCCGCGCTTCGGCTCGCAGGGTTGCGTGCAAGTCCGCCGCCAACAGCGCGGCGCCCAGCCCTTTGCCCGCCACGTCCCCGATCGCGATTCCGAGTTCATCATTCGGCAGACTCAAAAAATCGTAGAAATCGCCGCCTACCGCATGCGCCTGTCTGCAAACAGCGCTCGAATCGGCCTTCGCAGCCACTCCCGATTCCCTCGCCAGCAGGTGTTGCTGAATCGCGTGAGCATTGGCAAGCTCCTCATTCCAAATGAAACCCGAAACCGCAATGGAAGTGGTCAAAATATCAGCCTCTCACTGGTATGTCGATTCAGGGAAGGTCAAAATCGACACCTCAGCTAATATTTTTGCGTCAAAAGCTGAAACGCAGCGCCAGCAGCGCGTACGAATTCCGGTGATACTCGCCCAGAAAATCCGATGGGTCGCCCCGAATCCAAGTGTACCCAGCTGTTACGCGCCAATGTTGCCCAACGCTTTGCGAATAGACCGTTCGCAGCCAGCTCCCTTCGCCGTTTTGACGCACAGCCGCATCCGCCGCCACGCTGCGCGTCGAATCGATGGTGTACTGGGCATGCGCCAGCACCGCGCGCGCGAATCCAAGCTCGGGTGAGAATTGCAATCCCGGGCGGTACGACGTCACAGCATCGCCCGCGTAGCCTGCCACGATGGCGAACTCCTTGATCTGCCGCTCGAACTGGATTACGTAGATCACATATTCATCCTGCCGTTTGTCGGGCGATGTGTAGTACGCGGCTTCGGTCTTCACCGTGAACCAGGGCAGCGGCACGGCGGCATCGGCGCCATACAACCGCAGAGCCGGGTAGAGACGACGGAAGTCGTCGTTAGCGTACGCCTGAAAGATCGGAAGAGAATTGAAGCCATCATAGAAGCTGGCTGAGACTTCATAACCCGAGCCGACATGATTCCAGCGCGCGCCGAACGACGATCGTCCCGGAAACACGGATCCCAGATCGTGCAGCGTCACATTGTCCAAGCTCTCGGGAAGCACTGTCCAGCGCTGATCCAGGAGCGGCGTGCGGCTGGGAGTGAAGCGCGGCTGCCAAACCAGGTCGAAGGAATCGGAGCCTGTATCGTAAATCACCCTCGCCGCGGTGACGGCCAGAAATCCGGGATCGGTCACGCTCAGGAAATCCTTGGGCGCGAAACGATCCGTTGGGTTCAGCAGGTCGGCCTTGCCCCAGCGGATAAACTGCTTGCCGAATTCGGCCGTCAGTTTCCCTTTCGAGATGGTTGCGTTCAGCTCGCGCAAGGAGAGCAGCGGGCGCTGGAGTGAGCGGTCCTGCCAATCCAGATGTGCCGATCGTTCCACTTGCTCATGCGTGTCGAATGCGGCATCCAAGGCCCCCGAGATTCGGAGCCATGGCCGCACTTTGTAGGATGCTTGGTAACGGAACAGCGCATCGCCAACCGCACGCCCGCTATCATTGGGCGCCGTTTCCGGATAAAGAGTGAGGTTCGTCTCAACAAATCCCCGCTGAGAAAAATTCTGCGCCGACAAACAACTGATGAGGAGCACCACCGTGGCGCACGCACTCGTGCGTGCCGCGTCGGCACTCATGCCGACGCCTGGCTTCGAAAACCGAAAGGCGTTCACATGAGTGTGAACGCTGCACGCATGAGTGCGTGCGCTACCCACGCCGCAGCGCCTCCAGCGTGAAGCTCTCTTCCTTCATCGGGACGTTGTACTGGAGTTTTTCCAGCTTCAACACCGTGCGGCTCCCGCGATTTGCATCCAACACTTCCATGGTCCGCCCCACCCAAATGCCATCCTGTTGTTGAACATCGCTGTAGTGAATCCGCCGCACCATCTTGTCCTTAGCGAAGTTCTCGATCTGAATCACCACGTAGTTGTCTTTGCGGATCATCATCAGCGAAGACGTATACTGCGACGACTTGCTCTCCTTGGGTTTCGACTCGATCTTCCAGCAGGACTGGCCATCCAATGTCTCTTCCCCGGCCAGCTTGTAGTCGAACTGATTCACATCGCGCTCTTCCAGATCTTCAAAACTAAAATCTGTCCCGAAAAATCGCGTGGAGCGATCTTGCAATGCGATACGCCGGTCGCGCTCCAGCGCCGGTGTCCACATCCATTGATCGGAAGCGCGATCCTGATGATTGACAATCAGCAGCGCCACTCCTTTCACCTCGGCCGGCGCCGTGAATCGCAAGATAGCCTTNNATCACCTCAAGCGTCCCCTCATACTGCTGCGACCTGGACAGCCCGCGCTTCTGCGACTCCGCAACAATCTGCCGCGCGTCTTGCCCACACAACGCGCCAGCGACGACAACGAGAAACGAGAAACGAGAAACGAGAAACGTTTTATTCATATTCCAAAGCTTCGACGAGAGACCCCCGCACTGCCGACTCCGCCGGCCCGATCGCGGAAACAAACGCGACGGCCAAGATCACGGGCACCAGAACAAGACAAATCTGATAAGGATATTCGTAGTCGAGGCGCATCCCGGCCAGATCTTCGCCCGTGATCCGCAGACTGTAGTAAAGCTGCAGCGCGCCGAAAGCCAGTCCCAGAATCAAACCCACCGCGCCAATGGTCAGAGCTTCCAACCAAATTGTTCCGCGAATCTGGTTCCGAAGGCCGCCCACTGCCTGCAGCACGCCCAACTCACGCCGCCGGTCCGTTATGGAGACGATCAGCGTGTTCACGATCCCGAGCAGCGCCACTAAAACCGCCACTGCAATCTGTACGTAAGTGATACCGAACCACTGATCGGTGAGCCGCACGACGTATTGGCGCACGTCACGATTGGTCAACACGAACAAGCGCCGCTCGGTCCCGAATCTATCGAGTATTCGCCGCTTCACTTCAACCTCCGTGGCGCCGCGCGCAAGATAGACGCGGAAAATATTCACCGTGTCATCGTTCCAATAGCGCATGTAAACGCTGCGATCCATCAGGATGCTGCCCTGCTGGTCGGAATAGTCCACGACGATTCCAACTATCGGCATGTGCAGGACACCATGGGGGCTTGGTATATCCAGCACGTCGCCCAGTTTGTAGCCGTGCAGCAGCGCGAAGTTGTCGGAAGCGAGAACGCCTTTGCCTTCGCCGGTGAGCCGGTACATTTGCTTTGGATCGCCCGCAGTGGGAGGAAGCGTGGCGCGATTCACTAGCGCCTGGACATCCGCCGCCACAAAGATCACCGGCGCGCCGTTGATCTGTATGCGCGCGTCGCGAACGCTTTGTACTTCGCCGATGCCTGGAATGGCGCGAAGCTGGTCCGCCATCGATCCTGGAAAACGGAAGCTGCGCGCGGTGAGGCTTTGGGACGGCGAAATGAACAAATCGGGATTGAGGGCCACTCCGAGCCATTTGAAAATGGAGTCGTAACTGGCACGTGTGAGTCCGCCCAGCGCAACTACTAATGCGAGCGATAGCATCAATGCCGCTACGGCGCCGGATGTTCTGCGCGGCGCTTGCAACAGGCTGTCGGCAGCCAGCGTTCCTTCCACCGGCCGCAGCCATCGGAGCAGCGGACGCAGCGCCCGCGCCACCCATTGCGCCAGAGTGGGAGTCAGCAGCAACACAGCCAGCACCGCCAGCGCGTCGCCCGCGTAAGCCAGAAGGCGATAGCGGCTCAGCAGCAGGCAGGCAGCCGCGAGGATCGTTACTGCGAGCGCGGTGATCCTCCGCACGCGATTCTCGCCCGCGCTCATCTGCTGGTATCTGCCCTTCTGCAGGGCCTGCACTGGATCCACGCGGGCCGCGTTTCGCGCTGGTATGTATGCCGCTATCACGCTGGTGATCACCCCCAGCACTACCGCGAAAGCCATGAGCGCCGGATTAGTAGAAATCTCCTCGGCCTTCTGCGCGATTCCAAAAACCTCGCCCAGCAGCGCTCCGATATACGCGGTCATCCCGCGCGCGATCGCAATTCCCAATAACAATCCCAGGCTGGAACCCAGCAGTCCTGCGACTACGCTCTCGCCCAAAAAAATGGTCCGGACCTGGCGGCGCGTGGCGCCCAGCGCGCGTAGAATCCCGATCTCCGTGCGGCGCTGCGTAACCGCGATCTGGAAGGTGTTATAGATGATGAACATCCCGATGAAGAGTGCGAAAGCGCTGGTAATGTTGGCCGTCAGCGCGTAGATGCGTGAGATGGATTCGAATTGCTGACCCCGCGCCGAAGGAGATTCCACCTGAAATCCGGCCCCCAGCAGCGCTTCCAATTTCGTCTTCACATCTTCGACGCGCGCGCCATCTTGCACCGCGAGATCGATGCGATCGAACCTGCGCCCCCGGCCGAACACTTTCTGCGCGGCGTAAATGTCCATGATGGCCAGGTTCCCTCCGAACGCGCTTGCAAGGCCGCTCGATTTCATGATGCCCCGCACCGTGAACAGCTTCTCGCCCTCCATGGTGCTCATGGGAACTTTGCCGCCAATTCCCAGCTTGTTCTCCTTCGCGAACGTGTCGGTGATGATGAGCGAATCCGGTTGCGCGAGAAAAACCAGCGGGTCGTCGATCACCGCTTCGTCGCCGCTCTCCAGATCGTATTGACGCAAGCCCCGGTCGCCCGTCATATCCACGCCCAGGATCAGCAGATTGCCCTGCCCGGGAAGCCCGGTGTTAACCACCGCTTCAATCACGGGAACGGCAATGCGAACTTCCCTCGCCGCCTGCACGCGATCCAGCACGTTCTCGTCAAAGCCCGTTTCACCGGAGGAAATCTGGAGTTGCGTAGATCCAGCGATGCGATCCACCGTCTGCCGAAAAGCGTACAACACGGATTGATTGGCGGTGTGCATTCCCACAAACACGGCCACGCCCAGCACGATCCCCGCGATGGTCAGCAGCCAGCGTAGCGCATGTTTGCGGATGTAGGGCCAGCTAATCAGCTTGAGCAGAATCATGCGTACGGCAAGTCTCCGACTTGCCTTTCCTGGGCAAGCCGGAGGCTTGCCTTCCCCACCCGATCCTCCACAATCCGGCCGTCACACAGCGCAATCACGCGCTCGCAGCTTTCCGCCACGTGCTGATCATGCGTCACTATCAGCACTGTCGATCCCAGCCGCTGGTGCAAATCACGAATCAGCTTCAATATGTCCGCGCCGGTGTGCGTATCCAGATTCCCGGTCGGTTCATCTGCCAGCAAAACCGGTGGATACACCGAAAGCGCTCGCGCAATGGCGCAACGCTGCCGCTCGCCGCCCGAAAGTTCCTCAGGAAGATGCTCCACGCGCGATGCCAGACCCACCAGGCTCAGCAATTCCTTCGCGCGCTCATCGATCTTCTTCTTCGTCCACCCGCGCAGATGCAATGGAATCGCGACGTTCTCGAAGCACGTTAGAGTCGGCAGCAAGTTGAAAAACTGAAAAATGAACCCGATCTTGTCGCGCCGCATGCGTGTCAGGTCGTCATCCGGCAGCCCGCTCAACCGGCTGCCATCAATCTCGATCTGTCCCGAGCTGGGCGTGTCCAACCCACCAATCAAATTCAGAAGCGTGGATTTTCCGGAACCCGACGGCCCGATGATCGCCACCATCTCGCCTCGCGCGATGGCGAGATCCACGTCTTCGAGTGCCGTCACCTGGCGCTTCCCACTGAATGTTTTGCTGACCTTCGCGAGATCAATCACTTTCTAACTATCATGTCACGCAACCCGCGCATGCCGTTCGTGGTAGCGCTTCCTGCCGGTCGCGGCTTCCATCTCAGTTGGCGAATCTCAGTTTCCGCATCAGCGCAACGAAGCGCGGCTCTGAGCGTAGCGGATCAAAGATCCGGTCGCCTTTTAGCCAACCCATCCATTGGGAGCTGGAGTCGTACGCCTGTTCCAGGTAATTCAATGCGCGCTCGCGATCACCCAGGCCGAGATAAATAAGCGCGAGGTTGAACGGCAAAACATGACCATGCAACGACGTTCTTTTCAGTTCCTCCAGCTCCGCCGTCGCATGGATTCGGTCGCCCGAAGCCCCATAGGAGTAGCCGAGCCATGCAGTAATGAACGCAGGTGATTCCATCGCTTTGGCCTTCCGAAACGCTGGAATGGCGTCGGCGGGTTTCCCCGCTTGAATATCCACCCACCCATATCCCCACTGAGGAAAGAAGAACGACGGATCCAGATCCGCGGCTCGCTTAGCCTCCTCGATCGCCGCTTGGAATTTGCCTTTCCAGGCAAGCCCCATGAGGTTGTCAATCGGGATCTGCGGGGACAGGGGATCCAGTTCCGACGCGCGCTGGCCCTCGGCTATCGATTCGTCGAGGCGTCCCTGGAAGGAAAGCCCTAGACCGAACTGATCGTGCGCGAACGCGTAATTTGGATTCAGCGCGAACGATCTTCGAAATTCGCGCTCCGAGCCTTCCCAATCGAATTCGTAGAAGAGTTTGAATACGGCCAGGGAGGTGTGAGCTTCGGCGGAATCGGGGTCGAGTTGGATTGCCTTCTCCGCCGCCGCCTTTGCCTTGGGCTTCGCTTCCGCGGAGGTGAGGACTCCTTCGTTGTAACCGGCCCAAAGATAGGCGTCTGACAATCCCGAGTACGCAGGCGCAAAGTTCGGATTCAACTTGACCGCCTCTTCGAATTGCGCGATGGCCTTCTGCAGGTTCTCGTCGCTCGGGCGGTTGAAGAAATACCGGCCCTTCAGATAGGCGTCGTGCGCCTGGGGATCTACGCTGGGCGCGCTTCGCAGCCGGGACTGCTCGGCCGGAGTTAATTGAACATCGATCTCACGT
Source organism: Bryobacterales bacterium (assembly GCA_003166875.1). Lineage (GTDB taxonomy): Bacteria > Acidobacteriota > Terriglobia > Bryobacterales > Bryobacteraceae > Palsa-89. The sequence goes on along the minus strand of PMUN01000250.1, from coordinate 5,568 downwards.
GCGATGGCCGACGCCAATTCATCCTGAAGCGCCAGCACGTCGCGGGAGTTGCGCTCGAACTTCTTGGCCCACAGATGCTTGTCCGCCCGCGCGTCGATTAATTGGGCCGTGATCCGAACGTTGTCACCGACTCGAAGCACGGACCCTTCCACCACTGCATCCACGTTGAGTATCTTGGCGATTTCAGGAGTGGGTGGCCGGTGCTCGCCTTTGAACTGCATCACGGAACCGCGCGAGATCACTCGAAGCTGGCTGATGGTGGCCAGGTCGGCGGTCAATTCATCGGTCATTCCTTCAGCGAAATACTCCTGGTTGGGATCGCTTGAGTAGTTGTCGAGTGGAAGCACGGCAATGGATCGGATAACATGCGGGTGCGAGATTCCGAAATGCGCGACCAGATACACCGCCGCTCCCACCAGGATCGCGAGCGAGGCCAATGCCGGCCATTTCCACATTGAACGCGTCGGGCGCCGAACTTTCTCGCCGGCGACTGGCAGCCGCGCCAGATCCGCGCGCACGTCCGCGATGGATGCGTAGCGATCCTCGGCGCTTTTAGCCAGCAAACGCCGCAGCAGAAGTAGCAAACCCGGAGGGATGTCGCCGCTCAGCTCGGGCGGTTCGCGGAGCACCGCAGACAAGGTTTCCGCCATGGACGTTTTGTGGAACGGATGCCGGCCGCCGGCCATCTCGGCTAGAATCACGCCGAAGGAAAACAGGTCCGAGCGGACATCCAGCGCCAAGCCCTTCACTTGTTCCGGCGACATGTAGTCGGGCGTGCCGAGGATTGTTCCTGGCACGGTCAATTGCGCCTGAATCTCGACTGTCGCATCGTCGGCCGCCGGCAAATCCACTATTCGCTTGGCGAGACCGAAGTCCATCACCTTCACGTGACCCTGTTGGGTCAACATGATATTTGCGGGTTTCAGGTCGCGATGCAGAATCCCTCCGGCGTGGGCTTCCTGGAGCGCCTCGGCGATTTCCCCGGCCACGCGAAGAGCCTCAGGGAGCGGCATCCGGCCGTTACACATCCGGCGATGCAGGGTTTCCCCGGCGATGTATTCCATTACCAGAAACAGCGCACCGTCGTGCTCGCCGATTTCGAAGATCTTGCAGATATAGGGATGATCGAGCGCGGCAGCCGCCATCGCCTCCTGGCGGAGGCGTTCCCGCGCGTGTTGGTCGGCGGCCATCTCGGGCGGCAGCAGCTTGATGGCCACCTGACGGTCGAGCCGTGGATCGCGCGCACGGTACACCACACCCATGCCGCCCTCACCAATGGGACCAAGGATTTCGTACGGACCAAGGCGAGTTCCAGCAACAAGGGTCATTATTTGCGTCGAACGATTCTACTCTAGTTGAGCATGTTCGCGAACCGGCCGAGCGGTAAGATAAGGACGGTTTAGCATTGAGCGAGGAGGTTCCAGTGGGTGGCGGCGAAGCATTGACACTGGTCATATATCTGATAATGTGCGGCGGCGGTGCGTTCGTACTCTGGAAGTTCTACCGCGCCCTGGCTCGGATCGGAGAGGAACTGGGGGAGATTAGAATGATTCTCCGCAACGGGCCCGTCCCGCCCAGCGAGTAATTCCGAGCCGCGACCGGGAGGACGCGCTACCACGATTGCCGATAGCACGATATCCCCGGTAGCGCTTCCTACCGGTCGCGGCTTGGTTTTTAGCTATCATGTCTTTCGCACATGCGCATAGGGATCGACGCGGGCGGGACGTTCACCGATTTCATCGTCTCCCATGATTCAGGCAAACTTGAAACCTTCAAGCTGCGCTCCAATCCTCGCTCGCCTGCCAGCGTAATATTGGCGGGGCTAGCGCAGGCCACCGGCTCGCGCAAAGCGCAAGTAGTCCACGGATCCACAGTCGCCACCAATGCACTGCTCGAGCGCAAGGGTGTTCGCACCGCGCTGGTAACCACTGCCGGCTTTGAAGATGTAATCGCCATCGGGCGGCAGAATCGCCCCGAGCTTTATAACCTCACTCCCACTCCCCGCGTCCCCATCATCCCCCGCGCGATGTGTTTCGGTGTGCGCGAGCGTGCCTTTTACGACGGAGAAATTTCGGCCACGCCCACAAAAGCGGAACTACAGCGCCTGAAAAACCGCCTGCGCCGCGCCCGCGTGGAATCCGTCGCCATCTGTTTTCTGCACGCCTATCGCAACCCGGAAAACGAAAAGCTGGTTGCGGCGGCACTCGAAGGCATCGGATATCTATGCTCCTCGCACGACGTATGCCCCGAGTTCCGCGAGTTCGAGCGCACTTCCACCACGCTCATCAATGCCTACGTCGGGCCGCTCATGGATCGCTACCTGGCCGAACTCGAACGCGGCACGCGCCACAGCATTTCCGTCATGCAATCGAACGGCGGCTTCATGACCACCAAAGAAGCGCGCCGTCACGCCATTCGCACCGTGCTCTCAGGACCCGCCGGTGGCGTCGTAGGCGCGCTCGAAACAGCGCGTCTCTCCGGATTCACTCGCATTCTCGCCTTCGACATGGGAGGCACTTCCACCGACGTGAGCCTGTCGGACGGCCACCCGCGCGAAACCATGGAGGCTGCAATCGATGGCTTCCCCGTGCGTGTGCCTATGCTCGATATCCACACCGTGGGCGCCGGCGGTGGGTCCATTGCACGCATCGACGAAGGCGGCCTACTGCGGGTTGGACCCGAGAGCGCGGGCGCGGATCCTGGGCCCGCGTGTTACGGCTCGGGCTACCGGCCCACCGTCACCGACGCCCACGTTGTGCTGGGACGCATCGCGGCCGATCAACTGGTGGGGGGCGAGATGCATCTGGATGTGGCGCGCGCCGCAGCCGCAGTGGATTCCATCGCGAGCGCAGCCGGACTCACGCGCGTTGCGGCGGCCGAAGGCATCCTGCGAGTGGCGAATGCGAACATGGAACGGGCCATCCGTTTGGTTTCGGTGGAGCGCGGCCACGATCCTCGCGATTTCGCGCTGGCGGCGTTCGGCGGTTGCGGCGGATTGCACGCCTGCGAAATCGCGGCCGAACTGGGCATCCGCACCGTACTGGTTCCCGAATACGCTGGAGCATTGTCCGCGCTTGGAATGCTGCTAGCCGATCAGGTTCGCGATTATGCCGCCGGTGTCCTGAACCATCCCGGCATCGAACGCGAGTTCCAGAGGCTGGAACGCACGGCGCGTAAGGAGCTTCCGAAGGCGGACCTGATTCGCTCCGCCGACCTCCGCTACGCGGGTCAAAGTTATGAGCTGACCGTTCCATGGAACGTGCGAAATCCGGCCGAGCCGTTTCATCGCGAACACGAAAAAGTATACGGCTACGCGAATCCCGAGCGTGCGATTGAGATCGTTACTATCCGTGTTCGAGCCAAGCGCGCCGTGGAAAAACCGAAGCTGGTAGCGCGACGAGTGCCCAACGCGTCTATCGGCACAAAGCAAAAGCCGCCGGTCCGAAGGATTTATAGCTCCGGGGCCTTTCGCCCGACTCCTGTGTATCGCCGCGCCCAGCTATCCAGCGTCAAGTTGCGCGGCCCGGCCCTGGTGGTTGATTATGGATCAACCACCTTGGTTCCACCAGGCTGGGGTTTTGCATTAGACAAGTTCGGTAATCTGAAGATCACATCATGATTCGAGCCGCCTGCCTCGTTCTGCCGATCGCCATGGCCCTCACCGCAAACGCGCAGGACGAAATGGAACACGCCCAGCGTCTCAAATCCAGCCTGCTCGGAATCGACACTCACATCGATACCATCCAGCGCGTTTATTACGGCCACGTGGATCTCGGGCAGCGCCTCCCCGATGGCCAGGTGGATCTGGTGCGCCTTCAGGAAGGTGGCATGCACGCGCCATTCTTCGCGCTGTGGGTACCCACCTATTTCAAAGGCGCCGAAGCGGTGCGGCGCACGCTTGACCTGCGCGACTCCATACAGGGCGTTCTCGATCGCTATCCCGACCGCATCCAGCTTGCCACCACGGCCGGCGATCTGGAGCGCATCGTCAAGTCCGGAAAGATCGCCGCCGTCCTGGCGCTCGAAGGCGGCCACCAAATCGCTGACGACCTGGCCGTCCTTCGCATGTACCAACGCATGGGTATCCGCGCCATGACGCTGACACATTTCCGCAACAACAATTGGGCGGATTCTTCCACCGACAAGCCGCAACACAACGGCCTCACCGAGTTCGGCAAGCAGGTGGTGCGCGAGATGAATCGGATCGGGATGATCGTGGACATTTCGCATGTGTCGGACAAGACCTTCTACGACGTGCTCGCGGTTACCAGCAAGCCGGTCATCGCATCGCACTCCTCTTGTCGCGCGCTGGCGGAAATTCCACGCAACATGACCGACGATATGTTGAAAGCGCTGGCTCGCAACGGCGGCGTAGTGGGCATCAACTTCGGCGCCGGATTTCTGAACCAACAGGACGCGAAAGGGCTGATCAGCAAAATCGCAACCATGTCGGCCGACGTCCCCGAATTGACCGGCCAGGCGTTGGACGAGTACTCCGCCAAGGATTTCGTGGCGAACGACTGGTCGCATCCCCATCCGGCCGCCGCAACGCTCGACGACGTAGTGGCGCACATCGATCATGTGGTGAAAGTGGCAGGCGTCGATCATGTTGGAATCGGCAGCGACTTCGACGGCATTCCCGATGTCCCCAAGGGATTGGAAGACGCCTCCAAGATGCCGGCGCTGGTGGCGGCGTTGTTAAAGCATGGATACAGCGAAGCCGATGTTCGAAAGATCATGGGCGGCAACACGCTGCGCGTTATGAAAGAAGTGATCGGACGATAGCATTCTGATAGATTGAAATGAACCAAATGAGCCTAACTCGCAAGAAATCANNATTGGCGCCATCATCGGCGCCGGTCTGTTCATTCGCACCGCCGCCGCCTCCGCCCAGAACGCAGGCCCCGCCGTCATCTTGTCCTTTGTAGTGGGCGCGTTCGGCTGCCTCTTTGCGGGACTTTGCTATGCCGAGTTTGCCGCCATGATCCCTATTGCCGGCAGCGCCTACACCTACGCTTACACCACCATGGGCGAGTTCACCGCCTGGACCATCGGCTGGGCCCTGATCCTGGAATATGCGATGGGAGCCGGGACCGTGGCGATCGGCTGGAGTCAATATCTCAACCGCTTGTTAGGCACCCTCTTCGGAAGCACTATTCCGTATCAGTTATGCCATTCGCCCATGCAGGTCTCCGATTCCGGCGTGCGCGGCATGATCAATCTTCCAGCGCTCTTCATCGTGTTTATTCTCACGGCGCTGCTGGTGAAGGGCACCCAGGAATCGGCTGCGGTGAATTCAATCATCGTCGGCGTGAAGGTGGCGATCGTGATCATGTTCATCGTCATCGGACGGAAGTTCATCAATCCCGCGAATCATACGCCGTTCATGATTCCCGCCAATTTTCCCGGTCACGAAGGCTTCTTCAAACACGGATGGGGCGGCGTACTGGGTGGGGCCGGTATCGTATTCTTCGCGTTTATCGGGTTCGACGCGGTTTCCACGGCCGCCCAGGAAACCAAGAACCCCGGCCGCGATATGCCCATCGGCATCCTGGGATCGCTGGCAAT
>PMUN01000337.1 GCA_003166875.1 Bryobacterales bacterium | reverse complement strand
GGGTAATACACCGGTCGTCTACATTTGCGAAGCGAAATCGGAAACCGAAGCCCGCCAAATACACCGCAGAGTTTGGAACCAAAACGTCGTTCCCTTTCTGCTGGTGTTAAGCCCCGCATGGGTCCGCCTCTATCCTGGATTCAGGTACGATCGCGACGTCGCGGATGACCCCCGCGAAGGGGCGCTCCAGGTACTGAGGGACTTTAACCAGATTGCTGGCCAACTGAGCGCGCTTCGCGCCGAATCAGTCGACTCGGGACAAGTCTGGAAGGAGTTTGGCAGGGAGCTTGCCGCGGAAAGGCGAGTCGACTGGCAACTCCTGAACAACCTTCGCGCCCTCGACGAATGGCTGCGCCAGGATGGGATCGAGGACCATCGGCTTTCGCACGCGATGGTTGGCAAGTTTGTTTATCTCCACTATCTCCGCCAGCGGGATATCTTGTCCGACAAGAGATTAGAAGAGTGGAAACTTGATCCTGACCACATCTTTACGCGCTTGACCACTTTTATCGAGCTTGTGCGAAACGTGGACGAATGGCTCAACGGCTCCGTCTTCCCGATTTCAGTAAACAAAATCAAAGAATTCGGCGCCGAGAGACTTCGTAAGGTCGCCTCCGTGTTTCGCGGCGAAGAAACCACGAGCGGCCAGCTGCCGCTTTTTGACATTTACGATTTTTCGTTCATTCCGATTGAGACGCTGTCTGTCATCTACGAACAGTTTCTTCACGATACACCTCGGCCCTCTGGAGAATCCGAAGGGAGGGTTCGGGGTGCGTACTATACACCGGTTCCGCTGGTGAACTTTATGATCGATAAGCTGGATTCGCGGAAGCCGCTCCAGCCGGGCATGCGGGTGCTCGATCAATCCTGCGGATCCGGGGCGTTCCTCGTCCAGTGCTATAGGAAACTCATCGAGCGACGATTGCAGGAACTCGGACGCCGCCTTCGGCCAGCAGAGCTAGGGCGGATTCTCACGAACCACATCTTTGGCGTCGATATCGATGAAGACGCCTGCCAAATCGCAGAGCTGAGCCTCGCGCTCACACTTCTCGAGTATGTCAATCCGCCGGACTTAACCGAAACGAGCTTCCAGCTGCCGGCCCTCCGCAACCGGAATATCTTCTGCGGCAATGCGTTTGAGGATGCCTCGGCTTGGTATACCGAGGGTCAAAAGCGCCCTTTTCAATGGATTGTCGGCAATCCACCTTGGAAGGAATTAAATCCTCGAAAGCTGGAAGAGGATGACCGACCGGCTTGGCAGTGGATGGTGAAAAGCCGGTCGGAATGTCCCGTCGGTGGGAATCAACTAGCGGAAGCATTTGCGTGGCGTGCGTCCGAGGTTCTCGATCCGGCGGGATGCGTTGCGCTGCTTCTTCCGGCAATGACCTTGTTCAAATACGAGTCAACTGGCTTCCGAAAGGCTTTCTTAGCCCGACACGAACTCTGGGCGATCGGAAATTTTGCAAATCTCGCGGAGGTCTTGTTCGGCGGGCGGGCCCGGTTGCCGGCGGCGGCTTTCTTCTACTCGTTAATGCCCGCGACGGCCAACGAGGGAGTTTCGGCGATGATCGAGGTGTACTCACCTCTAGTGGCGAACCAACCTGCCGCCCTGGCGGGTAGGGAAGGACATCGCAACGAGACGTGGAACATCGTGGTGAATTCCAGCGAGCTTAAGGAAGTCCGCTATGCGAACGTGCTCGGAGGAGACCCGCTCCCTTGGAAGATCGCCATGTGGGGATCACCGATCGACCAGAGGGTTCTCGCCTCGCTAGATAAGAGCGGATTCCTGACGATCGGGCAGTGTGAGGCCGATGGGGCGCTAGTCATTTCCCAAGGGCTTGAGCTTCGCTCGATAGCTAGCTCCGTTGAACCTATCGAGAAACACACCGAGCTGGCCGGCAGAATGACTTTGACCGTTGGGGCGCTGAAAAACCGCCGCTATCTTTTTCGATTTCCGGCGGAATCGCTCACCGTGATATCAGCGGACCACACCGGTGTTCGCCGAGGTCGATACAGCGTTCCGATTCGAGTGTGCCGGCCGCCGCACGTTATCGTCGGCGCGTCTCGCAACTTTGCAGTCTATACGGATGATTTCTTGGTTGCGCCGGGACGTCAGATCGGAATTACTTCCCCATCCGGTAACACGGCTCTATTGAAGGCAATGGCGCTGTACCTGAACTCGGACTTCGTAGCCTATCATCAGTTCCTAACGAGCACGGAATCCGGTATTCAGAAGACTCGGAATACGCTTAGATCGCTTCGTTCAATACCCTTACCATTCGACGCAGCCGGCGTGGGTGACTGGGAGGGCCTGCACTCGCGAATAGTTCGCGAGAGCGTTGGCCGAGACGATTTCGATCGACCGGAATTCGTTAAGGAACTCAACGATCTCACGTTTGAAGGCTTGAAGCTTTCGTCTCGCGCCAGGGCCGCCGTCGAAGACCTCGTCCGAGTCCGACTAGGGCTAAATCAGGGGAAGATAGAACAATCGGCCGTTAGACAACCGCCGAAGGAAGAGCTTGAGGTTTACGCTCAGACGTTGAGAGACGAACTGGATGACTTCATAAGTCAATCAAGCTCCACCCGGCATCGCATCGACATTCTGGTTGGCGGTAACTCAGGATTGGTCGCTGTCGACCTTGTAGCAGGCGGCGGCGATCGCGCAGTTAATGTTTGGAGCGCCTCCGAACGAGGAGCTCTTCAGCTGGCCGAGACTCGACGACGGTTAATTGAGCACCGCGCACAGTGGCTGTACTTCAATCGAAATCTTCGGATCTATGAGGGTTCACGGACCTACGTGCTAAAACCCTTACAGCGTTTTCACTGGACGCGAACGCAGGCTATCCAGGACGCCACGGAGATCATCGCGGACTGTTTGGAGCCCGAACCGAATATCTCACTCAGGACTCTTCAGTAATGTTAGCCGGCCCATCGGAAGAGCAACAGGATTTATATCGGCTTGCGTTCGTCAAGAATTGTTTTGTCATTGTAGTTCGCGCGAGCGGCGCCCTGGATACTCATTCGCTCAGGAACGCGGAAGAGCCGCACATCACGGGCGAGTTGGTTCGGTCCGTTAGGATTCTGATCGAGAGCGATAAGGCCGAGCCATGGATGTGGCATCTGGAGGTTCTCGACGATCCGCCGCAGGACCTGTCTGGCCGCTATGGGAAGAGGCGCCCTCGTATCGACATTGAATTCGTATTCATTGGACGTCGAAGGCGGCTACGATTTCATATCGAAGCCAAGCGGCTATACCGGTCCGACTCAGCGAACAAGTATTTCGGGTCTAGCGGACTTCAAATGTTTATCCGCGGAGAATACGCTGGCACTTGGCCCTCGGCGGGCATGCTCGGTTACGTGCAATCCGAAACTTGCGGTGCATGGCTCAGGCGATTGGCCTCAGGCGCATCGGCGAGGCGCGCCGAACTCTGTGTCTGTGAAGACTTCCCAGACTGGCACCCGGCTGACTGGGAGGGCGCGGAATTGGACAGCATCCACATTTCGTGTCACGAACGTCCCCAGCAGGATCTGGGCCGAATCCAGATCTTCCATCTGCTTCTTGACTTAACGTAGCACCTTACCGGTGCCAGCTCGCCTTCCTTTACACCCACCTCCCACACCACCGTTCCCTCCCAGTCAAAACTTATTTCTCCCTTCCCTACAACCCCTTACCCACACCGCCCATTCGCTTCCACCCTCCACGCTGTACTCTGACCTTGGAAGCGCATGCCACTCCACCAACAACTCGTCACCGGCATGCCAAGCAACGCCAAATTCACGCTCCTTCCTGACGCATCGCGAATTTCCGTGCGTCAAAACACACCAGTCACGCCCGTAACAAGCAAACAAATCAACCGGCTACAAAGAAGCGTCTCCCAAACACAAGAATCGCCCGATGCGTCAAGAGCACCCCGCACCAGAAACCAGCAACCAGAAACCAGCAACCACCATGGACAACCCGCACGCTCGTCCCGCAAAATAGAAGTAGTGCTCGTCTCCATCAACCCACAGCCCCCCCGCCCCGCGTGGCTGCGCGCGCCCGCGCCAACCGGCGAGAATTATCGCGAGCTGAAACGTGNNGCACACCGTCTGCGAAAGCGCCGCCTGCCCCAATACCGGAGAATGCTGGAACCGGCGCACCGCAACCTTCATGATCCTCGGCAACGTCTGCACCCGGCGCTGCGGATTTTGCGCGGTACAAAAAGGCCCGCCCCTCGCGGTGGATTACGATGAGCCGCGCCGCGTCGCCGAAGCTTGCGCAATCCTCGGACTCAAGTACGCCGTGGTCACCAGCGTCAACCGCGACGATCGCAAGGATGGCGGCGCCGAACTGTTCGCGCTCACCATCCAAGCCATTCGCGAGCGCATTCCCGGCTGCAAAGTGGAAGTGCTGGTGCCTGATTTTCAAGGCTCTCACGCGGCCATGGAAATCGTCATGAACTCTCAACCGGACGTGCTCAATCACAATATCGAGACCGTTCCCCGGCTCTACCGGCAGGTGCGCCTCGGAGCGCGCTACGAACGGTCGCTCGACATGCTGGCCCATGCCAAGAAGTTGCGCCCCTCGGCGCCAACCAAATCCGGCCTGATGTTAGGGCTCGGCGAAAATCCCGATGAAGCTGAGCAGGTGATGCGCGATCTGCGCGCGCACCACGTGGACATTCTCACCCTCGGCCAATACCTGCGCCCATCCTCCAAGCATTTGCCCATCATCCGCTACGTTCCGCAAATCGAGTTTGACGAATTCAAGCTTCTTGGTCATCAAATGGGCTTTTCGCACGTCGAATCCGGCCCCCTGGTGCGCAGTTCCTATCACGCGAGCGAAGCGGTGTAGATTGGCTTCGTTTCGCGAAGTTTATCCACGCGTTCTTTCGCTCGCCCTTCCACTCCCGTTCGAGCTTGAATCCGTGAACGTGTTCCTGGTCGCGCTCCCGTCTGGCTTCGTTTTGATAGATTGCGGAATGGAGACCGCGCCTGCCTTTGAAGCCCTGCGCGCCGCAATGGCAGAGCGCCAGATCGAGTGGCGCGACATCCGGCAGATTGTTCTCACCCACATGCATCCCGATCACATGGGGATGGCCGCGCGCTTGCTGAAACTAACCGGCGCCGAACTCGCCATGCACCAGGCCGAAGCCGATCATCTGCGCTTGGTCACCTCCGGCAATCGCCGCATCCCATGGCTTCAGGAAGCTTACATCCAATCCGGCGTTCCGCTGTCGCTCGAAACCAAGATGGAGGAGCATTTCTCGACCATCCGCGAAAGCTTCCACCCCCTCGATCCCGGCCGATTGTTCGCTGGCGGAGAGAAACTAGAGACAGCCTTGGGCCCGCTCGAGGTGGTCTGGACATCCGGGCATTCGCCGGGACATATCTGCCTCTATTCGCGCGAGCGAAAACTGCTGTTCTCTGGCGACCAGATTTTGGAGAACATCACACCCAATATCGCCTGGCATCCCGGCCGCGACATGCTGGCGGAGTTTCTGGATTCGCTCGCGGCGCTGGCCTTGCTCGACATCGATCTGATTCTGCCCTCCCACGGCGAGCCTTTTTCCGGACATCGCGCCTGGATCTCGGAGACGGTCGGCCATCATCAGGAACGCTGCGACGAGATTCTCAATTTGCTGGTCGAATCGTCCCGCACCGCGCATCAGATGGTGGGCGAGATGTGGCGCCGCGAGCTTTCGCCCATCAATCATCATTTCGCGATCTTCGAAGTGCTGGCCCATCTCGAACACCTCAAGCGCCAAGGCAAAGTGCGCCACCGTAGCGAGAACGGAGCGCTGGAGTGGCACGTCTAGTCCTTGCGCTGCTCGCGGCCGCTCTGATCGCAACCGGCCAGGTTCCGAAAGCCGAAATCGAACGCCGCCTACGCGCCTTTGAGGACACCAATTTCAAGCGCGAACTGAGGCTGCAATCCTTGTTCGAGGAAGCGGGCTGCACCGGCGATAATCTTACCGAACAGCGCGTCAAACATGCCCAGGCGCCGAACGTAATCTGCACGCTGCCGGGCAGCACGAGTTCCGAAATCATCGTGGGCGCACATTTCGATTTCGTCGATCGCGGAAAAGGCGTCGTCGACAATTGGAGCGGATGTTCGCTGCTGCCCAGTCTGTTCCAAAGTCTGAAAGAAACCGCGCACCACCACACATTCGTCTTTATCGGCTTTACGAATGAAGAAGAAGGGTTGGTCGGATCCAGGTTCTACGTACATCAGCTCAGCAAAGAAGCGCGCCGCAACATCACCGCCATGGTGAATCTTGATTCGCTCGGTTTAACGCCAACCAAAATGGAGCAAGATCGCGCCGACAAGAAGCTCATCCAGGCCCTCGCTACCGTAGCTCGAAGCTCCAAACTTCCGTTGAGTGTGATGAACGTCCACCCGGCGCGCTCAGATTCCGATTCCTTTCAGGACAGCAGAATACCGGCCATCTGCATTCACTCCGTAACCACCGCCGCCTGGCCGATTCTCCACAGCCCACGCGATCAGTTCAGCGCGATTCGATTGGACGACTACTACGACACGTACCTGTTAGTGCGTGCCTACCTGGCCTACCTGGATGAGCCGTAGCTCACTTCCTCTTCAGCCACCCACCCGGGTTGAACGTCATGATAAACGCTTCACGCGAGAAGTCTTGTACAAAATCCTTACTGCCGCCTTCTTTCATGAATTGCAAAACAGCCGAAAGAGGCCCCGGGCCGAAGTTCGGATCGGTGGGCACTCCATCCATGTGCGTGTCCTCAACCACCAAATAACTCCCAGGAGTCACCATCGGCGCGTACGCGCGCATCTCAGCCAGAACATGCTCGGCCGTATGGAGCGAATCGAGCGTCACCAACACCGTGTGGCCTTTGACACGCCGCGCGATGTCGTTGACAACTTCGGGCGACGTCGAGCTCGCCTTATAGAATGTTACGTACTTCTTCCACAACGGATTGGTCGCGGCGGTGCCGGTAAGATCCTGGATATCGGACGTGAAAACGCGGGAATTCTCCAGGCCCATTCCATTCAGTGTGTAGGCCCAATACAGCGCGGATCCTCCTTTGAAAGTACCTGTCTCAATCAAAAACTCCGGCCGCGTCTCGTAAATAATCTGCTGCATCATCCAGAGATCCAGCGGATTCTTTTCGATCGGCACGTTCTCGAACCACATTTGGCTCCAGACCGGCACTTCATGGAACAGCTTCATCAAGTCATTCTGCTTTTCGATCGGCAATTTAGCTTGCCGCTCCTTCAGCAGTTGCAAATAGCCCTGTCTCGCCAATTGAGTAGCAGAGTCGCGGTTCAACACCGTATTGTCCGGATGGTTCAGCCGCACGTTCACCACGATGAGTCCGATTTCGCGACCATTGGCCGGGTCTTTGGCCGCATGATCCAGCTCGAATTCCACTTCCGCGGGCGATTTTTTCAACAACGCCAGCGGCACGCTGCATTGCAGGAAATAGCGGCCGCTCGCGGTGTATTTCTTGCTTCCTACAACTTGGCCGTTTACGCGTGCGGTCAACGTCACTTCTTTAACTACGTTCATCAATTCATCCGGCGCATTGAAATCGAGAACGAGATAGGTGGGCGCGTCGAGCGGTGGAGGCGCATCCAGAGAAACAGCGAACTGGCGGCCGGTCCACTTCCAGGCATTCGTGCCGTCGTAGAATCCGCGCAGCAGCCGATCCTTGAGGGCGGGGTCCGCCACGGTGAGTTCGAACACCATCGCCGGAGGCGTTGCCGCCGCAGTTTCATGCTTTGGCTCCGCCGTAGCGGCCGGTGGCGCGGTCTCTTTTCGACGGCATCCCGCCAACAAGAGCAACGCCAAACAAAAGTAACCGAGCCGCGACCGGAAGGGAGCGTAAGTCATCACGGTATTTGCAATTCCGCAAGCGTCGTCAAATGACCACCCGCCGCTTGAAATTCGGAGAACATCTTCCGGGCTGCGCCTTCTTCGAGCGCTTCCACCGCATCCGTCACCACTTCCACGCGAAGGCCTCGCTTGAGCAACCCAAACGCCGCCAGACGCACGCAGATTTCAGTGACCACGCCGTAAACTACGGCGCGTTGCGCGCCCAATTCCCGGAGCAAGGGATCGAGACGCGGATTGCTGAAGCAATCCAGCTCCTGCTTTTCGAGAATCACCTGCCGCGCTGCATCACTTTTGTCGAGCAGCGTCGCCGCCGGCTTCGATTGACCGATGGTCGAAACCACGCAGTGGTGCGGATAGAGCTTGAATTCCGGATCGTCCTCAGAATGCGCGCACATGGTGGAAATAACCAGCGGTGCACGGCGGTTCAGCTCGGCTACAGCCGGAATTATCCGCTCCGCGCCGGGCACGTACAACGCGCCGGCGGGATACAGGAAGTCAATCTGCGTGTCGATGTCGAAGAAGACCGTTTTCACTTTGCACCTTCTCGTAAAGCGCCACCAGCTCTGCGCTGTGCTCGACGCGATATTTTTGATCGGTGTCGAACAGGCTGCGAATCGCGGTGGGCAACCGCTGGATGGAATCGGCGGCGTATTGACGGGCCGCGGTTACCGCGGGCAGCGGTTCCACCAGCTTGCCGCCCAGCAGCACGGGACGCAGCAGCGCGCGCGCTTCGCCTTCGCCCGGCTCGCAGCCCATGCACTCCCAGGAACAGGCCACGCAATCGTAGCTGTCGAATCGAAACACCTGTTTGGCGCCGGGGAGCGTGTGTTTGTCCTCGCTGAATTTCGCTGTGGAACGGCCGTTGAGTTCCACAAGTTTATAGACTACGCCGAGGTTGGGCGAATCGGTGGAAGTGGCCAGGTCGGTCCCCACTCCAAAAGCGTCGATGGGCGCGCGGGCGGCTGCGAATTCCAGGATCTTGTATTCATTCAGATCGCTGGTGGCCATGATTTTCACGTCCTGCATGCCCGCGTCATCCAGGATCTTGCGAACTGCGCGAGAAAGCTCGACGAGGTTTCCGCTATCCAGGCGAACGCCCCACAGCGGTCTTCCGAGCGAAGCAGCCAGCTTGGCGCCGGCTATCGTGTCGTAGGTGTCGATCAAATATACTGTTGCTTCACCCAACAATTTTTGCAGGCGCTCATAGGCTTCGCGCTCGGTGGCGAAGGCCTGAATCCAGGAGTGCGCGGCTGTTCCAAAAACAGGGATGCCGTAGCGGAAGCCGGTTTCGGTGTTGCTGGTGCCTACACAGCCTCCGATGTAGGCGGCCCGGCCGGCCAGCACGCCGGCTTCGGGTGAATGGGCGCGGCGAGTACCGAAATCAACCACGGCGCGCCCGCCCGCGACTTCTACCATCCGAGCCGCCTTGGTGGCGATCAGCGATTGGAAACCGATGCTGGCGAGTAGATAGGTCTCGACGATTTGCGCTTCGAGCAGCGGCGCGCGAACAGTGAGGAATGGCTCGCCCGCGAAAACCGGCGTGCCTTCGCGCATCGCAAAAAGATCGCCGGTGAAGCGAAGCTTGCGCAGGGCGTCGAAGAACTCCTCAGGGACGCCCTTGAACTGCGGCAGCGATTTCAGATATCGGATTTCTTCTTCAGTGAAATTTAGTTTGGCCAGATACTCGACTACTTGCTCGAGGCCGGCTGCCAAAACGAAATTGCGGTAGCGCGGCAGGTGACGGAAGAATAATTCGAAGGTGGCGATTTCCTCCGCTTTGCCGGCCTCGAAATAGCCGGCCGACATGGTGAGCTGATAGAGGTCGGTGAGGAGGCCGGTCATTTACCCATCGCGATTGGATTACTTTTTCTTCGGCGGTTGGGCTTCCTTGACATCGCCGGCGGCTTTGGAAAGATCGTCAACGGTTTTGGCATCCGTTCCATAGAGGGCAGGTTCATTGTCCCGCTTCGCAATATAATCACTACCCTGCTTAGAGATTAATACTTTCTCGACCCTTTTGCCGTCGTTGGAAGTAACGCTGATGTCCATCGTCTGGGCGCCAAAGGTGCCCGAATCGATAAATTTGGTGGACGCTAAGTCCCGCAGCTTGTCCACAAAAGACTGGACGCTGGTGCTGTCCATCTTCTTGCCGCTTGAGAGCCAATCTTCGCCCTTTTTCTCAAAGGCGTATGTTTTGCCGTTGTCGTGCATTTCAATCTTGTTCGGATCGTTGAAACCGAAGTCGAAGAGTTTCTTGTTCCGGAAGTCGTCCACGCTTTTGTCGAGACTGGTGGCGAGATCGCTCGCTACCTTGTGAACACCATCTACGGCGCTCGACTTCGCGTAATAATCGTCTTTGACCTTGCGAACTTCGAGTTGCTGGGTTCCCGACGGATCAGTCATCTTTACGGTGGCGACGGGCGTTCCGGAGTTGAATGTTGACGCGGCTTTTTTCGCGTCCTCTTCAGAAACGGTCAGGTCCATCTTGGCATCCTTGACCTTGCGGATCAGCTCTTCCACCTGAAAACCGTCGGCTCGAAGGGGCTTGGGCTTCACAATCTGCCATTGATCCTTGTCGCGCCCGAACTCGATGTCCTGTTTCTTTGCGATCAGTTCCACGCGGCTGAGTTTATCCTGCTCGAAAGTGAGAAGACGCTTGTCGCGAAGATCGTTGAGCGATTTGTCGAGGCTGGTCTTGTTGTAACTGGAGACAGTGAAGACGCGGGGGTCACCGTCCAGCGAGACGTAGGTGCCGCCATTGGCCGGCGCATCATCGCCGATGCGAAGCCTCTTGGTGGCGCCCTTCGTGGTAGTGACGTCGATTTCAATGTTGGGCGCTTTCAGGCCGTAGCCCGAAAGGTCGGCGGCTTTGTCTTCGATCAGCTTGTCGGAAGTGAGGGTGCCAACGGAGCTGGAAAGTTGGTTGGCAGCCTCCTGATCGGCTCCATACGGTTTGGGAAAGGTGATTTGCCATTTTCCAGCCGTGTTCTTTTCGAGAATGATCTCGTCGGCATCATGCTTCTTGAGCGCGATCTTGGCGATGTCGCGCTCCGGAAGAGTCAAGATCTTGGGCGGGGCGTCGGTGGGCGGCTTGGCTGCCTCCGCGGCTTTCTGCTTGTTTGAAAAATAGACGCCCGCCGCCAAAGCCAGCAGGACCAACGTACCGAGCATCAAACCGCGCAACCGCATACTATCTTCTCTTCCACCAAACCATCACACCGCCAATGACGACGATGAGCGGCAGCATAAACTGGCTGACCGTTCGAAGCATGAGGAACTGCGCACGCGTTAAACTGATGCGGCGATCCTCCGGCTCCTTGGGCCGGATGGAAATGAGATCTTCGTCGGAAGAGAGCCAGTTCAGCATATTCAAAAGCAGGTTCTTGTTGCCGTTGAACCGCAGGAAATTGTTGGCGGCCCAACGGGAATTCCCTACCACGACGAAGCGGCCCTGACTGTTTTCCTTGCCGGTGCTGTAAGAGCCGGCAGCGGCCAGCGCGAACGGTCCGTGCTTGTCCTTGTTAGGATCAATTCGAATTTCCGGCGCGTTCAGCGTAGTGGTGGCGAAGCTATTTTTTGATGTAGAAAACAGCTTAGTGATGGTGGTCTTGTCGCCGTTCTTGGTGTCCAGCGATCGCGACACCGGAAAGGCAGTCTGGCTATTAGCCAATTCGCTGACAATAGGATGAGATTCGTAGCTTGAGATAACAGGGACTTCCGGCCCTAATCCGTACAGCTGCCCCAGGATATTCTCGTCGAGAATGAGATCCTTGTCCGCCGTTACACCCCAGCTACTCAGTAAAGTGAGGAGCGCGTCATTATCGCCAATCTCCCTGCGGCCAACCTTGAGAGGAGGATCGAGCATAATCAGGGCGCGGCCGCCACCCTCAACGTATTTCTTGATTGCATCCACGGCGGGCTGTACATAATCGCCTGTCGGCCCCGCAATCACCAGCGTGGTGCAATCGGGTGGAACTTCCGCTTTTTCGAGCAAATTGATGCTCTTGACCTTGTAATTGTCTTTTTGGACGGAGGTCTGAAATTCGCTCATGCCATCAGAGGTGGAATCTTCCAGGCGATGCTCGCCGCTTCCCGTAGCCACGCAAACAGTGCGCTCGCCGCCTTTGAGTGTTCGGATCAGCGCGCCGGTGATGCCCTCCTCGTCGAAGGTTTTGGCTTCTTCCTTTTTCACGCCGTTGGAGACGATGGCTTCGCCTTCCCGTGTGATATTGTCCGCGCGCGCCAGTTGCGGCTTCTTCAAATAATCGATGTACTCGACGTGAATCTTGGAGGACAGCAGAGCGTAGCGATCCAGCAGATCCTTGCCGGCCTGCATTCCGCTCGGTTTGTCGAAGTATTGGATGGTGATATCCGACTTCAGATCGTGAGCGATCTTTTTGGTCTGATCGGAAAGGCTGTAGCGCTTGTTGGCGGTAGCGTCGAACGTCTTGTTGTAGCGGTTGGCCAGGAAGTTGGCCACCACCAGCACCGCCAGGATGACAATGATGTACGTAGTCGCGTAGGCCGCGTATTTGGTTTGTCTAGCTTTTAGCCACTCGGTATTCACTTACGACCTCCATCGCAGAGATTCCATGGAGCGGGACGTTAGAAACAGCCCCAGGAAGATCAGCGAGACATAATACAAGGCGTCTTTGGAATCGAGGACGCCTTTAGCGAATGATTCAAAATGGGTAATCACCGACATATAAGCCAGCACTTTAGCCCAGGGGGCGGTTTCGTATCCGGCCACCCATTCCATCACCCACAGCATCAGGCAGACTCCAAATGTTGCGGCGCCGGCGATGATCTGATTCTTGGTCAGCGTGGAAATGAACGTACCCACCGCGAGCAGCCCTCCGGCTTGCAGCAGCAGGCCCAGATAGCCGATGGCGAGCGGCCTCCAATCCGGATTGCCGTACTTGAACAAAAACGCGAAATTGACGGCGGTGAATGCCAGCATCACGACATACAGAATTAGCGCGGCCAGCCACTTGCCGATGATCACTTCGATATCGCGAATGGGGGACGTGGCCAGTAGTTCAATGGTTCCGGTTCGCTTCTCTTCGGCGAACAACCGCATGGTGATCATGGGAATGAAAAACAGGCCAATGACGCTGACGTTCGAGAGCAATGGGCGGATGACATACTCATTCACGCTCATGGGGAAGCCCTGGCCGCGCATCTGCGATTCCAGGCCCATCATGTTGAAGTAACCCACTGAGTTCCAGAAGAAAAATCCGAAAATCAGCGCGAACATAGTGAGCAACAGATACGCGATGGGCGAAACGAAGTAACTGCTAAGTTCTTTCTTGCAGATAATCAGAATGTTTCTCATTAATTTTCCCCTTGGGCAACCGGAGCAGCGGCTTCTTCGACGGCAGGGGCGGCCGGCTCGATTTTTTCGGCGCCCGTTAGTTGCAGGAAGATTTCTTCCAGGCTCATGGCAGAGGGGCGCAGCTCGTTCAAATTCCAACCGGCCTCGACTACGGCACGTGCCAGATCTCCGCGGATGAAGCGATCTTTGAGGCTTTCCACTTCGAACAAGGAACGGTTACTGCGCGTTTCCTTGAACACCACACGGCTGACGCCCGAAACCATCTCGAGGCGCTGCTGGATAATCTTGGAATCCAGCTCGCCGTCGCGGCCCTCGATTTCGAGGACGACGGATTCGGCGCCGCGCGCTCGATTCTGCAGGTTCTGCACAGAATCGGTGGCCACCACTTTTCCTTTATTGATGATGATCACCCGCTCGCAGATGTGTTCCACTTCAGGCAGAATGTGGGTGCTGAGAATGATGGTGTGATTGCCCGCCAGGCTGTGGATCAGATCGCGGGTTTCGATGATTTGCTTAGGATCAAGCCCGGCGGTGGGTTCGTCCAGGATCAGGACATCGGGGTTGTGAATGATGGCCTGAGCCAATCCAACGCGCTGGCGGTAGCCTTTCGAAAGCTTGGAGATCAGCTTTTTCCGTACGTCAGCGACGGCGCATCGCTCGCAAACTTCGCCCACGCGGACAGCCAGGCTCGGGCCGGACATGCCCTTCAGTTTGCCGACGAAGGTGAGATACTCCTCAACCTCCATTTCCGGGTACAACGGCGGCGTCTCGGGAAGGTAGCCAATGCGCCTTTTCACTTCCATGGGCTGTTCCAGTACGTCGAAGCCGGCGACATTGGCGCTGCCATCCGTAGGCGGAAGGAAGCAGGTAAGGATGCGCATGGTGGTGGTCTTCCCCGCCCCGTTGGGACCTAGGAAACCCACGACCTGCCCCTTCTGAATTTCAAATGATATGTGATCCACCGCGACTGTACGGGCGTATCTCTTCGAAAGGTTCTTAACCGTAATCATAGATAGACTCGGGGAACTGCGATCACCGTTCGGAATGGCCTCTCCCGGGGCGGTTTCTGAACGGGCTATAGAAATCCCATGTTAAAAAATGGCTTTGACGATTGTCAATCCCGTGCGTCCGGGAGGAGCTCAAAAACCACTCCCTCAGAAGCTTTGAAAAAAACGGCGCAGGCACCGACTCCCTCACGGTCGCGGTTCGGTAACACTCTCTAAACATAGAGCATCTTTCCGAACCCCGAGCGTAAGCGACCGCTGGGTAACGATTCAGCATTGCTCGGAGCGGGCGAAGCCCATGATCTGCATGCCGGCGTCGACAAAAAGGATATTTCCGGTCACGCCGCGTCCCAGATCGCTCGCGAGAAAAACAGCAGCATCCGCCACTTCCGCCGGGTCGGTATTCCGCCGCAAAGGGGCCACATGAGCCGCGGCTTCCAGCATCTTTGAAAAATCGCGAACGCCGCGCGCGGACACCGTTTTGACCGCGCCGGCCGAAATTGCATTCACCCGAATATTGGACGGCCCCAGGTCGCTCGCCAGGTACCGCACGCTGGCTTCCAAAGCCGCTTTGGCCACTCCCATGACGTTGTAATTCTCCACCACGCGAGTGGCGCCCAAGTAGGTCAACGTTAGGATTGACCCACCGCCGGCCATGAAAGGCGCGGTTTGATGGGCGACGGCTACTAACGAATACGCGCTGATATCCAGCGCCTGGGCGAAGCTGCCCCGGGAAGTCTCGGCCAACGGACGGCTCAAGTCGCCGAAGGCGATGCTGTGGACGACACTGTTCAAAACCGTTCCGTCGTGCTTTAGTTCATTAGTGAGCTGAGCAAGGTCGTCGTCTTTGGTTACGTCGCAGGGGAGAGCCCGATGGGCCTTGAGATCAGCGGCCATTTCCTCCACGGTAAGCTTCTGACGGTCACCCTGATAGGTCAGAATCAGCTTGGCGCCTTCGCGCGCGAAGGCCTGGGCGATGGCGTAGGCCAAGCTCCAGCGATTGGCCACACCCAGCACCAGCGCGGTCTTGCCGGCGAGCAGTTGGGACATGAGCTTCTTATTGTAGCGCGGGGCGCGCTGGGGACTGGGGGCTAGGGGCTGGGGGCTGGCGGTTGGTTGGCCGATTTCTTCAGTTTGAGATTAATGGTGACTAGCTTCTTGCTATTGAAGACGCTGAGCGTCTTCTTACTGCTCGAAGCACCTTGGAATACCGCTTTTAGCTGGTATTCGACGTTTGGGCTGAGTCCGGCGAAGTGGTAGCGGCCGTCCGGGTTGGTGATGAACGATCGGATCTGCAGCGACTTGGTGTCCTTCAATTGCACTACTGCCTTGTCTACAGGCTTGCCGGACGCATCGGTCACTACGCCTTCGACCGATCGCGGGCCGATGTCTTGATTGGATCGCCGATCCTGGCCGGGCAGAACGCAGCTCAGAAGCGCGGCTATTAAACAAACAGCGCCGGAGACCGGTTTGCTCACAAGGAGTTCCGTTTATTTGGATTCCTCATGAAGTTGAAATGCTACGTCCAGCCGGCCCTCTTGGCCTTCTACCGTCACGGATTTCTGTTCGTTCCGGAAGCCCTTGGCGCTCACTCTGATGATGTAACGCATGCTATCGGTGGGAAGCCGGAACGCGAACTCGCCTTGGGAGTCGGAGACGGTTTGCAGCTTCTTGACCTTTGGCCGCGGCATGTCGGGCGGAGGATCGGGAATCACGACCACATCCGCATTGGGCAGAGAGAATCCGCTTTCGCGGAAAACCGTGCCGGCCACCAGGAAATACGGCTCCACGGCCTTCTTTTTGTCTCCCAGGGCCGGAAAAGCGAAGACGGCGGCTAGGATCAGGAGGCTAATACTCCTCTTCTTCCTTTTCCTCCTCCTCATCTTCGTCCTCCTCCTCGTCGTAGTCTACGTCTTCGTCGTCTTCCTCCTCTTCATCCTCGTCCTCATCCTCGCTCGTTTCGAGTTCCAAAGGATCCAGGCCGGTCACGCTGAGATCGGCTCCGCACTCGTCGCAGGTCAGCGTGTCTCCTTCGTCCAGCTCTTCCACGTCCAGGTCGATTACGGCTTCGCAGTTTGGACAGTTGACCATTTAAGATTCCTCCAAGGCACAGTTCCCTTATACAAGAATTCGCGCCGATGCGCTACGCTTTCGCCTTGGCTTGCCGCCGCCGGGTAGTGGGCGGCACAACGCCATTCAATCGAAGATACATGAAAAGCTGCTGGCGGTGGGTGAGCTCGTGCTCTTTGATGAGCTGGAGCATCTCGAGGCGCGTAACGCGCTGACCGTCCATGCGGATGATTTCGCCGGCGTAAAACTCGGCTGGTTTGGCGGCCAGCTGTGCCGCGCGAAGTTCCATTGCGGATCGGAGTTCGCGAGCCAGCGCGGGCGCGTCTTCCGTTTTTGGCAACTCGGCTACGACCTTTCCGATGTTTTCCCTAAATTGCGGTGAGGCAAGGTCCTCTTCCCCAGCGAGCAGCAGACCGGTGAGGCCATAACCGGCGTCCAGAATGTGCCGGGCGGTGTCGCCGAAAGTCATCAAATCGGCGCAGGGTTTGAAATCCAGTTTATAAGGGGCGAAATCGTCCACTGCCTGCGCAGTGTCTTCGCGAACGGACTTCCAGGAACTGAGTATTGAATCCAGGCGTACCATGACTCATTATTACCACGCAATTCACCCCAGGGTTGTCACGAGGGTATTATGGTCTCGAAGCCATGCCCGCGACTGCTCGCCTAAAAGACATCGTCGAGGCTCTAGAGATACAATTCGACGAGTCTTCCTCGTTCCTGGATCGCGACACGGGCCAAGTGGAAACCGTTTCCATCGATCTTCTGCGTGAGGCAGAGGAGTCCGACGACGACGAGGATATGGATCTTCCTGAATGGCAGAAACAGGAATGGGAGACTGCAAAGCGGATTGTTTTTTCGGACCGCTTTCTGAAGCTTCCCTCTAAGTTCGACGTTCACGAATGGGCGATTATGGAGGAGTTCTCGCACTCGGTGGGGGCCGCTAGAACTCGGGCGGATCTTCTGCACGCCATCCACGGCGCCGGGGCATTTCGGAATTTCAAGTACGTCATTCGGCGGGACGGCATTGAAGCAGCCTGGTACGCATTCCGCACGGAGGCCCTGAAGCAGATCGCGCTTGACTGGTGCGAAGAGAATCATATTGTCTGTGAGTAGGAAAATGTACCATCGAAGTATTGGGTCGACAATCGCTTCACGGAGGGTCAGCTTGTCTGCGCGTCACGCCGGACTTCGTGGAAAGTGAAAGAAGGAAGCGTCAAGCTATCAGCAGCAGCTGGGGAATCGAACTCGGCTTCGGCGATGAGTAGGCCTTCCAATGCGCCTTCAAATACGGCAATGCCGAAAGGCGGAAGGCTGTACCGAGTCTTTCTTCGCCGAAAGTTGGCAATAGATCATTTACCAGTGAGCGATGGACCTCTGGTGTGCGACATAAAAGTGGAGGCCAAAGCGATTCATTAGGAAAACGGCTGGAACCTGAGCGTAGGTGTACACAAGGCTGGGGACGACGTGGGGCAGCTTGGTAAGCTGCGGTCGGTACTCAATCGGCCAACTGCCCGTGCTTGCACCACACTGCGGCGGTAGCCAACCGCCGCGCAGGCTGCCAGCCTGCCCCACATCACGCCAGCTTTTCCACTTTTATGTCGCGCACCCGATGACGTCTGAATAGCAGGACTCTACTGCTCACAACTTTTTGCGCCGCCGTGATTTTGAATTTGGGTTGCCACTTCGCTGTAGCCGTTCTCGAGAGCAGCCTGGTAAGGAGTTTTGCGATTGTTGCCGCACAAAGTTGGATTCGCTCCCCGCTCCAGCAGCAGCTTTACTACCTCGCCCTTCCCGAAAGATGCGGCCGCATAGAGAGCTGTCGTCCCCGAGCCGCTGTTTAACCGATTCACCAGAGCACCGTGGTCGAGCAGCATGCTGACAATCGAGTCGAACCCTTTGAGCGAGGCGTCCTCCAGCGGGCTGGTTCCGTTCGGGCCGCTTATGTTCGGATCGGCGCGCGCGTCCAATAGAACTTTCACAACCTTATTGGCTCCCGCAGAAGCGGCCACGTCGAGAGGTGTTGAGCCGGATGGTAAAGGATCGTTCGCGCCAGCTCCGTGTCGAAGTAGAGCCTCTATCAGAGCTGGCTCACTTTTTTTGATGGCAGCGTTCATGCTTTTTCCGAAGAATTCGGGCGTCTCGCGATCTTTGGGTTCAGCCTCCAGCAACAGCACGGCGGAATCTTCTTTCCCCATTCGTATTGCATTGTCCAAAGGGCGGTAGCCTTTTTTGTCCGGAATTCCAAGGTCCGGATGGAACTGAACCAGATATTGAACAACTTTGGTCCGGCCCATGAAGGCAGCTTCGTTGATAGGCCTGGCGCCGGTTTGGGTCTCCGGTTCATTCAGGCGAGCGCCATGCGCCAGCAGAATGGCGACACTGTCGAGAGAACCATTCCAGACGGCATCATCCAATGGGCTGGCTCCTTCGATGTCGCGAACATTCACATCCGCGCCCTTCTCGATAAGGAATCGGATAGGTCCAGATGAGCGTCTGTTACCGCCTCATACAGCGCCGTACGCCCGGATGGCCCTTTCGCGTCGACGCGCGCGCCCGCCGAGATCAATTTCGAAGCTAGACGTTGGTTGCCGAGTAAGACGGCGAGGTCAAGTGGCGTCGCGTTCCCGCCGTATTGAGTGAGACCTCCTCCGGTCATTAGCAGTGCGTTGGGATCCGCATGGCCGGCAAGCAGCAGATCGACCACGTCCGCGCGATTAGACTGGATGGCAAACCAGAGCGGTGTGTACCCGTGGACTGACTGGTTGGGATTAAAGCCGACTGAAAGGAGCGTCTCGATGGTTTTCAGATCGCCGTCCTTGGTCGCCTGCACAAACATTTGGCCGGATGCCGTCTCGGCTTGCAGAAATTTCAGGGAAAGAACCAATAGGAGAAATATGAGCTTCATACGTCTTTACCTCACGTTTCCGGGGGCTTCACACGCACCGCGACTCATTGTTAACACAATTCAACCCAGAGTGGTTGCCAGAGCCGCGCTGGAGGCGCAAGCTTCAGCCGATGCCGAGCTTGGCTTCGATGCGGGTGACGCGATTATCGACATCAATGACTTTGCCGGTGAGGGTGTCGAACTTGACGTCTAAGCTATTAAAGCGCGCGTCAAGGCTACTGAACCTTGCATCAACGCTGTTGAATCGGGCATTCGTGGAGGCGTGATGAACGACGTTCGTTAAGATCCCGATCAGTACGGCGAAAGTCGGTATCCCGATGGCGAGATAGAGCTGGATGTCCGTCACTGAATATATTGTACTGCGAGTGGCAAATTCTCTCAGACGGGATTCGGCCCAGTTTATCCGATGCCGAGCTTGGCTTCGA
>PMUN01000403.1 GCA_003166875.1 Bryobacterales bacterium | reverse complement strand
CGATGCCGTTGGTGGCCGCCTGAACGCTGTTGTAACCAACCTTGCGCGCATAACGGACCGCATCCAGAAAGTACGGCGAAATTGTTGGCTCGCCGCCCGAGAATTGCACCGACATCTGCCGGCGCGNNGGATCGCACATCATGTTGCAGCGATTGGTGAGGTCGATGGTCAGTACTGAGCCGCGGCCGTGTTTGATGGTGCTGGTGCCGTGGTTGTGCAGCTTTTCGTCGTTGTGCGCGCGAATGTCGCGGCCCGGGAAAACGTCTTCAAGATGCTTGAAGAAATCCGTATCGATGGCCATCACGTCTTCAAAGTGACCGTGCTTGGGGCAATCCTTCACCATCAGGATCTTGCCATCGCGCTCAATGATGGTGGCTTTGATTTCGCCGACTTTTTCGTTCAGCAGAATCTCGTGCGGCAGCTTGCCATCCACAATCTGCTGCCGGATCTCAGGGACGCAGCGGGGACACAAAGAATCGGTCTCGCGGGGCCAGCCCAATGGCGGCTTCTGCTTCTCGTAGCTCTTGAGCAGAGGCTTGTCCGACCACTTGGGTTTGAAGGACGGGTTCTGACTGATTTGATTGAGTTTATCGAAGACAACCCAGGCCGCGCCGGCCGCTTTGGTTACTACTTTTTCGGCGTACTTTATGGGCTTGTGCATTGAAGAAAGTATAAGCCAAACTTCATTAAGGAGGCTACACGATTGCGTTAAAGTGCCCGTTTTCTTCACTCGACGGGGATATCGCCCATCGAACGGAGCCTTACAATTCCCCGGTCACGATTGAAAACGTTAGGCTTATGTCATGATGATAGCGTGCAAGGGGACCAGGTCCGAAGGTTGGCGCGCGATTGTGGCTTTGAACTAGCCGGCATCGCTCGCGCCTTGCCGCTGGCCGAAGATGCCGCCCGGTATCTTGACTGGGTGCAACAAGGGATGGCAGGCGCCATGGGATATTTGACGGACTACCGGGCCAACATTCGGAGCGATCCACGATTACTGCTACCATCCGCCCGATCCATCATCTCGGTTGGAAAGTTGTACAACGGGCCCGAGCCCCGCTCCACGGAACTGAGCGATCCTGAGTCCGCATGGATCTCCCGTTACGCCTGGGGCGACGATTACCACCAGGTGGTCCGCGCAGGTCTCGAGAAGCTGGTGGAAAAACTTGGGGCTGCGCACGAGTGGAAGATTTGCGTGGACACGGCGCCGCTGCTGGAGCGCTCTTATGCGCGAGAGGCTGGACTAGGTTGGATCGGCAAGAATACCTGTTTGATCAATCAAGAGATGGGCTCGTGGTTTTTTCTAGGCGAGATCCTGACGTCGCTCGAGATCGAAGCGGATTCGCCTCCGCCCGATCGTTGCGGCACCTGCACGCGTTGCATCGATGCTTGCCCCACGCAGGCGATCCCGCGCGAAGGCTATCAGGTGGATGCGCGGCGCTGCATTCCTTACTTCACCATTGAGCTGCATGGTTCGGTGCCTGAAGAGATGCGAGCTGGCATCGGCCGGCATATTTTCGGCTGCGACATCTGTCAGGACGTGTGTCCTTGGAATCGGCAGGCGCCCGTAGCCCGCGAGCCTGCCTTTGAGCCGCGCCATTTCGCGCCGGCGCTCGAGGATCTTGGCCGCTTGAGCGAAGACGAATTTCGCGAGGTTTTCCGCGCGAGCCCGGTCCAGCGCGCCAAGTATGCAGGATTTCTGCGCAACGTCGCCATCGCGATGGGCAACAGCGGGCAGGCGAAATTCCGCGAGCCGCTGGAAGAGCTGGCCCAGTTTCCGAATGAGATGGTGGCGGAACACGCCCGCTGGGCATTGCAACAACTGGGAGGCGACTCATGATTATCAGCTTTCGCTCGTCGTCGGAGTTTCGAAAATGGCTGGCCGGGAATCATGACGCTTCAGAGGGCATCTGGCTCCGCATTTTCAAGAAGAACTCCGACACTGCGTCCATCACTTACGCGGAAGCGCTGGATGAGGCGATTTGTTTTGGNNGGAGCGGCTGGTCCAGGATCAACACCGGGCACGCTGAGCGATTGATCAAGGCCGGCCGGATGAAACCGCCCGGCCACGCTGAAGTGGATGCCGCGAAAAAAGACGGCCGCTGGAAAGCTGCCTACGATTCGCCGAGCAACTCGGCCATTCCCGATGACTTTCTGGCCGCTTTAGGCAAAGATGCGAAAGCCAAAGCGTTCTTCGATTCACTCAACAAAGCGAACCTCTACGCCATTTCGTATCGCTTGCAAACGGCAAAGAAGCCGGAAACCAGGCGGAGACGCATGCATATGATTCTCGGAATGTTGGCCAGAGGCGACGCATTTCATTAGGATTCAAGGTCTCGACACGAGTGTCGAGACGGCACGCAAGAGTG
The DNA here is from genome assembly GCA_003166875.1 of Bryobacterales bacterium. GTDB lineage: Bacteria > Acidobacteriota > Terriglobia > Bryobacterales > Bryobacteraceae > Palsa-89. The sequence continues at coordinate 4,033 of PMUN01000403.1, read as the reverse complement.
CGTGCGCCACAAAACGCTACTCGGCGCCAAAACCTGGCTTGTTGACCGATACCTCAGTAACCTTCGGTGCGTACTTCGCCGCCACCTGGCGGATCTTCGCGGCGTTGCCCAACAAAACGAACGTCAGATGGTCCGGCTTGTAATATTTCCGCGCGGTTGCGTTGATGTCATCCAGGCTGGCCGAATCGATGCGAGAGAAAAAATCGTCCACTTCGTCTTTGCCCAACCCATACAGCTCCATATCCGCTAGAACGTTGGACAGTTGATCGGTGGTCTCGAGTTGCTGAGTCGGGAATGTTCCTTTTATGTAGGCCTTTACCGAAGCCAACTGCTCAGCCGTAATTCCCTTCTCCGAAAGTTGCTTCAGAACATCCACGGCCATGTCGATGGCTTTTTCAGTGGTCTCCGTTTTGGTGTAGGTGGTAATTATGATCCCGCCCGGTAATCGCACGCGCTGCAGCAAGCAATTGGCGCCGTAGGAAAGACCGCTGTTCACGCGCAACGCTTCGTTCAGCATAGATGTGAATCGCCCTCCGAACAGCGTGTTGATGAGCAACAGCTTGACGCGATCGGGATTCTTGCGGTCGATGCCTGGCTGAGCGATGTAAAAATAGGTCTGCGTGGCATCGGGTTTATCGATCAACAGCAAATTGGATGGCGCATTGGGCCGAGCGGTCTTGGTCCATTCAAATGCCTGGCCCGGTGCGACGCCCGCGAAGGCTTCCCTGATCTTTCCCGCGGCGCTCTCGGGATCAAAATCGCCGGTGACAATCACGACCATATTCTTAGCGCAGTAAACGCGGTCATGAAAATCGACAATCTCCTGGCGTTGGATGCGGCCTAGCGTAATCTCATCCGGCGGATGTCCGTAAGGATGATTTGGTCCGAAGAAATAGGCGGCGAAATAGGCGCTGATCGCTCCCTGCGGATTGTCCTTCATGGCCTTGGCCGCGTCCACGCGTTGCGATAGCGCTTTGCGCACTTCAGCTTCAGGAAACGTCGGGTGCAGCACTGCGTCCGTCATCAAATCCAGGCCGCGGTCCAAATCTTTTTTCAAAAACTCGCCGGAGATGGTGGTGACTGACGATTGCGGAGAATCGCCACTTTGAAATGTGCCGCCCAGAAAATCCAGCTCCTCGGAAAACTGATCTGCGGATCGTTTACTGGTGCCTTTGCGCAGCAGTTGCGCAGTCACACTGGCGAGTCCGGCCAGGTTCGCAGGCTCCGCTTCCACGCCGCCCTTCACCAGAATCCGGAACCCCACCAGCGGCACGCCCGTTCGGGGTAGCAGATCCACCACCACCCCGTTCGGCAGCACGGTCCTCGAATAAGGCGGCAGCTTGAGCTGGCCGAACAGGCTTGCGCACGAAACCAGGGCGATCAGACTCCATCGCACCATCATTGCTGTTTCTCCTTGGTCCGTGCTTCAGGAATCAACGTCGCGACGGTCCGATTCTTCTCGGTGAGATACTGGCGGGCGACACGCTGGATATCTGCCGGAGTCACTGCTTCGTAGGTTTGTTCCACCGAGTACAGCTTGCGATAGTCGCCGTAGAAAACTTCGTACTCGCCCAGCAGATTGGCTCTTCCGGCAATGGTTTTCAACTCCCGGTAGTGGCTGGCCAGCAATTGATTCTTGGCTTTGCGCAACTCCTGATCCGGCACCGGCTGGCTGCTTAAGCGGTTCAATTCTTCAAACAGGACCTTTTCCGCGCGCGCCGGCTCAACGCCGCTGCGTGGTTGCATGACGAATATCAGCAATCCCGGATCGAACGTGGTCTGGCGATTCGCATTCACCGAAAGAACCAGTTGTTCCTTATCCACCATTCTGCTGTACAGGCGGGAACTCTGGCCGCGGCTGAGGATAGTTTCCAGCACATCCAACACCGCGTCATCCGGATTGTTCGCCTCCGGAACATGGTACGCCACCATCTCGATTGGCAACTGTGCGGGCTTCACCACGGTGACGCGCCGCTCACCGATCTGTTCGGGTTCCTTGGTGCGCACCTTCGGAGGCGGATCCTGGCTCGGTATCGGCTCGATGTATTTCTTCGCGAGCAAAATCACTTCCGGCGTCGAGACATCGCCCACCACTACCATCACGCAATTATTGGGCGCATAGCCCATGCGGAAATGGTTCTTGAGATCGTCCATGGTCCAGGACTCGATATCGGATGGCCAACCCACGACGGGCCAATGATAGGGATGCGCAGTGTACGCTGCCGCGTGGAGCTGCTCAAAGAGGATGCCGAAGTTGCTGTTGTCCACCGAGCTGCGGCGTTCCGAATAAACCACGCCACGCTCGGACTCGATGATTTTTGGATCGAAGGCCAGGTCGCGGATGCGGTCCGCCTCCATTTCCATCATCAGCTCGAGCGCCGTGCGGGGAAACCAATCTGTGTAGACGGTGTCGTCCTCGGTGGTGTAGGCGTTGTTATTGCCGCCGTTCTTTTCCATCTGGAAATCGAACTGGCCGGGCCCGTATTTCTTCGCGCCGTTGAACATCATGTGCTCAAAGAAGTGGGAAAGTCCGGTGGTGCCGGGATGTTCGTTGCGCGACCCGATTTTATAGAAGAAATACATCGCGACGTTGGGGATATTGTGGTCCTCTTGAATAAGGATCTTCATGCCGTTCGAAAGCGTCTCTGTTTTAACGTCGGACGGCTGCGCTAGAGCGAGAGCCGAGGCCGCCAGACCCACCAGGAGCAATCTCATGGGATAACGATAGCAAACTCCAGCGTTCCGATCTCTTTTTAAAGTCCTTATCCGCCAATGCCGATCTATGCTTCAAGCCTTATGATTGTCACTCGGCTTTTCAAGCTCGGTATCCGCTTCGCCGCATGGGTCACGCCGCAGGCGAAGGAATGGCACCGGAAACGCAATTTGAATCTGACTGAAGCCGAGCGGCACCTGGCAGCGCGGAATTGGGTGGATGCGGAACAGCATCTGGTTCTGGCACTCGCCGAGCGCCGTCACACATCCGGAAAACAGCTTGATCTCTTGCTCCAGCTTGTGAACGCGCAGGTCCATCAAGCGAAGTGGGAGCAGGCAGAACAGAACGTTCAAGTGGGAATTGGCGTGGCTGGCAATGATTTATCCATGCGATCACGCGCCTTAGCAACGTTGGTGGATCTTCAACTGGAGCAGAAGAAGTATAGCGAGGCAGAACAAACCGTTCGAGCCATTGAGGCCATCGAAACCGCTCAAAGCTCGCCTGACCGCGCGCGCTTAGCGGATTGCTCGCGCAAGCTTGGGACTGCTCTTCTAAATAGCGGACGCACGGGGGAAGCCTTTTCAGCTTTCCAGCAGGCCGCCACTCTTTCCGAGCAAGCCTTTGGCCCCAATCATCAGCACACGGCGCAGAGCCTGGCTCAATTGGGTATGCTTTCCCGCCAGAACGGCGAACACGCAGAAGCGCAGCGTTGCCTTCGAAGGGCGCTCGATATTCACAGGGTCGCCTCCGGGCCGGATTCGCACGAATCAACCCAAGCGCTGTATCATCTGGCCGCGTCGCTGGAAGAGTCGGGCGACGTCGAAGGCGCCGTTGGAGAATACGAACGGGTGCTTAAGCTCAAGGAACGCCAGGTGGGAGGCAATCGCCAGGAAGCGGCGGATGCGCAAGTGCGCCTGGCGGCTCTTTATGTGAAGGCGGGACGCATCGGCGTTGCGCGCGAGCTCTTGACGCAGGCTATCGGCGCTATGGAGCGCAAGGGTGGGCCGCAACTCGCGCAGGCATTCGAAATCCTCGCCGAAGTGGAAGATCACATGGGCAATCCCGCGGACGCGCGGCAATGGCGCGAGCGCGCGTCGGAAATCACCGCCGCCCGCGTTTAAGGTACGACAGGCAACCACCAAGCTGTGAATGAATCGGCCCAAGCACCGACTCCCTCACGGTCGCGGTTCAGTAACGTACGCATCTATCCGAACCGCGACCGTGGTCGTTACTATTTATTCACGGGAATCAACGATTCGGACCCGCATCCTCGACGGAGCGTGACGATCGGGCTTTATTTCGGCCCGCGACTCTTCCACA
>PMUN01000247.1 GCA_003166875.1 Bryobacterales bacterium | reverse complement strand
GACAGACGGTCTCTGAGTAGCTACAAACGATCGTTACCGAACCGCGAGCGTAAGCGACCGGTACTTCTTAATTTTGTTCGAACTAATTGCCCTTTTGTTGCGTTTGCTCTCCATGGGCCGTCTACTGCTTGACCTCCGCCTGGCCTTGCGCCGCCTTCGCCAGAATCCTGGCTTCTCCATCGTCGCGATACTGACGCTAGCTCTTGGGATCGGCGCCAACACTGCGATTTTCAGCGTCATCAACGCCGTTTTGCTGCGGCCGCTGCCGGTGGAGCGCTCCTCGGAACTGGTGGCAATCAACGAGACGATGGCCGGCAATACGTATCCAACGCTCAGCGTTCCCAACTACCGGGACATGCGCGATCGAAATACGGTGCTCGCTGGATTAGCTGCCTATCGGATTCTCCCGGCGAGTCTTGGTCTGCCGGGCGCGAGCCAGCGGCTGTGGGGTTATCTGGTGACCGGCAATTATTTCAACATGCTCGGCGTGAAGCCGGTGCGAGGGCGTTTGCTGCTTCCTGAGGACGATCGGGTTCCGGGTGGGCATCCTGTGGCTGTGATCAGCTATGGCTGCTGGCAGAAAAGGTTCGGCGGCGATCCTTCCGTGGTGGGGCGCCAAGTGAAATTCAACAGCATGGACTTCACGGTGCTGGGTGTCGCGCCGCAAGGCTTCTTCGGCACCGAGCTTTTCTACACGCCCGAGGTTTTCTTCCCGCTGATGATGCAGAAAGAACTCGAGGGCGGGAGTGGTTACCTGGACCGGCGCGATGTCTCGAACACTTTCATCGTGGGGCGTCTCAAGTCTGGGGTGACGTTGCCGCAGGGCCAAGCAGGTTTGAACAGCGTCGCGCGCAAGCTGGCCGAAGAATATCCGAAGGAAGATGCCGGCATGAAGATCATGCTGACGCCGCCAGGCCTGGCCGGCAACTACCTTCGCGGCGCGGTGGTGGGATTCGCAGCCGCACTATTCGGCGTCTCTTGCCTGGTTCTGTTGGTGGCCTGCACTAACCTGGCCAGCATGTTATTGGCGCGGGCGTCGGACCGGCGCAAGGAGACGGCGATCCGTTTGGCTATCGGCGCGGAGCGTGGCCGGCTAATCCGCCAGTTGCTCACGGAAAATCTAGTGGCCGCACTCGCCGGCGGCGCAGGGGGCGCGCTGCTGGTGCTTTGGATTACGGATGCACTATCCTCCTGGCGCCCGGCTATGGACGTCCCTCTATTTGCAAATTTCACGACGGACTGGCGCGTATTTCTGTTCGCCCTGCTGATGTCGGTGACGACGACATTATTGTTCGGCCTGCTACCGGCTTTGCAATCCACCAAGACTGATCTGGTTTCGGCTTTGAAGAACGAAGCGGCGGCTGAACGATCGCGTCGCTGGCATGTGCGCGATTACGTGGTGGCTAGCCAGGTGGGTTTGTCGGTGCTGTTGCTGGTCTGCTCAGTGCTGGTGGTGCGCAGCCTGCAGCGTGCGCTGCATGCACCCATCGGATACAACCCGGAGGGCGCGGTGACCGTTTCGTTCGATCTCAACATCCAGGGATACAGTGAGGCTCGCGGACGGCCGTTCGAGCGGCAGTTACTGGAAAAAGTGCGGGCCATTCCCGGCATCCAATCGGCTGCGCTGGTGGATGCTTTGCCGCTCTCGCTCAGCAGTTCTTCGGACAGCGTGTACATTGAAGGCCAGCCCCAGCCTAAGGCCACGGAGGCGCCACTTGCCTATTACTATTCAGTCTCGCCCGACTATTTCCGCACCCTCGAAACCAAGCTTCTAAAAGGACGCGAGTTCGATTCCCGGGACAAGCAGGGGGGCAATCGAGTAGCTGTGGTGAACCAGGCATTTGTCGAAAAACTGCTACATGGAGGCGAGCCGATCGGAAAGCGGTTCATGTTATCGCCGGACGGGAAGCCCATCGAGATTGTCGGCGTGGCGGAGGACGGTAAATATATCTCGCTGACGGAAAATCGGAGCCCTGCTTTTTGGAGACCGCTCGAAATCTGGTACAGCGCCAACGCGTCGGTGGTGGCACGCACGCAGTTGAACGGGGCGCAAGCGGTCCAACTGTTGCGCAATGCAGTGCGCGATCTCGACCCGACCGTCTCACTGTTTTCCACGGGAACCATGACCCAACAGCTCGACCTGCCGCTCTTCCCTGCCCGCGTGGCCGCATCGGCTTTGGGTGCGTTTGGCCTTCTGGCGCTGATTTTGGCGGCAACCGGAATTTACGGAGTGATGGCTTACGCGGTCTCGCGGCGGACGCGCGAGATCGGGATTCGGATGGCCATCGGCGCTAGCCAGGCGCAAGTGCTCGGGATGATCGGACGGCGCGCGCTGATGCTCATCGGGACCGGAACGGCTATTGGATTGGGCCTGGCGCTGATGGTCGCGCGGCTGCTGGGACAAATTCTATACGGCGTTGAGCCCACCGATCCGGTAACCTACGCCGCTGTATTTCTGATGATTCTGGCGATTGCCGCCGTGGCGTGTTGTATTCCGGCGATGCGGGCCATCCGCATCAATCCGGTGTCCGCCCTGCGCCAGGAGTAGAATTTTGGTGTGAGGGCTTTCGGCATTCTAATCTTCGCCGTCCTCCTAGACGCGCAGTCTGAGTTACCGAAGGACGTCATCCAGCTCTCCCAGATCAGACGCGAAATCGGGAAATCTCTCGAGACGCTGGACAACTACACCTGCGTGGAAACCGTCGAGCGGGAGGAGCGCAAGGACGCGCGCCGGCGCTTCCAACACGTCGACACCGTGAACGTGGAGGTCGCAGTGGTCAAAGATCGCGAGCTCTATTCCTGGCCTGGCGGCAAAGAATTCGAAGACCGGGACGTTGCGGATATGGTGGGCGCGGGTATGATTTCAACAGGCAGCTTTCGATCCACCCTCAAGAGTGTTTTCCTCAATAACGTCAGCACGGTCAAGTGGCACGGTGAGGAAGAAATTCTGGGACACCGCGCACTCCGCTGGGATTACACAATTCCATTGAACCTGAGCCGTTGGGACGTGCAGATTGAAGGACGTGCCGGGCGCGTCTCGGAGACTGGATCCTTCTGGGCCGATGCGGAAACCCTGGGGTTGCTGCGCCTGGAAACTGTCGCCAACGATATTCCGCCGGATCTTCGTGTCACGAGCATCAAGGAAAGGGTGGATTATTCCCGCATGCGCGTGCGATCTCAAGATTTGCTGCTTCCGCAGAGCGTGGAAACATCGGCTACTAAGCTGAGCGGCGTGGAGAGTCGCAACCGAATCGAGTTCAGTCACTGCCGCGAATTCAGTGGGGCGGCCGAGCTGTCGTTCAACAAGCCCGCGTCGATCGAGAGGCCAGCGTCACCAGTGACGGAGCTCCAAATCCCCGCCGGGTTAGAAATCTCTGTCCGCATGGCTCAAGCGATTGATTCGAAGACGGCGGCAGTGGGCGACAGTATCCGGGCAATTATCGAGGCACCGGTCCGTTCTCACGGCGCTGATCTCATTCCTAAAGGCGCGTTGCTACTGGGCCGAATCCGAAGGCTGGAGCGACAATTGGCCCCCCGCCCGTACTATCTGGTCGGTCTTGAATTCACCGACATAGAGTTCGCGGGGCATCACGCGAGGTTCATTGGACAGATGCTCGGGACGGCGCCGGTCCCAGGCCTCGCTCCAGGTGTCGGCACCTACAACATGGACCGGAACACGGCCGGCGTGGCTGGCTATCTCATTACCACACACTCGGAGACCGAGATTGCCTTTAAGGTCCCGGGCGTCAGCACCTTCTTCATGGAAGGGCGCGATTTCCGCATCCCGGAGGGCATGCAAATGACCTGGGCTACTACCAAGCTGAAGTAGCGCACGCACTCGTATGAACGCCTGGATTTTTTAACACACTTGTGTTCGCAAGAGTGCG
>PMUN01000399.1 GCA_003166875.1 Bryobacterales bacterium | reverse complement strand
TCGGATCGCTGTGCGCCTATGTGTCCGGAGCCGATCCCACGGATTACCAACCTGCGAATATTACATTCGACCTCCTGCCTACGCTCGACGAAGAGACGCGCCATCGCCTGCGTCACGACAAGCGCGCCCGTCATGCGGAAGTCTGCCGGCGAGCTTTGGAAAAACTCGACCAGTACCGCTCCGTCTATGCCTGAACTGGGAGCTCAAATCGAAAAGTATTTGGCCGAGCTGAAACGCGCCAACGCATCCGCGCATACGTTGCGAAACTATGCCTCGGACCTCGGCCAGTTTCTCGATTACTTCACAATCAAAGAAAAGGTCACCGTCGAAGAAATCGATCTGCTCGCGATCCGCGAGTGGCTGGGGCATCTACACGCGCAACATCTCACGGCTGTGAGCATGCGGCGCAAGCTGGCGGCCGTGCGATCGCTTTTCAAATTTCTGCTTCGAGAAGGCGTAATCGCCACGAACGTAGCCCGGTTAGTGCGCACGCCGAAAGCTCCCAAATCGCTTCCAGTTGTGATGACCGCCGAACAAACCAACACTCTGGTGGAAGGCGTCGCGGCCGATAAACTTGAGCGGCCCTACCCGGCGCGCGATCTCGCCATTTTCGAACTGCTTTACGGCTGCGGCCNNGTGGGACTAAACCTGGAAGATTTCGATTTCACCGAACGATGGATCCGCGTACGCGGCAAGGGCCGTAAGGAGCGCCAGGTCCCCTACGGAACAAAAGCCGCGGCCGCGATCTCGCGTTATCTGGCGGAAGGCCGCTCGAGCGGCGCCCTATTCCTGAACCACCGCGGCGCGCGATTAACCGATCGAGGCGCACGCGGCATCGTCAAGTTCTACGCGCGCATGATCACCGGCGATTCTTCCATCCACCCGCACAGCCTGCGCCACGCCTACGCCACCCACCTGCTGAGCGACGGCGCCGATCTAAGAGCCATCCAGGAATTGCTGGGCCACTCCCAACTCTCAACCACCCAAAAATACACCCAAGTCTCGCTGAGAGACTTGATGGCCGTCTACGACAAAGCCCACCCGAAAGCATGATGTGGCGCACGCACTCCTGNNACACGGCACGCACGAGTGCGTGCGCTACGCTACCCTCAAACTAATGCCCTTCGATGGCCTTCGCGTCCTCTCGTTCGAAAGCCGCCGCGCCACAGAAATCGCCGAACTCATTCGCCGCCAGGGTGGCGACCCGTTCGTCGCGCCCTCCATGCGCGAAGCCCCCATCGAAAACAATCCCGAAGCATTCGCATTCGCCGAGCGCCTCTTCCGCGGCGAATTCGACATGATGATCCTGCTGACCGGCGTGGGCACGCGCGCGCTCGATAAAGTGCTGGCCTCGCACTACCCACCGCACGCCTTCGCCGAAGCGCTGCGCAAGATCGCTGTAATCGCGCGCGGCCCCAAACCGCTCGCCGTATTGCGCGAAATGCAGGTTCCGGTCACCATCGCAGTCCCCGAGCCAAACACGTGGCGCGAACTACTGGCCGCCACGGCAACGCGACCCGAGCGCAAAATCGCGATCCAGGAATACGGCAAATCGAATCCCGAATTACTCGCAGGACTCCGTGCACGCGGCGCTGAGGTCACCGCCGTCCGCGTCTATCAATGGGATCTCCCAGAAGACACCGCGCCGTTACGCGAAGCGGTCCGCCGCATCGCCGAAGGTCAGGCTGATGTCGCAATGTTCACCACCAGCATCCAGTTAACGCACCTGTTCCGCATCGCCGCCGAAACAGGCTCCCAAGAAGCCGTCCACAACGGCCTACGCCGCATGGTGATCGCTTCCATCGGACCCACCACCACGGAGGCGCTAGAGGAATTCGGCCTCCAACCCGACATCGTTCCCAGCCATCCCAAAATGGGTTTCCTGGTGAAAGAGACTGCCGAGCACGCCTCCGCTCTTCTGGAGCGCAAACGAGCCGCGCATGCCTAAAGACAATCTCTTCCGGGATCTCGGCAAATACTATCATGTTGCCTTCCTGCTCCCGGCCTGTATTCTGGTTGGTTTCGGCATTGGATATGGGCTCGACAAGCTTTTCGGAACCGGTTTCCTCAAGGTCATCTTCCTGCTTCTTGGAGTCGCCGCCGGCATCATTGAAGTCATTCGCGAATTGACCAAGGACGATGCCCCAAATTGACCAAGCGTTTTATGAGAGAGTGGTTCGCCGCATCCGGGGGATGATCCTGGTCCTCGGTGCGGTCGGGGTTATCGTTCTAGCCATCTGGCAAGGCCCTCGCGCTGGTGGCGGATTCCTCGTCGGTGCGGCGACTTCTTACTTGAGCTTCTGGCGCTGGCAGCACGTGGTCGAATCCATTGGGCCGGGGAAAGTACGCCGCTCAGCCTGGCTGCTCCCGCTTCGGATGGCGGTGATAATCGCAGTCGGCTACGTTATAATCAAAATTACCGGGGTCAATCAGGCGGCTGCAGTGGTGGGTCTTTTGCTGCCCGGTGCCGCGGTTACCTGCGAATTGGTCTACGAGCTTATCCATGGAACATGAATCACAGCTTTGGCTGACGCGGCTCTTCAACGAGTACCTGGGAAACGCGCTCACGTCATTCCTCACCGCGATCGGCCATCCGCCCGCCGACCCCGCACACCCCTGGGCGAACTGGATCGTCTTCGAGATCCTGGTTGTCGCAATCATCTTGTTTCTTTTTGCGTTCTTGCGCGCACGCCTATCGGTAGATAAGCCCGGCAAGTTGCAAATGACCTTCGAATCAATCTATAACTTTGTGGCCGGGCAGGCGCACGATGCCATCGATCACGGCTCCAGCAAATACGTCCCGTTCCTCGGCACTCTTTTTATTTTTATTCTGTTCATGAACCTGATCGGTGTCATCCCCGGCTTCGAATCACCAACCATGACGCCGGCAGTGCCCGCAGGTCTCGCCGTCAGCGTATTCCTCTACTACCATTGGATGGGCTTTCGAGCCCAGGGTGTCGGTAGGTATCTGGTGCACTTCGCTGGCCCCATGCCTGCTCTGTTCATCGTTATGGTGCCCATCGAATTGATCAGCCACTTCGCGCGGCCGTTGTCATTGACCATCCGTCTTTTCGCGAACATGTTCGCGGGCGAGAAAATTACCGCGACTTTCCTCTCGCTTACATTCCTCGCAGTCCCGGCCGCCTTCATGGGGTTGCATGTCTTTGTCGCACTCTTACAAGCATTCATTTTCATGCTGCTCACCATGATCTATTTGGGTGGAGCAGTTGCGCAAGAACATTAATGGCTTTATCCGTTCCGAGCGTGAGCCCGTCGTCCCCCAGGACAGATTGGGAACCACCTCCTCGCGAACAATTTCTTTAGAAGGAGAAACACTCGCATGACACGCAAAATGATCTTCCTGACGATAGCGTTCCTGCTGTTGGCCAGCCCGATCTTCGCGCAACCAACTGGTGGCGGAGGTACCGACCTTAATCTACCCTTCGCCTATCTAGCGGTGGGCATCGCTTCCGGCCTTTGCGGGCTGGGACAAGGCAAAGTTGCCGCATCCGCGGCTGAAGCCATGGCGCGAAACCCCGGAGCCCAGGCCGGCATCCGCTTCGCTCTTATTCTCGGATTGGTGCTGATTGAATCATTGGCGCTGTATGCGCTCGTGGTCACGTTCATCGCCAGATACGTACCGTCACACGGTTAGCTACTTCGGGGCAGCCTTTTCCCGGCTGCCCCATTTTCCCCCATGAAGCTCCACGGAATTTTCCCGCCCATCACCACTCCCTTCAATCACGAAGGCGAATTGTGGAAAGTGAAGCTCCAGCACAATATCGAGAAATGGAATGTCACAGGTCTCGCTGGTTACGTTGTGTGCGGATCCACCGGCGAGAGCGTCATGCTCACCACCGAGGAAAAAATCCAGCTTTTCGAATGGGCGGCGGAATTCGCCGCGCCGGAAAAGCTGCTGATCGCGGGCACGGGCGTTGAGAGCGTGCGCGAAACTGTCGCGCTCTCGAATCGCGCTGCCGATATCGGCTACAAAGTGGCGATGGTTCGTACGCCGCATTATTACAAAAATCTGATCAATAACGGTCCGGCGCAGATGCTATACTTCCGCGCCGTAGCCGACCAATCGAAAATCCCGCTGATCATCTACAACTGGCCGCAAACCACCGGCGTCGACATTCCGGCAGAAGCCGTGGCCCAGCTATCGCAACATCCCAACATCATCGCCATCAAGGAAAGCTCGGGAAATCTGGAAAAAGTGCTGCAGATGATCCGTGAAGTGAAGAAGGGATTCCAGGTGCTCACCGGCTCGGCTCCCACGCTAGCTCCAACATTGGCAGTGGGTGCAGTAGGCGCGGTTCTGGCGTTTGCGAATGCAGCTCCTTACGCGACCATCTCTATTTGGGAAGCTCATCGAACGCGCGAACCGGAAGCTGCGCTCGATTGGCAGAATCGCATCGGCCACGCAGCGTATCTGGTGACTGCTAAGTACGGCGTCCCAGGTCTCAAGCACGCCATGGATCTAGCCGGATACTACGGTGGTCCACCGCGCCTGCCGCTCACGGTCCCAAGCCCACAAGCGAAAAAAGAAATCGAAGACGCTTTTGCAAATTTAAGAGGCTGACGCCTTATTCGCGTTCAGTCGCGGTAGGGACGTCCGTTGCCGAACGCCCCCCCGCACGGATCCGTACGG
>PMUN01000390.1 GCA_003166875.1 Bryobacterales bacterium | reverse complement strand
CCCCCCGCACGGATCCGTACGGGCGCACTCTAGCGCATACGGCTCTTACCTCGGGTGCATGGCGTCGAAGCGAACCCCGGGAAGTGGATGCAGAATCCGCGGTGAAGGCAGGTAACGCTCTACGACCGGACGGAACCGCTCCCACGAGTGGCGATCCCGTTGGCTGCGACGCCGGAGCGCCGCCAGCCACATACGAGCCACCTCCCGTTGGAACGTCCGCAGGGCTACGAAGTTTCCCGGAACTGCATGATAGTTGAAGTATCCCTGCACCACCGACCGCAACCACTCCCCGTTCTCGACCACCCGCTTATGCCAGCGCTTGCCCAGCTCCTGCTTGACTGCCTGCAGTTTGCTCCGCAACCGCTTCTTCGCGGTCTGCCGTCGAATCGTGAACCAGTTGCCCTTCTTGGTCTTCCCGCAACTATGCGTGAATCCCAGAAAATCGAAGGTCTCGGGCTTTCCTTCTTCTCTCCGTCTCCGGTCTTGCTCCGCGAATCGCCCAAACTCGATCAGTCGCGTCTTCTCAGGGTGTAGTTCTAACCCGAACTTTTGCATCCGCTCCCGCAACTGCTCCAGGAATGCTTCCGCCTCGCTTCGGTGTTCGAACCCCAGCACGGCGTCATCAGCGTAGCGGACCACAATCACGTCCCCTTGCGCCGCTTTCCGCCGCCACTGGTTCACCCAGAGATCGAAGACATAATGCAGGTAGATGTTGGCTAGCAAAGGCGAGGCTACTGCCCCTTGCGGCGTTCCTACCTTGGTCTCCGTCCACTCCCCTTCTTCCGACACCCCCGCCTTCAGCCATTTCTGGATCAGGCGAATGATGCGCCGGTCCGCGATTCGATGCTCGACAAACTTCACCAGCCATTCGTGCGAAACGTTATCGAAAAATCCACGAACATCCAGATCGAGCACCCAATTCACGCGCCTCCGTTTTAGTCCCACCCAGAGCGCGTCCAGTGCATCGTGTGGCCTGCGCCCCGGCCGGAACCCGTAGGAGAATCCCAGGAAGTCCTCTTCGTAGATCTCGTTGAGTACCGTCACCACGGCCTGTTGAACGATCTTGTCCTCCAGCGCGGCGATCCCTAATGGCCGTTGCCGGCCATCGGCTTTGGGTATGTATGTTCTCCTCGACGGTTGGGCGCGATACGCGCCCCGATGGATTCGGTCATGGAGGTCTTTGACCTGCTCCTCCATTCCCTCTCCATACTGCTCCCACGTTACTCCGTCCACTCCTGGCGCAGCCTTCCTCTTCAGCGAGTAATAGCTGTCCCGTAGCAGATCGATCGTTACGTGATGCAGCAGTGCGGTGAACTTCTGCTTCTTGTCCCTGCGGGCTGCTTCCCGCACACCTCCGAGTCCCTGGGACACGTGTTCCCGGCCCTGCGTCCGGCACGTGTGAGCCTCTTCAGTGTTCCCCTTGGTCGAACAGCTTCCCTCCACGCTCTCCGCCGAGGATTGTTCCTCGTTGTTCGAACGCTTCGCAGGTACTACCTGTTCGTCCGACTCCCCACTGGCGTGCATGCTGGTCGTATAGCTGGTCGCCTTCTCCAGCCGATCCGGCCTGCTGCTGCCGGATACCAGCGGGGTCTCCCGGTTCTCGCGCATGGAATTTCCAGACATGCCTGGGGTCTGTGACTGCGCAGGGTTCATGGGCGGCTCGCGTGTATCGTCACCCTTGATGTGGCCTTCCGCCTCGCCAAACGGCGTCAGCACCCCGAACGTAATTGATTCCGCAGCTCAATACCCTGCCTGCCTGTGCCCCTGTCAACGCTTCGCATAGCGCCTTGCGACGACACACGCATGACTCGGGGTCAGGATGGTTCGCTACTCCTTTCCTGTAGGACTCTTTCATTCCCTATTCCATGCCGGTTTATCCCGGCGCACTTGGCGTTTATCCGCGGCCAATTTTCCGATTACTGCGGCCGTCACGTCACCGGTACTGCCAGTTCCCCCAAGATCCGGCGTGCGATTTTTTCCTTCTCGAAGCACCGCGGCAACAGCCAGCTCCACCAATCGCGCAGCTTCTTCCAACCCGAAATGATCCAGCATCATTCCCGCCGATAAAATCGCGGCCATCGGATTCACAATTCCCCGCCCAGCAATGTCCGGCGCCGATCCATGCACCGGTTCGAACATCGAAGGATGCCGCCGCGTCGGGTCGAGATTCGCGCTGGGCGCAAGACCGATGCTGCCAGTAAGAATGGCCGACACGTCGCTCAAAATATCGCCGAACAAGTTGGAAGCGACGACAACATCGAAACTCGCAGGCCGTCGGATAAAGTTCATCGCGGCCGCATCCACCAGCAGCGATTCGGTCTCGATATCGGAATATCCGGCCGCAACGGTTTGAAATACGCGATCCCACAGCACCATTCCAAAACCCTGCGCATTCGACTTGGTGATGGATGTAACGCGCCGCTGCCGGTTGCGTTTGCGCGCCAGTTCAAATGCGAAGCGCACCACGCGCTCGATGCCGCGGCGGGTAAAAACCGCGGTTTGGATTGCCACTTCTTCCGGTTGTTGATGATAAACGAATCCGCCCACCTGCGCATATTCGCCCTCGGTATTCTCGCGCACCACCACCATATCGACCTTGCCTGGATTTGCCAACGGCGAAGCCACACCGTCGTAGAGAACGGCCGGGCGCACGTTCGCGAATTGATCGAAAGTGCGCCGGATCGGCAGCAGCAGCCCGTTGAGAGTAATGTGATCGGGGATCTTCGGATCGCCGACGGCTCCCAGCAGAATCGCGTCCATGGGCCGCAGCTGATCGAGTGCGTCGGCCGGCATCATCCGTCCATTCCGGAAATAGTATTCGGCGCCCCAGTCGAAATGGTGAAGGTCGAAAGTAGTATCGAAGCAGGCGCTGATTGCCTCCAGCACCAGCAACGCCGCCGGCACTACTTCTTTCCCTACGCCATCGCCCGGGACGACAGCGATTTTGAAGGTTTGCATTCCCCCATTTTAGGGGCTTGGCCGGCGCAATGGTGTAGAATTATGCTTCCCGCTTAAGAGGAGTCCGTTCCATGCGAATCCCTGCGACTTTGCGCCGGTGGTTTGTCTTTTATGCTTGCCTAATCCCATTTATTCTGCAAGCCGGTACTGGACTTTCGTTTGAACCCAACTTGGGCCAAACCGCCCCGGGAATCCGTTACCTAGCCCGTACGGCGAGCGGCGTCATTTTTATCACGGATAACGGTATCACGCTGAATGGAGATGGATCCTACGAGACAATTTCGTATTTCATTGGACGTGATTCCTCGAAATGGGTTACCGACGCTCCGCGTTATGAGCGATTAGTCCGGCGCAACGTGTATCCGGGCATTGATCTGGTTCTGTACGGCGCGGACCAGCAGCTTGAATACGATTTCGTGCTCGCACCACACGCCGATCCATCGCGAATCCGGCTGAAGCTGATGGGCGCGCGGAGTGTTTCAATTGGCGCCGACGGAGCGCTCATTGTAAATACGCCATCGGGAGAACTGCGCCATCGCAAGCCAGTGTTGATGGAAACCCTGCCGGACGGCTCGCGCCGGAGCGTGACTGGCGCGTTCCGGATTCTCGCCCGTGATGAAGTTGGATTTTCGGTCGAGGGCCACAATCCTGCGCTGGCGTTGTCGATCGATCCGGTTCTCGAATCGTCCACCTACTTCGGCGGAAGCGGTGACGATCAGGTAATTGGCACCGATGGCAACGGAACGCTGGTGGGCATGACCACTTCGATCGACGTCCCCGGCGCAGCATTCGCGCGGCCCAAGGGAACGAATCTGTTCGTAGCGCTGCCGCAGCAAACTATCGTCATCGGCTGCACGGAGGATGTAACCGTCACCTCCGCAGCGTTTAGTCCCTATATCAACGAGACCATTGCGGTCGGAGGCTATACGGGCTGCACCGACTTACCCACGAACATCGGATCCAACTTATATCTGTCGCCGCCATTGCAGGCCAATTATGGAGGCGGAGCTACCGACGGATTCCTCCTATCAATTTATCTTCAGTACGAGACTCAGAACAGAGGCGGCTTACCGCAGCCGGCGTCCGTTCCTTCGGTTCAATCCAAGCTGGCTGGCGGTTTAGATGCGTTCATCGCCGAGATCGGAACGACGCTCGTCGCAAGCACTTTGTTCGGAGGCAGCGGATCAGACCAAGGAGTAGCCATAACAATCTTGCCGGGCGGCAATGTGGCCGTAGCCGGAGTGACGTCGTCCATGGATTTGCCACTGAAGAATCCGATCCAGAAGGCCTACGGTGGCGGCGCCTCGGACGCGTTTGTGGCTCAGTTCACTCCGGATCTTAAGACACTGGTCTCGTCGACATACATCGGAGGCTCCGGAGCCGATGCAGCCACCTCCATCGCAAGCAGTTTCCCGAACACGCTTTTCGTCGGCGGATGGACGTCCTCCACCGATTTTCCAACCGTGAATCCGCTACAACAGAAGTACGGTGGTGGCCCGGACGACGGTTTTCTCATGCACTTCGATGACGACGGATCCGTCTATGAAGCGACGTACTTCGGCGGTTCGGGAGCGGAAACGGGAAGTGTCACGCTGTTTTTCTCTTCACCGGGCTATCCAACGGCCACGCTGCCAGTGACCGTAGTTCCCACCGGCGCGGTGTTCCCCAGCCCTCTGAGCTACGAACAAGAGCTTCGCACCAACGCCGGAATCCAGCAACTAACGTTCGCGCTGGCGCCACTCGATCCGGTGAGCCTCCAGCCTGGTACGCCGCAATATCTCCGTCCGGGGGCGAATCTTTCAGGTGCAGTTTTCGC
Source organism: Bryobacterales bacterium (assembly GCA_003166875.1). Lineage (GTDB taxonomy): Bacteria > Acidobacteriota > Terriglobia > Bryobacterales > Bryobacteraceae > Palsa-89. The sequence goes on along the minus strand of PMUN01000390.1, from coordinate 6,812 downwards.
TGCAGCCCGACGGCAACTCACAGGCAGCCAGTATCCAATCAATCGCAACGGGCACTGCCATCGTAACGCTTGCGCCATTGGCTGGAAGTCCCGCGCCGGCCAGCCAAAACCAAATCGTTTTCAGTGTGTCTGAACCCGCGGTTTCCAAGGTGAAATAATAGAAGAGTGAGGATCGTTCTCGTCCTTGTTTTTTCGCTGAGTTTGTGCGCACAAACCACTGTGGATGCCAAGCAGCCTGCCGCGCCCATTGCGCCCGTTGCGCCTCAGGATTACGTCTGCCCGATGGACAAAGATGTTCGTTCCGATAAGCCGGGCTTTTGTCCACGCTGCGGGATGAAGCTGGTGCTCGGCATCCCTGACGATGTCGAGTATCCGATGGAGCTGAAGATTCGTCCGGCCGTTTTTAGGGCCGGTGAAAAGGTGCAGTTGAAATTCCGGGTCACCGATCCACACACCGGCAAGACGGTGGATCATTTCGAGGTTGTTCATGAGAGACTGTTCCACCTGTTTCTGGTGAGCGAGGATTTGCAATATTTCGTACACGAACATCCCGTGCCGCAGCCGGATGGCACGTTTCTATACGACATGGCCTTCCCCAAACCGGGAATGTATCGGGTAGCGGGCGATTTTTATCCCACCGGCGGAACTCCGCAACTGATCGCGAAAACCGTGATTGTGCCGGGCGCGCCGGGTAGCGAGGTCAAGTTAGCGAATCCATCGCTCGAGCCGGAGTTGGGTGTCAGCCATTGCACGAATATGGATGTGGAATTGGTGACAGAACCGCCGCAGCCCATCGCTGGCATGAAGACGCTGCTGTTCTTCCACATCAAACCGGGCGACGGGATTGAGAAATATATCGGAGCCTGGGGTCACATGCTGGTAGCGAGCGACGATCTGATCGATCTGATTCACGATCACCCCTTCATCGCCGATGGAGGGCCGCAGATGCAGTTCAACATTATCTTTCCGCGCGCGCGCACTTACAAAATCTGGGTGCAGTTCCAGCGCAATGGCGTGGTGAATACGGCGTCGTTTACGGTGCCGGTTGCGGAGTTGAAATAGGCACCGACTCCCTCACGGTCGCGGTTCGGTAACACTCTCAAAAAAGCACCGACTCCCTCACGGTCGCGGTTCGGTAACATTCTCAAAAAAAGCACCGACTCCCTCACGGTCGCGGTTCGGTAACACTCTCTAAAAAAGCACCGACTCCCTCACGGTCGCGGTTCGGTTTAGTTCCGCGCTACGAGCGAAATGGCTCCGGCGGTGCTCGGAAAGCTTTCGATCTTTGTTCCGGATGGCAAATTCAAGGGCGCGCGGAAGTAGTAGGTGCGGTCGAATTCCGGTTTGTATTTGTAGATCCATAGTAGTGGCATGACCGTGCCGTCCGGGCGTTCGGCTACAACTTTCACTGAACTGCCCTCCGTAAGACTGGCGGGGCGGATTCCGACGACGGCAATGGCATGCTTCAGCGTCAAGCTGCCGTCGACGATCAATTCGGCTCCGGATTTCGCCGGGGTCCTGGTCCAGATTTCGGAATGCGGATTCTTCGGCAGGAGCGCCGGGTCGCCTTCCGGTGATCCGCCTTCCACCCAGTCCGAGATCAGGTGGATTTCATCCTGGGTCAGCGCTTGATCGTCGCGAATATCGCCGAAGCCTTTTACGGCGCCGAAGGGAGGCATGCGCCGCTCTAGCACTTCTTCCTTGATGGCTTTGGCCCAGGGGCGGGCTTGCTCGAATGTGGTCAGGGCGAAGGAAGATCCGCCTTCGTGATGGCAGGAGACGCAACGTTTGTCGATCAAGCGAGAGATTTCGCGGGACCAGGTTATCTTGGTTGAAAAAACATCGTGGGCGCTCAGCATGACGCCGGCGCCCACAAGGAGAGAAACGAGAGAGTATTTGATGCTACTGGCCTCCGCCAGTGTTGGATTTATTGGCTTCGTGCAGTGGCGTGAAGAAATCCTTCAGGCTCATGTCGGCTGGTATCACGACGTCGTAGAAGCCGAGCATCATTTCTTCCCAGCTCTGTTCGCCGAAACGAACGGTGGCCGTTGGATCGGGATTGTGCGGATTGTTGGGTGAGTTGTCGAACCAACCGGTGCATTCGATAATGGTTCCGGCCGGGATCTTCAGCGGCACAGCCAGCTTATAATCGAGCTGCCAGAAAAAGTCGTAGTTTGGAACTCGGAGCAGCACTTCGGTTCGCCCGTCGGGATAAATGGCGCGATATTCGAACGCCTTTCCGCGCACGTGCATGTGCGGGAAGAAATTCAGGATGGTGGTTTCATTCGGGAATTTGGTCTTGGCCATCACAGGATAGTTGGGATCGCCCGGCGGAATCTTGAAAGTCAGATTGTTCCCGGCAAACGTAAAGGCGCGTTCGGTGGGCTTTTCCTTGGCGAAGACCAAGCCTACCTTGGTATGGTCCACAGCCTCTTTGCCGTTGGTGGTGTAGTGGATTTGCAGAACCAGGTCAGAACCGGCGGGAATCATCTTGCCGAGGCCGGGCCGCCACATCTCGGGAATTTTTCCAGGCGTGTAAATCATCAGGACGTCGCTGCCGCCGCCGGATGTATTGGCAAAGTCCTTGCCGCCGCCGGGAGGCGTGTAGGGAACGCCGGCTTTGGCTTCATGCAGCCACTTGTTATCCGGTTGACGGACGAAAATCACGACATGATGCACCACGGAGCGATCGCTCGGGCGTGCTTCGGCGGCCTGAATCCATTGGTCATGATCGAACTTGGTGGGGAGCACGACGTACTGATATTGGATATCGCCCTTGGCCGGAATGTGGAACGTATTCATGTCCAGCACCAGGTCGGGCGTTGGAATATTCCAGCCTTCGGTGTAGGTGCGCGGAGCGGGTGCGTCTTTAGGATCGCCTTCTTTCGCGCCGCCATCTATCCAGGCGACCAAGGTGTCGATCTCCTGCTTGCTCAAAGAACGATCGTCGGCGAAGTGACCGTACTGCGGGTCGGCGAACCAGGGCGGCATTTTCTTAGTCAGGATGTCTTCCTTGATCGCCTTGGCCCAGGGACGCGCGTCTTTATAGGACATCAGCGCGAAGGGTGCGATCTCGCCGGCGCGATGGCATTCCTGGCAGTGCTCCTGGACGATTTTCTCCACATCCTTGTGGAACGTGACTTCTCTCGGAACGCTGGCTGCCCATGCAGCCGCGCCGAATATTAATGCAGATGCGAAGAGTTTAGTGCTGTTCATGCTGACTCGTACTCCTTTTGGTTATTCACTGGGGTCGCGCTGGCGCTGGCGCAGCGGCGTGGGATCGGCTTTAGCATCGAAAGAGACGTCGAAGAAGCCGATCATCATTTCTTCAAAGGTCTGGTCGCCCCAGCGGACTTCTTTAGCTGGATCGGGGTTGGCCGGATTGTTGGGCGAATTGTCATAGTGAGCCACGCACTCGATGCGCGTGCCTTTCGGCAGCAAAAGCTCCTGGTTTTCGACATAGGAGAGCTGCCAGTTGAAATCGTAGTGAGGCACGTTCAGCAGCACCTGTTTTTCGCCGGTGGGATAAACGGCTGTGTAGAGGAAATCCTTGCCGCGCAGATGCATATGTGGCGTCAGGGCCACCAGGTTGACGTCCAGCGGGACCGTAGCATGGGCGTGAGCCTCATAGTTCGCGTCGCCCGGGGGGATCTTCAGGAAAGCGTTCATGGCCAGCATGCTCATGACACGCCGCTGCGGCGGCTCTTTGGCGAAGATCAAGCCCACCCGGGACCGGTCCGTCGTGGCCTTTCCGTTGGGCGTGTAGTGTAGCTGCAGCACAATGTCGGATCCAGCCTTTATCAGCTTGGCTTCTCCAGGCTTGCATTCGGTAGGCGGCAGGCCGGGCGCGAAACCCACCAGCAACTCGCCGGGTATCTGGTCTTCGAGATTACCTTGCTGGTGCCCGGATTCGCCCGTCTGGGTGCGTCCCTTGAATCCCTCCGGAATATACGGAATGCCGGGCTTGGCATTCTTCAGCCAGCGCGATCCGGGGGGACGCAAGAAAGCGATGATGTGATGCATGGCCGAGCGAGCATCCGGGCGAGCTTCGGCAAACTGTACCCATTTATCTTCCGTGAATCCGGTGGGGATCACGACATAGGTGTAGTCGACGACGCCGGTGGCGGGAACGTCGATCGCGACCGGCATCTGAAACACCTGATCCGGCTGGCCGATGGTCCAACCTTCCGCGAATTGACGCGGTTGGGGCGCATCCTTCTTATCGCCTTCTTTGGCGCCGCCATCGATCCAGGCGATCAGCGTGTCAATCTCATGCTGCGACAAAGACCGGTCGTTCGAGAACTTGCCGAAGTGCGGATCGGCGAACCACGGTGGCATCTTCTTGGTGAGAACAGCGTTTTTGATGGCTTTGGCCCAGGGACGAACCTGGTCGTAGCTCATGAAGCTCATGGGAGCGACTTCGCCCGACCGGTGGCATTCCTGGCAGCGGTTCTGCATGAGGGGAGCGATGTCTTTGTAATACGTCGGCGTGGTGGATACCGAGCCGGCAGTTGCGGCGATGGAACCCGATAATGTCATTGCGATCAGACTGAGCTGCATGGCTCTCTCCTTAACTTCGCAAGTCGGAGACTTGCCCTACGCTGAAACTTCGCGAGTCGGAGACTTGCGCTACGCTGAAATCTTTGCAAGTCGGAGACTTGCGGTACGCAGAAAACTTCGCAAGTCGGAGACTTGCGGTACGCAGAAATTACAGGCCTGGGCCGGACTGGGCTGCCTTCTTCGGCCGCATCAAATCCATGGCGGTTTTGTTCATGGGAACCGCTACGTCCATGAACCCGATCATCATCTCTTCCCAAGTCTGCTCACCGAAATGAACTTCCTTGGTGGGATCGGGATTATAAGGGTTGTTGGGCGAGTTGTCGTAATGGGCTGTACACTCGATGACCGTACCTTTGGGCAAAAGCTTGGGCTGCGCGAGGTCGTAGGTGAGCTGCCAGTTGAAATCGTAGTGCGGGACGTCGAGTAATGTTTCCTTCTCACCGCTCGGATAGGTGACTCGATATTCAAAGCTCTTGCCGCGGAAATGCATGTGCGGCAGGAGATTGATGAGCGTGGCGTCGTCCTGCAGGGTGAGCTTGGCATCCACTTGATAGTTCGAATCGCCGGGCGGGATGGCAAAATTCGCGTTGGCGGCTGCTAGCGTCAGGATTCGCTCGGTTGGTTTCTCGGTTGCGAACACGATGCCGATTCGCGAAATATCGGTGGTGGCTTTGCCATTGGCGGTGTAGTGCATCTGCAAAACCAGGTCGGAACCGGCCTTCACCAGCTTGGCCTGGCCGGGTTTCATGATATTGGGGAGGGTTCCGGGAGCGTAGCCCGCCAGGAAGTCACCGAAACCGCCGCCGTCCTCTGACTGTTTATGTTTTTCGCCATTCTTCGCTTCGTTTTCCGCGCGCCGCACCCTTTCGCGAGGAATAAAAGGTACGCCCGGCTGGGCATCTTTCAACCAGGGATTGCCGGGCTCGCGGATGAAGGCGATAATGTGATGCACCACCGCAGGATTGCCGGGACGCGCTTCGGACAACTGCACGTACTTGTCTTCCGTAAAACCGGTGGGGATCACAATATATTGATAGTCGATGGTGCCGGAAGCCGGGACATTGACAGCCGCCGGCATGGAGATCACCTGGTCCGGCTTTCCGATGCGCCAGCCTTCCACCCAATCGGTTGGTTTAGGGGCGTCTTTAGGATTGCCGGCTTGGGCGCCGGCGTCGGCCCAGGAAACCAGGGTGTCTATGTCCGCCTGAGCGAGTGACCGGTCGTTGGCGAACTTGCCGAAGTGGGGATCGGCAAACCACGGCGGCATCTTTTTGGTCAAAACCGCAGTTTTGATGGCTTTGGCCCAGGGGCGGGTGGTCTCATAACTTATGAAGGACATGGGACCGGATTCGCCAGGCCGATGACAAGTTTGGCAGTTCTTCTGTAAGACCGGTAACGCATCCTTATAGAATGTTACCTGTTGCGGCGCAGTGGCCGCTAAAGCCAAGACGGCGGAGCCAAGACACAATCCTAGTAGTCGCATTTTACAGCCTCCCTAGCTACTCTCCCCATGATACGGGAAGAGGGTGGGAATTGATCCTGGGAAAGTGTGCGGCAGGGCCAAAAAAACCGTTGTTTTGAGGTTGTTTGGGGTGGTTAAGACCGGGGCTGGATAGTAGCTCTACTTCTAATGGAGCTTTCCTTGGAGGATTCTAGTGGGCCGACATGGAGAGCTCGTTAGGCTCGGCGGCTGTGGCGCGGGCGTGTTGGTGCAGGACGCGGCCGAGGGCTCCTTCCTCCAGATCCTGGGCGGAGAGGTAATCGTCAGCCTCCAAAACGCGGTCATTGGTCGCGAGGAATTGGGTTCGTTTTGCAATCTGCGTGCGCGAGGCGAGGGGCGGCGCTATGGTCATGAAATAAGAAGGGAGTGTAAGGCTGAGCGCGGCGTCCGTTTGCAGAGCCTTGAGCTCGCGCAAGGAGCGAAAGAAGGCTCGCTCGAGGCGGGTGTGATGGCGGGCGAGACGATCGAGCTTGGCGGCGGGGCCGTCGTTAGTCGGAGGGGCGTCGGCGAGAAGAGCGTCGGGTGCGGAGGCGTTGAGCTCGGCTTCCATGGCGCGGACACGGCGGAGGTTCCAGGCTGAATGGACCAACTCTTCGAAAATAATTTGCTGGAGGGCACCTTGAGGTTTGGTCTCGGCATGGAGTTGCGCGCGAAGTTGATGGAACGCGGCACGGTCTTCATCGGGGATGACGGGGTGCTGGGCGGTGAGCGAATGGGTGCGGGCGTTTTGTGAGGACTGGCGCTTTCCTTC
>PMUN01000178.1 GCA_003166875.1 Bryobacterales bacterium | reverse complement strand
TCTTGTTGCTGGTTGCTGGTTGCTGGTGGTGGTGTCGAGGTTATACTGCGAGCGTGGCGTGCACGACCGAGAGTGGTTGCGATTATTGCGGGTTTTTTGTTTGCGGCGATTGTGATCGCCGCGATTGTTGGATTGGCGCTGTTTCCTGGCCAGATGCTTCGATGGCTGGCGCAGTTCAATGAGCTGGGGATGGCCGCATTTCAAGCTCTGGGGCCATGGGCGGGCGTCCTGCTGCCTCTCCTGGCCGGGGGAACGGCTGGCGAGTTATTTCAACGCGGATAGGGGTGTCCGCGAAGAGTTGTGAAGGCGCGGTAGAGTTGCTCGGCAAGGATTACGCGGGCTAGTTCGTGCGGGAAGGTTAACGCGGAGAGAGACAGTAGCAGGTCTCCGCGATCGCGCCAGGTTGCGGGCAGGCCGTCGGCGCCGCCAATGATGAAGACCAAGTCGCGCGATTCTTCTTCTGCCTTCGCGATTAGTTTTGTGAATTGAATCGAGTCGTGTGGTTTGCCAGCTGGGTCCAGGAGGATTTTTCGGGCGGAGGGGTGTTTCGACCAAGGGTCGAATCGGGCCGGCTGTATCTCCCGCATTTCCGTGTGGGCGTAGCGAGAGCAGCGCTTGATGTATTCCTCCGCCATGCTGTTGGCATTTTGGTCGCGCGGTTTGCCGATGTAGTAGAGATAGATTTTCACGCTTCCTGCGCCATCGGTGCCGAGCACCGACTCCCTCACGGTCGCGGTTCGGTGAGCGGCGTTCAGTCGATGCCGTGCTGTTTTAGCTTGATGATTTGTTCGGGCGTCAGGTTCTTCATGCCGCTGGCTTCCAGGCGAGCGATGTAATCACCATTCACGCCGTTCTCCCACATGCGCGTGATCTCATCGACTGACAGTCGCGTGTAACCGCAGGTTTTGAGCTGTTTCGGAAACTGCGGGGAGACGCCATGGTCGTGGAGGTGGATTATTTCGTCGGTGGTCAACTGGTAGCCGCTGTCGTGCAGCGCGCGGAGGAAATCCGAGTCCACGCCATGATCGTGCAGCTGGATCATCTGCTTCGAATCCAGAGCCACACCGGCGCGCTTTACGTCGGCGGCGAAACTGGGCGAGACGCCATGGTCGTTCAACTGGATGAGTTGCTCGGGGTTGAGCTCGTAGCCGTTGTGCTTCAGTTGCGCGATGGTGTCGGTGGAAACTCCATGATCGTGCATTCGAACCAGGTCCTCTGCCGAGAAACGATACTTGGCGGCATCCAGGTCGCGAACGTAGCGCCCGTCGACGCCATGATCGTGCAGTTCAGTTACCTCATTGGCGCTGAGATGGTAACCGGCCTTATTGAGTTCGCGAAGGAAGCTGCCTTCGACGCCGTGGTCATTGAGGCGGATCATGTCGGCGCCGGAAAAATCGTAACCACTGTTTCGGATCTCGCCGATGTATTCGGGAGTGATGTTGCGGCTTTTCAAGTCGATCAACTCCCGCGTGGTCAGATCATGCATTCCGAGCTTGATCAATTGGCGCGCATATTGCAGATTGATATCCATGAGAGCCATCTGAAACAACCGGCTCTCGTTGATATCGTAGAATCCGAGCTTTTCCATTTGGCTGATGAACGAAGGATTCGGGGCGAAGCTGAAACGGCCGCCGCCCACTCCAGCCACGATGGAGCCTACGCAAACCAGGCTGCCCGCATCGCGCTGAAGTTCGAAGTGCACGTTCGCGTGGAGCGTGTTCATATCATCGCGCGAAAGGCCTTTCAGATCCTCGACGCGGTAGTCGGAGCTTTCCACCCAAGTGGAGGTCATGGTGGAACGCTTCAGCGAGAGCTGCACTTTGCCGCTGCCAGCCATCCACCGGTTCAGGCTCCAGGTTCCGGTGGTGGGAACAGTGGTGTCGGCCGCTTGCGCTATTAACACAACCAGAATGCAGAGCGAGATGGCAACCGGTTCATTGATCCTGAATTTCATGAATTGCATATGACGCCTCCTAAATTACGCCTGCCCGGCAGAGTTTTATTACCTGTTCGAACGTCAGGCCTTTGAAGCCCTGTTCGCGAAGGTTGCGCAACGATTTGGCTGAGAGTCCACTCTGTTGTGCCTCCACCGCCTGATGCGCGTCCACTTTTGTATATCCGGATTCCTTGAGCGCATCGAAGAGGCCGGAGGGAACGCCATTGTTATGCAGATCGATGAGTTGTTCGATGCTGAACGGGCCGAATCCCAGGGCGTGGATGCGCTGGACGTTGTCGAGATCCACTCCGTTCTGAGCCAGGTGGATCATGCGCTCCACGTTGAGATTGGGAATACCCGCGGCTACTGCTTTGCGAGCATATTCCGGGGAGACGCCGTTATTGTGGAGATTGATCAGATCTTTGGGTGATGGTGTACCGAAACCGGCGTGCAGCATGCCCTGAATATATTTGGGCTCCACGCCGTTGTCGCGTAGGGCGATGATGTCGTCGACCGAGATTTGCGTGTAGCCGGCGTCCACCAGGCCGGCGAGATACCCGTCGCGATGATTAGCAGCGGCAACTGTGGCGGATTGTGCTGGAGCGGCAAGAGCTGCAACGTGGTAAGCTCCCACTGCGGCGACTGGCGTGGGAGTGGTGGCCGAAGCGCCAGGCGCAGCAGACGATGCTGGCGCTGCCACTCCTTCGCCTGATCCGGCACTGATCCCGTAGCCGACGCTCACCCCATAGCCGACGCTCGTCCCGTCGCCAACGCTCGCCGCTGGCGCGACGAATACCCGAGGCGCGGATGGCTCGATGGATTCGGCCGGTCCTGAACTGGGCGCCGGCGCGCGGGGGGCGCGGGGCGTGGCGGGCGACTGAACGGCAGCGGGCGCTACTGGAGGCCGGGGCGGAGGCATGGAGTCGTCCTGCGCACGCAGCCGGATTCCGCTAGTCACTGCCAGCGCCGCGATCAACACCGTGGCGAGCGCCATCCACACCGGCAGTGAACGCCGACGAGGATCATCTTTTCCCAGCAGACGCCGCACGCGGCTGAGCAGCAGGCCGCCGGTGGCGGCCATGGCGAATTGCGGATAACCGCTGCGCAGTTCCTCAAGAGCAGTGAGCGCGCGAGCATAAACCACGCGGTCGCCGCACGCCACAATGGCGAGATCGTCGCAGCAATTTTCGCGTTCTGCGCGGATGCGCTTAGCGATCCACCACATGGCGGGATGGTAGAACATCAACGCTTCGATAGCGCTTTGCAGCAGGTTGGCAACGTAATCGAGGCGGCGGATGTGCGCCAGCTCGTGAGCCAGTACCGCTTCCAGCTCCTGAGCGCTGAGATTGATCAACGCGCCGGCGGGAATCAGGATCACGGGCCGTATCCATCCAATGACGGCGGGGACTTGCGCGAGAGTGGACTCGCACAGACGTATGCCGCGGCGAATCCCGAGTTGACCGGCTAAGTCAGCCAGCCGCGATTGCCAGATTTGAGGAAGAGCGCGTTTGCTGCGGCGCTTCAGGCGTTGCGCGATGAACCAGCCAGTGGCGGACCAGACTGACATGGCGACTACGCCTGCAAGCCAGAACCAGACGACCATAGTTAGGTAAGGCAGCGGACTGGACGATGGCGCGATTGCGGCGGAGGGCAGATGATCCGTGGCGATGCGGCCGAGGACGGGCATGGATGGCGGTAGAGCGGCCGAAATATCGTGGTGCCTAAACAATGCGAAGAAGGTGGCGACGGCCGAGGCGGGCATGGCGAGGAGCGCGGCATAGGAAAGCATGTAGCGCAGGTTCGCGCTGGCACGCCGCAATGTCAGGTTAGCCGCCGCGAAGAGAATGCCGATCGCGGCACATTGCCACAAGGAATGTATGAGCGCCCAGCCGAGCGCATCCACTAGCGTCCGATTCATCGCGCGCCTCCGTTTTGCTCAAATTCGTCCAGTATGTGCCGGATCTCCGCCAGTTCCTGGGGATTGGCTTTCTTAGTTGCGAGGGCCTGCATCACCATGCGCGCCGCTGAGCCGCCGAAGACACGATCCAGCAGATCGCCGACCATCTGCTTCTGCGTCTGGTCTTCCCTGATGCGCGGCGAATAGACGTGGGCCTTGTTCTTTTCGTCGCGGCTGACCAGGTCCTTGTCAGCCATGATCTGCATCAGCTTGAGGACCGTTGTATAACCGGTACCCGGTTTCGCCTTCGAAAGAATGCTGTGGACGTCGCGCACCGTGGAGGGACCTTCGCGCCAGAGGACGCGGAGGATTTCCAGTTCGCCATCAGTGGGACGGTGTTGCTTCGTCATGGTTCCAGGTTAATACGAAAGGCTTCGTAGGTCAATACCTTTGTTAAAAAAAGAGCACGAGGGGGGCCAGGGTGGAAGGGTTTGAGGATGAAGAGGTTGGGGGGATGGGGTTAAGTATCGGGGGCGTCCGGTATTGGGACGGTGTGTGCAGGGGCGGACAAGTTTATCAAGATTCGTTGCGGCATGTGCCGTGGCAGTAAAACGCAAGTGGTCGTGGGTGATTACGCCAGGTGCGATTACCAACGTTAAAATCAGGAGGCTCTGTTTCATGACTGAGAGTCATACCATGATGGAGGTCGAAGTGAGGTAACCTCTATTATTTACTTGACAACCTCTACTGGGGAGATTAGAATAGAGACACCGAATGCCTGATGTGATATCACCTTTGAAGAAGCGCATCCTGGAAGTTAAGGGCGAGATTGATCGACAGCGACGTTTGCTGGCCGCATATGAAGAGACCTTGGCTATGGAGTTGGGCCAGAAGTACGACCGGGGGGTACTGATCCCAGAGCATAAGGCGGGCGGAACCAACAAGGCGGCCTTCATCCGCAACGTAATACAGGAAGGTGGCACATTTGGAGTCACCTATACAGACATAGGCCAAGCCCTGTCTGATTCGGCGATTGAGACCTCACCTAACTATCGCTATACGTTAGTTAATAAATGGAAGGCCACGAAGCAGGTCGAAGAACGAGATGGAAGGATTTATTGGGTAAGCAAGTGATTTTTGTGGGGTTGGAAGGCTCGTTGCTTCGATGAAGATTCGTGACATCATTAAGCGCATCGAAACGGACGGGTGGTATATGGTTCACCAAGTTGGAAGTCATCGGCAATACAAGCATCCAACGAAATCGGGAAAGGTAACTGTGGCGGGGCATCCCTCAACGGATCTGCCGCCAAAGACACTCAAAAGCATCCTGCGGCAGGCGGGCTTGGAAAACTAAATCGCTGCTGTTGGTGTTGTAATAGCAAGTGATGGAGTATCTCGTCATCTACGAAAAGGGACCCACGTCCTGGGGTGCTTATGTGCCCGATCTGCCAGGGTGCGTTGCAGCCGGAGAAACTCAGGAAGAAGTCCGCAAGCTTATCGAGGGCGCGATCGATCTTCACCTTCGTGGAATGCGCGAGGACGGTGACCCCATCCCTGAACCTACGGCAGTTGCTGCTGGCTTCGTGGATACCGCAGGGCTGTCTGGCGGACCGAGTTGAAGTCCTCCCACGCTACTTCCTCGGGAACGAAAACTCACCGCTCGGGTCCGTTTGCTTGAGCGCCTTCACTTGCCCATTTTCCATGACGAACTCGAAGATCAGGTCGGAGAATTGCGGAGTGCGGAACCGAAGCCCTTTCACTTGATTGAGGGGCAATGGCGGGGCGCCGGGCTCCGCCAGGGCGAGGCCGCTCGTTTCCTGGTATTTCACCTCGAACGTACCTCCGGTTGGCGTCGAGTAGGTACCGGCCAGCTGAGAAAGCACCTTGGCGTCGAGCGTTTCGGGCTTGCGCGTGAACACCGCCTCGGCTTCGTCCAGCGACATGAACGCTTGCTCCACATCGCCCTGCGGATTGGTGCGGAAGCTCACGGACCACTTTCCGTCCTGCTCGTCATCGGCGGTGTCAAAGCGGTCGTAGTGAAAATGCGTCATGGGCATCTTGATCTTGTGGAAGTCGAACTGGAGCTGATTGTCTTTGAGCGCGATTTTCATTACGCCGTACGCGGGATTTTCGTAATCGCCGGCGTAATCGGCTAGCGGGTGGGAGGGGTGAGTGTTCGGTACGCGATCCTCGCCGGCCTTCTTACGCGCTTCCGTTCCCGCCTGCTTGCCCTTCAAGCGGATGTCGAGCACCCGTTGTATCCAGGGTGTTTGATCCATCCCCAGCAGCCGTTCGTACACGTTGTAAGTGACCAGATTGTACAGCGGCGCAGTGTGATTTCCGATCACGAACACCAACACGCCGATGTGTTCCTTCGGCATGAATGATACTTGCGTGTGGAAGCCGGGCAGATCGCCGCCGTGAAACGTGATCAAGTGCCCGCGGTAGACGCTGGTCTGGCGTCCCATGCCATAGGCGGCGTTCAGCGACTCCCACCAGCCGCGCTGTTCGGCGGCCGTGTTGGGCAGCGCGATGGCGGGCTGCAGCGTCTGCTTCAGGACGTCGGAAGGAAGCACGTGCTTGCCCTGGTACTGGCCGTCGTTCATCAGCGCGATCAGCCAGTGCGACATATCGATGATGTTCGAGACGATGGCTCCGCAGGGCGCTACACCCGTGATGTCTTCGTAGTAAGGAATTTTGTAAAGATCGAACGAATCGCGTTTTTCGGTGAAGCCGACGCCGTGTTCGGGCTGCTTCAGCATCTCGGCGATGCTATAGCTGGTGGATTTCATCTCTAGCGGATCTAGAATCCGATCGCGCACGAACTGCTCCCAGGTTTTCCCGGATTGCAACTCGATCATGTAGCCGACGGCCGCGTACATCAGGTTGTTGTAGAGAAAAGTCTGGCGCATGGGCTCCTGCGGCTCCAGATATTTGAGCCTGTCGAACAACTCCTTGCGCGTGAAATCGGACTTGTACCAAATGGTGTCGTGCCGCGTGATTCCGGTCCGGTGCGAAAGCATGTCGCGCAGGGTGACAGAGTTATTAAGCTGCTCATTGTAGAAGCGGACGGAGGGCACGGACTCGCGCACTGGCTTGTCCCACGTCAATTTGCCTTCTTCCACCAGCATGCCGGCGGAGATGGCTGTGAACAGCTTGGTGTTGGACGCGATGGGGCACACCGTTCCGGGCGTGAAAGGCAGCTTGTGTTCGTAATCGCGATAGCCGTATCCTTTGGCGAAAACCAGCTTGTCACTCACCACGATGCCGACGCCGATGCCGGGCCCATTCCAATCCTTCAGGACCTTGGCCATGTAGTCGTCGAAGCCGTCCAGCTTTTTCGAGACGTCGATGTCCTGAGGGTGAGCGGCCGGCGCCAGGACGAGGCACGCAAGCGCGATTATGAGAGGGATTCTTTTTGACATGTGACCATCCTTTCCAGGCACCGGCTCCCTTACGGTCGCGGCTCTGTTAACGTAGCTTATCGCGGATTGATCCGCTAAGCTAGATCTCATGGCTGGCGTTGCGTCACAATTCAATCCTCGCGAGTTGTTGATCCACACACCGGACGGAAAAACTCGCACACTCCCCTTGGAACGCGACCGCTACACGCTGGGGCGGTCGAGCGCGAGCGAACTTTGCTACGCGGACGACGCGGGGCTTTCCCGGCAGCACATGGTGCTGGAGAAGAACGGCGACACCTGGACGGTGCAGGACTTGAACAGCAAGAACGGCACCTTCGTGAACGGAGTTCGGATTGAGGCCGCGCGCCCGTTGGGGCCGAGCGATCGTATCACGGCCGGCCACTTGACGCTGGAATTCGCGGAGAAACTGGCACCGGCCGCGAATACGGTGATTTTCGTCGAGCCCAATGCTCCCAGCACAGCCGTTTCCACAACGGTCGCCACCAGCCTGGAAGGATTGCTGAGCGACGAGAAAAAGATCGAAGGCGGGGCGGCCATGAAGGCACTGATCCGCGCCGGACGGGAACTGGCGGGCAACATGCCGCTGGACGACCTGTTCAAGTTGATCATGGATCTTTCCATCGACGCCGTGGGCGCGGCGCGCGGCGTATTGATGACGGTGGAAGGGGACGATCTGGTGGTGCGGGCGGCGCGGGGTGAAGGATTCCGAATCAGCCGCATGGTGCGCGATCGCGTGATCAATGAGAAAACGTCGCTGCTGGTACGCGACGCCCGGCTGGACCAGGCCTTTGCCGAGCGGATGAGCATCGTGCAGCAGCAGATTCGCAGCATGCTGGCGGTGCCGTTGCAGACCGATGATCGCGTGATTGGACTGATCTATCTGGACTCGCCGCATTTCGTTCATGAGTTCACCAGGGACGATCTCAACCTGCTGACTGTGATGGCGAACGTGGCCGCGATCCGCATTGAGCACACGCGGCTCGCCGAGGTGGAGCAGGCCGAGCGTCTGCTGGCCAAGGACCTGGCGCAAGCGGCCGAAATTCAAAGTCGACTGCTGCCCGCCAACGCCCCGGAAGTGCCGGGCGTGGATCTGGCGGGATACAACGCGGCTTGCAGGACAGTGGGAGGCGACTATTACGATTTCCTGTCGTATCCAGATGGGCGCGTGGCTTTGATTGTCGCCGACGTTTCGGGCAAAGGGATGCCGGCCGCGCTGCTGATGTCGAGCTTGCAGGCGCGCGTGCAGGTTCTATTCGACGACCCAACCGAGCTGGCCGCGCTGGTGACTCGACTCAATCGAATCATTGTCACCAATTCGCCTACCAATCGATTCATCAGTTTCTTTATCGGTGTGTTGGATCCGCACAGCGATCAAATCACCTACGTTAACGCCGGGCACAATCCACCGTTGCTGGTGCATCACAACGGCACCGTAGAAAAGCTGGAAGGCGGGGGTTTGCTGCTGGGCATTCTGGCGACTGCGCAATATGAACAGCGAACCTGCCAACTGGAACAGGGAGACGTGGTGGTGTTGTATAGCGATGGCGTCACCGAGGCGAGCCGAGTGGATGTGGACGAAGAATTTGGCGAAGACCGGCTGGCAGCGACGCTGGCGGAGTTGAGTCGCGATTCGGCGAAATCGATTATTGAATCTATCAACCAGCGGGTGCAGGAGTTCACGAATGGGGCGCCACCGGCGGATGATATTACGTTGGTGGTGGCGAGGCGGGTGGGTTAAGAAAGGCGTTCACACGAGTGTGANNCGCATGAGTGCGTGCGCTACGTCAATTCACCGGTAGGTCAAGAGATCTTCGTTCTCCAAATGGGGATGATTGTTGAAGCTCGCTAGCGAGAAGCGTTCGGGTGAGAATAACAACTCGGTGTAGCTGGCGTTGCGCGACGTCCAGCTCAGTTCCAGGGTTTTCTGCGGCGCTAGGTCGAGAGCCTTCCGAACAGTGGCTGCGATCACTCCGCCGGAAGTGAAAACGGCGATCCGACCATTCCTGCCGGCGTCGTTGCGGATCAGGGCTATGCCGCGATCGATGCGCGCGCAGAAATCCTTCCAGGGCTCCACGTCAGGCGAGTCCAGCTCTTCTGCCACCCACATGCGTGTGATACGCGCGAAAAGTTTGTCGAAGAGACGGAACGCTACGTCCTGTTCGCCTGCCTGGCGGAACTCGGCTTCGAGAGCGCGGATGTCTTCGTGCGTTTCCATGAGGCCCGGCAGGAACGTGCGCACTACTTCGATGCCGGGATACTCGTCCAGCTCAGGCAGCGTGACCGGTTGCGGCCAAGCGGCGCCGGCCTGGCGATAGACCTCGCCCACGATTTCGCCGGTGCGGAGGTGTCGGCACGCGGGGCCATAGTAGATCTGGTCAAACCGAGCTCCGGTTCGCAACCAATATTCGCCCAGGATGCGGGATTGCGATTCACCGCGTTCGGAGAGCTTGTCGTAGTTTTGCTGGAGGAAGGAAGCTTGCCCGTGGCGGACCAGTGTGAGAAGAGCCATTCCGTTTCTCGTTTCTCGTTTCTCGTTCGTGACTACGAGCCGATTTTCCGTTTCTTGAGCCATTTGAAGATTTGCGGCCAGAGTTTGGATATTTCGTCTGGGACGGTGATCAGTTCGGCATCGTCTCCCGCATCTTTCAGTGCTTTGGTCAGGCGCACACTCTGATCGTCCGCATCGCCATGAATGCTTAGGATGGGCGGGAGTCCTCTACGGATGTAGGCGGCGTAAGGCTGTTCCGGTTGATCAACGCCGTAAAAATTGATCACCGCAACGATTCTGGTAACGGGACCGAGACCGGCGGAAGCGGGCGTCATGGCAAGCATCAGCGCCAAGGTTCCTCCGGAAGCCTCGCCCAGCACCAGGATCTGGTTAGGATCCACTTTGAAGCGCGCGGCGTGATTGTGAAACCATTGCGCCGCTGCCATGACATCACTGATTGGGGTGGGCGTGGGCTCTGACGACCGATACTCCACATTCGCAACGACGAAGTCGTGCTGCACCAGCGGTACACAGAATTGTTCGACGATGTTCTCCTTGGCGCCGCCGCCGTGAATGACGATTACACCGGGGCGATTCTTCAAGGCTGGGGCCGGCGACTGGACGATGTCCAAGACGTTCTCCGGATATGGCCCGTAGCGGATGTTCGCTTCGATCTGGTAGTCCGCGCAGAAGGCGAGCGAGGAAAATAGAGAAAAGAATATGAGTCGACTGGCCGGGAACATCAAGAAGGGGATCAAGTTCGGGGAGCGGTCCAAACGGCTTCGCTCCCCGTATTTTATTAAAGTCCAGCGGACTTCAGATAGGAGCTACTACGACTTTTTCGGAGGAACTGCGCAACCGCCCTTGCCCTTGCAGGAGTTCTTTCCAGAGCAACCGTTGTCGCCCGTCTTGCAGCCGCCCTGTCCTTTACAGGTGTTCTTTCCGGCACAATCGTGCTTGGCTTTCTTCTTCGGCTTCGTTGTTGTTGTGTCCTGCCCGAACAGCGCGGATCCGGCAACCAAACCCGCAGTCGCGGTTCCGAGAGCGATGGTAAATTTTCTGCGATTCATCAAACTGCCTCCCTTGATAGACTTGTTTTTCTCGATGAGCATGCTGCTTAGCCCACCGCTGCGTTCAAGCTTACCCAGTTGTCCGTCTCGAATCAAGAGGCTTGGAGGCCTTACGCCCATTAAGACTAATTAACATCCGTTGAGGCCGCCAGTTACGTACCATAAAGGATATGGCGGCAATAAACCGAGTCCCGGTGCTAGTATTTCTACTGGTTTGTTGCAGTTTGCTGGGGCGCGACTATGGCCCTGCGGTAGGCGCCAAGATGGCTGGGTTCGAATTACAGGATCAGGATGGTAAGCTGCGTAACTTGGGGAGTCTCGCGGGTCCCAAGGGCGTCGTCATTCTGTTCTACCGGTCCGCGGATTGGTGACCATATTGCAAGGCCCAGCTGGTCGAGCTGGAGCAGAATCAGACGGAATTCCGAAAGCTCGGTCTGGGGGTAGCGGCCATCAGCTACGACAACGTGGCGGTGCTACACAACTTTGCCGAACGCCGCGGCATTCACTTTCCGCTGTTGTCGGACCCGGATTCGAAGGTGATACGGGAGTTAGGAATTCTGAATGAAACAGTGCCGAAGGACAGCCCATTTTTCGGGGTTCCGTATCCCGGATCTTTCGTGCTGAACGCGCAGGCTGTAATCACGGCGAAATATTTCGAAGACAGCTATCGGGAGCGCTACACTTCCGCCAATATTCTGATGCGTGAGTTTGGCGTGAAGCCGGAGGCGGCACGGAGCGAAGTGGAAGGTAAGCAGCTCAAGCTTGAGGCGGCGTCGAGCAATTCGATTGTGGCGGCGGGGCAGCGGGTGACGCTCACTCTCGACATCGAAATGAAACCGAACATGCACGTGTATGCTCCGGGCGTGGAGGGCTACATTCCCATTGATTGGAAGATGAAGGAATCAGAGGCGGTGGCCGCGCATGAGGTGAGCTACCCAGCCTCCGAGAAACTGCACTTGGCGGCAATCGACGAAACAGTGCCGGTGTATCGCGATCATTTCTTGCTGACGCGGGACATAACCATCGGGCCGGAGGCGAAGATGCGGCCGGCGCTCGACAGTTCCGGAAGATTCACCGTGGAGGGAACGTTGCGGTACCAGGCCTGCGACGACCGGATTTGCTATATCCCGCAGGAGCTTCCGGTGAAGTGGGTGTTTCAGTATGCGGAGTTTGATAAGCAGAGGGTGCCTGCGGAGCTTCGGCGGAAGTAGCCAGAGAATCCAGGAGCCAGAATTCAGCATTCAGAAATGAGGAACCCGGCGTCTGGCGCCGGGCACATTCTTCTGACTCCTGACTTCTGGATTCTAGCTGGGGTCCTTCTTCACGACTACTAACGCAAACATCGCCCAGGAGTTCATCCAAGGCTTCAGCCCGGTTTCCAGCATCTCCCAGAGCCGGAACGTAATTGCCGGCATCAGTGAGCGCATGCCGACTCCGCCTGAAACGAGGTATCGAAACGGCATCAACAGTTCTGTTTTAGCAACTCGAAGGCCGGGGAATTGTGTTTCAAATAGCGAGCGGTCCCGGTGCAGAATAATCCAGGGAAGGGCGCCGTTGGCACCCGATAAAGGGCCGGCCAAGGTATGATTCCAGCCAGGTTCATCGGGTAAGAATGGTTCGTGGTGAAAATGCAGATAGATCAGACGCGACCACGAGGATACCCAAGGCTCGATAAGAACCGCTGCTCCGCCGGGGCGCAGGCAGCGGGCCGCTTCTTCGAAGAATGCCCGCGGTTCGGGAATATGATGCAGGACGTTCGTCATGACGATAGCTTTGAGTGATCCGGTGGCGAACGGAAGTGCGCTTCCGTCCAGCACGCAGCGCACTCCCGGCAAAGAGAAAATGTCAGAGGTGACCAGATCCGGAATATAATCGGCCAGGAAACCCGGGCCCGAGCCGATTTCCAGCACATTGCCGGGGACATCGGGAAGGTGGTCGACAATTTTTCGATACCACTCGTCGTAGATGCGCCTGACGAACGGCTTACTTTGAACAATGGTCCGCCGCAGGGTGGTGGTAGCGGGATCGTCAATGTCGCACCCGCGTGTCAGGGGGTGCGAAAGAAGCCGCTGGAAGCGAGATGGCGCGGCCGGCGCGCTTTTCATTCGCGATCGGGTGGCGGGGAGGTTGTTACTCTCGCCACGTACATCAGTTGGTAGCCAAATAGCCCGGGGAACAACCAGGTTGCGAACGCCAGAACGCGGTTCAGCGCCCGCATTAACAGGTTGCCGGGCGACCATCCGAAGACCAATTCCATTGGAATTACAGTTTGTTCTTCTTGCACAATCGAGTATCCGTTTGATTCTAGCAGGCGCCTGGCGGTTTTCCTGGTGAAGAACCGGAGGTGGGTTTTGTCCAGCAAGCCTCGCTCGGAGTAGTCGAACCGGCCGAGCAGCAACGTCAGCCGGACGTAAATGTTCGCTATGTTTGGCAGCGAGACAATCAACAGGCCCTCGCGTTTCAAAACCTCATGCGTCTGCCGCAGGATCTGTTCCGGGCGCCGGAGATGCTCCAGCACGTCCAACAACAAAACCCGGTCGAAGCGTTGGCCGTCCAACTGCCGAATCACACCGGCGATGCCCTCTTCCAGGTCCACCGTAAAATATCGTTCGAATCGAGAAGTCTCCGCGGGCCCTAAACGGTTGTCAATGCCCGTCACCCGGTTTCCATTCGCGGCCAGCTCCTCCGCGAAGAAGCCTTCTCCGGCGCCGATATCCAGCACCTCCTGATTCGATCCCAGCATCTGGCGCGCGTAATAATGACTGGACGCCTTGCTGTGCTTGATTGGGTAATGAACGAAGTACTCTTGGAATTCCGGGAAGCACTGGATGGAACGGCGAGTCTGCTTGTACCGTCGCACGGCGCGAGCGACGTCGCGGGCGTAGCGCATCCCGTTCACATAACAAATCTCATCGCCATAGTAGGTTGGGATAGGCACCTCTTTGATTCGGTAGCGTTGATGCTGAAGCTTGATGATAATTTCGGTATCGAAGTGGAAATCATCGGTCATGTGCGAGAAATCGATGT
Organism: Bryobacterales bacterium; assembly: GCA_003166875.1. Lineage (GTDB taxonomy): Bacteria > Acidobacteriota > Terriglobia > Bryobacterales > Bryobacteraceae > Palsa-89. The sequence continues at coordinate 6,550 of PMUN01000178.1, read as the reverse complement.
TTCGCAAAGCATGCAGGCTATAGGCGCGATAGCCGCTATGAAACTCGGTGAGATTCATTTTCAACGCGTGGTTCTCGAAGGTGGTCAGGATTCTGTTCCCTGCATACTTATAGAGCGGCATGCCGCCCTGGAGCGGTCCGCCGTACGTTTTCAGCATGCGAGAACCGAATACGGCATCCGCTTCATCGCCCACGATGGGGTGGTAGAGATGCGATAGAATTTCCGGGGCGTATTGTCCATCTCCGTGAAGGAGCACCACTATATCGAAGCCCTTTTCCATGAAATAGCGGTAGCCGGCCTTCTGATTGCCGCCATAACCCAGGTTCTTCGAATTCGACAGCACTTGAAGTTTCTCAAGCTGGCGAAAAGTCTTTAGGCCCATGGCCAGTTCATAAGTGGCATCCTGGCTGGCATCGTCGAAGATTGCAATCTCTGCGACGTTTTTCCAGACGTTAGGCGTGATGCGTTTCAATACTTTGGTAAGGGTGGTGACGGCGTTGAAGGTGACGATCAAGATCCCGATGCGCTTGCCGCGGCTGTCGGCAAGGGAGCCATCATCCAACAGCGCGGTGGAGCGGAGAGCGGGGAGGGGTTCAAACGGCAGCAGTTCAATAGCCGGTTGCGCTTCCGATATTTCTGGCTGGGCCCGTGACTCCATTGCCAACTATCACTTTGCCACCTTCCGATGGACGAATGCAAAGTGGGGCGGACCCCCNNTGGTATTTGTCAATGCTTGAGGCAGCGGGTCCAGGGGGTCCGCAATCGAAGTCGCGGTTTGGGTTGGGTTGGATATAATGAAACTTAGCAAAGCCCACCGTCTTTTCTAGGAGCTCTCACGAATGTTTGATTTGTTTCGCAGCAGCCAGAAAGGCAAAAAGATAATGCTGAGCGTCGTGCTCGGCGTGGTTGCGCTGTCCATGCTGCTTTATCTTATTCCTGGCACCGGCGCACCGACCAGCGGCGGAACCAACGACCAGATTGTGGCTGAGATCGGATCGGAGACGGTAACCGTTCGGCAAGTGGAACAGGGCATCAGAAACGCTTTCCATGGCGGTCAGGTTTCACCTGAAGTGGCGGCTGCCATCGTTCCTCAACTCGTGGAGCAGGTCATTACCGATCGTGCCCTGGCGTATGCAGCCAAGCAGCTCGGTTTCAAGGTCACGGATGGCGAGCTTGCTACCCAGATCCGGTCCAGCCCTCAGGTGGCGGCTCTTACTCCGCAACAGTATCAGATGTTTATCGAGCAGCAATTGAACCTGACAGTGCCAGAATACGAAGGCAATCTTCGCCTGGGCCTTCTATCGCAGAACATTCAGAGCATGGCTATGGAAGGCGCTTTCGTCTCGCCGGCGGAAGTGGAAGCAGAGTACCGGCGTCGGAATGAAATGGCGAAGGTGGAATACATTGCATTCGATCCGGCCAGGCTGGCTAGCGAGGTGAAAGCTACTCCTGAGGAGTTGAAGCCTTACTTTGAGAAGAACCGGGGCTTCTTTACGGCGCCTGAAACCCGCAATGTTCAGTTGATCGTGGCTGATCAGGTCAAGGTGGGCGAATCCATTCAGGTTACCGATACGCAAGTGCAAAGCTACTATAACTCCCACAAAGATCAATTCCGCACTAAGGAGCGCGTGAAGGCACGTCATATCCTGGTCTCGATCCTGAACAAACCGCCGGCTGAGGTCCCCAAGCAAAAGGCCAAGGCGGAGGATCTTTTGAAACAGATTAAAGCCGGCGCGGATTTCGCCAAACTTGCCGAGCAGAACTCCGATGACAAGACCAACGCTTCCAAGGGTGGCGATCTGGGTTGGGTTATGAAAGGCCAGATGGTGCCGGAATTTGAAAAGGCCACCTTTGCTCTGAAGCAGGGCCAGATCAGCGATGTCGTCGCAACGAACTACGGTTTCCATATCGTGCAGGTGATGGAGAAAGAGGACGCCCACTTGCGTCCGCTCGACGAGGTCAGAAGTGAAGTCGTGACCGCCATCAAGAGCCAAAGCCTCAACGATCGCATGCAGGCTCTGGCGGACCAGGCTCATGCGGAACTGGTGAAATCCCCCCAGAACGCGCAGCAAATTGCCAGCAAGCTGGGCCTGCTTTTTGTCAAGGTAGACAATCTCAAGGCTGGCGATACCGTTCCCGAGTTAGGAAACGATGTCCAGGTGGGTGGCGCCATCACTTCCATGCAGAAGGGCGCTGTCAGCCAAGAGATACAGTCCGGCGAGAAGCTGGCCATCGCGGTGGTGACTAACGTCAATCCGTCACATCCCGCCGATTTTGCAGAAGCCGAGGCGCAGGTGCGAATGCGCTACGGCCAGGAGAAGGGTGTGCAGTTGGCTGCCGAAAAGGCGAATAAGGCGGCCGACATTGCGAAAGCGAACGGAGGCGACATGAAGGCTGCCGCTAAGGCCGTGGGGCTGGAAGTGAAGACGAGTTCGCCGTTTAATCGCACCGGAGCTGTGGAGGGTCTTGGAGACGCGCGCTATATGGGTGATTCGTTCGATAAGCCAGTGGGGACTGTCATCGGACCGCTCAACGTGGGGACTCAAACAGTTCTGGTGAAAATCGTCGACCGGTCTACCGCTGACCTGAGCAAGATTGGACAAGAGCGGGAGACGATTGTAAAGCAATTGAAAGACAAGAAAAGTCGCGAGCACTTCGAACTGGTGCGGGATAGCGTGGTCAGCTATCTCTCGCAAAAGGGCAAAGTCAAGATCCATCAGGATGTGATCGAACGGTTGCAAGCTCGCTACCGCAGCTAGCCCTTTTGCGGCATGATCCATACCCTACTGGATTTTCTGCGGACGCTCACCACTCCGGAGCGTTTGATTCAACTGCTTTCCACGGCCATGTCGGGGTGGTTGGGTTACGCGATGTTGACCGGAATTGTGTTCGCGGAGACCGGTCTGTTGGTGGGCTTCGTGCTTCCGGGTGACTCGCTGCTCTTTACGATTGGAGTGGTTGCGGGAGCGGGGCAGCTCAACCTCGGCATCATTATGCTGCTGCTCACCTGCGCGTGCCTCGTGGGCGACTGGTGTGGTTATCTGCTGGGGCGCCGCGCCGGGCCGGCAATATTCAATCGTCCGGATTCCCGTTTCTTCAAGCAGGAACACTTGCAGCGCACGCATGCTTTCTACGAGAAGCACGGCGGCAAAACGATCATCTATGCCAAGTTCGTGCCTATCATCCGGACTTTCGCTCCGTTTGTGGCCGGCGTCGGCAAGATGCACTACCCGCGGTTTCTATCGTTCGATGTTTTCGGTGCGGCCGGCTGGGTCTTTTCGATGACGATCCTGGGCTATGGCTTGGGCGGAGTTGGGCTGGTGCGCCGCAATTTCGAGAAATTCGTATTGTTGATTATCTTCGTATCGCTGCTGCCTGTGATCACGCATGCGGTACGAGCAGGCTTGCAGCGGAAGGCGGTTGCTGAGCGGTAGGCACCGATTCCCTGTGAGGGCGCGAAAAAAAGGCACCGACTCCCTTACGGTCGCGGTTCGGTTAGTAGCTTTTGGATTGCAGCTTGAACCACGGGATCTCGCTGCGCTTCCACTTCGTCGCCTTGCGCGACTCCCAGTGCCTGATTGAAGATTTCCTGCTTCAAGCGGCTTTGCACCCAGTCGCGTTCCTTCACCCACTCGCCCACGGACGGCTGGATTTCGCGTTCCGAGGCGTAAACCTGGAAGTCTTCCAGATCGGAGGCGGATACCTGGAAGCTTGCGGTTATCGGGTGCTTCAGGATGTACGAAGTTGCGAAAGAGGTGAAGGTGCCGCTGGCATCCAGCGCCATCCGCAAGCGAGTGACTGGTTCGGGATCAACGTAAACGTCCGGTTGAATGCCTCCCCCGCCCTTCACCATGCGGCCGGAATCGGTATGGAATTCTTCCTTCTGCTTTTCGACCTCGAGCTGGCCAGACGGGAGCGGCTTCTGAATGGATCGTCCGCTGGGTGTGTAATAGAACGCCGTGGTGAGCGCCATGGCGGTGGTTCCGGATAATGGGAATACGTTTTGGACCAGCCCTTTGCCGAAGCTGGGCTCACCCAGGATGGTGGCGCGATCGTGATCCTGCAAAGCTCCGGCCAGAATCTCAGAGGCGCTGGCGGTCTTGGCGTTTACCAGCACCGCGAGTGGAAATTTGTACACTGCCGCATCCGCGGGAGCGTCGACATTCTGGCCTTCGATGCTTCGCCCTTTCACGCTGAGCAATCTTTGGCCAGGCTTCAAGAAATAGGAAGCGGCCTGGAGGGCTGCCTGAACTACTCCGCCGCCGTTATCGCGCAGATCCAGCACCAGGCCTTTCAACTTCTCGCCTCCCAAGCTTTCGATGGCTTCTTTCAACTGTTTCCCGGTTTGCGGATCGAAGGCGTTGACACGCACGTAGCCGATATCGGGCTGGAGGAGAAAGGTCCGGTCCACGCTCGGAGAATCCACCAGCGCCGGATCGAGGACAAATTGCAGCAGCCGTGCGTTGGCCGGGCGGCGCACGATGAGTTGGGCCTGGTGCTGGCGGGCCTCGCCCAGAAACCCGACGATCTGCTCGAATTCCAACCGCGCTAGCGCAATGTTATTGACGGCCACGATCTCATCGCCAGGCTGCAATCCCGCTTTGGCGGACGGTGTACCCGCCAGCGCCTGGAGCACAATGACGCGCCCTGGCAAAATGGACACCACAGTGCCGAATCCCTTACGCTCCGACTTCTCCATTTCCTTGAGCTGCTGATACTGTTGGGGATCGAAGAAGATGGAGTGCGGATCCAGGCGCCGCAACATGCCTGGAATGGCGCCCTGATAAATCGCGGTCTCAGTGATCACGGGATCGGCCGCTTCGCGCTGCACCGTCGCCAGCACTTCCGTAAACCGCTTGAGCGAGCTGTCCAGATCCGCCGTGGACTTGGGAGCCGCGAGAAAAAACAATAGAGGAAAAATCATCTACTTCGAATAGCGCAGGTGCTGTTTGGCCGCATGCCGCTCTAGAGCCAGCTCGATGAGCCGGTCAACCAATTTCGGCATGGGCAATCCTGAATGCTCCCACATTTTAGGGTACATGCTTATGGAGGTGAAACCGGGAAGGGTGTTGATCTCGTTAATGAAGAGGCGATTGGTGGCCGTTTCCAGCAGGAAATCCACGCGCGCCATTCCTTCGCACTCCACCGCGCGATAGCATTCCACGGCTAGCTGCTGCAACTCGGCAGTCTGCTCAGCGGAAAGATTGGCGGGGATTACTGTCCCGGCTTTTTCGAGCAGATACTTGTCGTCGTAGTCGTAAAACTCTCGCGACGGCAGAATTTCGCAAGGAACGGAAGCCCTGGGATCTTCATTGCCGAGGACGGCGCACTCGAACTCACGTCCCACAATGCCGCGTTCCACAATTATCTTGCGGTCGAAAGAGGCTGCCAGCTCCAATGCGGATTTCAATTCCGCGCAATTATGCACTTTCGAAATTCCCACCGAGGAGCCCATATTGGCGGGCTTCACAAACACCGGGAACTCGAACTTGGAGCAGATGCCGTCGGAATCTTTCAATTCAGCGCTCGAAAACACCAGGTAGTCCACCACCGGCAGACCGCGCTCCTTGGCCAGGCGCTTCATCACTTCCTTATCCATGGAGACCGATGAAGCCAGCACGCCCGCGCCCACATAAGGGAGACCCGCAAGTTCCAGAAGGCCTTGCAGCGTGCCATCCTCGCCGAAAGTGCCGTGCAGAGCTGGGAAGACCACGTCGATTTCCGGGTTGCCGTGAGGCTCCGGCACGATGGGCCGGGGACTCCATTTGCCTTCTTTCGAAATCAAGTAATGCAGGACCTTGTACTTCTCAGGGTCCAGAGCATCGATGATAGATTGGGCGGAGCGGAGCGAAACCTCGTGCTCGCCGCTGCGCCCACCGTAAATAACCGCTACACGCTTTTTCATTTCGAGTTACAAAATCCTTTTTCCCATGGCCGACAGTACTAATTCGACGGCTAAGATCGCCGTTCGGTTCACTTCATCTATTACTGGATTTACTTCTACCACTTCCATAGACAACATTTTGCCTGTGTCGTTCAGTGTTTCCATGGCGAGGTGCGCTTCCCGGTAGGTGATGCCGCCGCGGACCGGCGTTCCCACTCCGGGAGCCTCTTGCGGGTCGACGGCGTCCATGTCGAGCGATACATGAAACCCAACGGTTCCGGAACTTGCGATGCGGATGGCTTCTTCGATCACCGGGCCGAGGCCACGCTCGTCGATATCGCGCATGGTGAATACGTGAACGCCGGAGTGTTGGACATTGACGCGTTCTTTTTCGTCTACCGAGCGAATGCCCACCAGTGCAACGTTCGCCGGATCCACTTTGGGTGAATAACCGAAAATCCGGGTCAGCTCGCCGGGACCGGCGCCGATACAGCAGGCCAGCGGCATTCCGTGTACGTTGCCGCTGGGACTGGTGCCGGGCGTGTTCATGTCGGTGTGGGCATCAATCCAGATCATCCCCAATTTCCCATCGTGATCGCGGACGTGTTTGGACACGCCTGAAACCGTACCCACCGCGATGGAATGATCGCCGCCGAGGACGAGCGG
>PMUN01000194.1 GCA_003166875.1 Bryobacterales bacterium | reverse complement strand
CAGACCTGGGGGTCTGCCCCACCATGACGGCAGAATCCCCAGTCTTGGGAAAACTAAGTGGCATTGGGATGCAATCCCGCGCGCGGGTTGCTGAACCGCGCAGGTTACCAACTGCTCGGTCGTGATCGTCGAATAGATCGTCCCACTCGCCGTTCAACGCTTCTTGCGGGGCAACCAGAAACTTGAAACGAGAAACCAGAAACGGTTCCCGTATTAGAATCAGACATGACCAAAGAAGACATCATTCTCGCCAACCGGGACCACCTGTTCCCGTCCGTCTTCCATTACTACAAGGAGCCGCTGGTGGTCTCACATGCTAAGGATCAATACGTGTGGGATGCGGATGGAAATCAGTATCTGGATTTCTTCGGCGGAATCGTCACCATCAGCGTCGGTCACTGCAACGAGGAAGTGAATAAAAAGCTGCACGCCCAGATCGATCGGCTACAGCACGTCTCCACCGTCTTCGCCAATGAGCCGCAAGCCGCGCTCGCGAAGAAGTTAGCCCAGATCACGCCCGGTGGAAAGCTCACCAAATCGTTCTTCACCAACAGCGGCACCGAAGCCAACGAAACTGCTATTCTCACTGCTCGCTGTTACACCGGCTCGACGGAAATCGTGGCCCTGCGCTATGCCTATCACGGCCGGTCGTCGCTGGCGATGGGGCTCACCGCGCAATCCAGTTGGCGTCTTGGGCCTGTTACGCAAGCCGGCATTGTCCATGCGGTGAATGCGTATTGTTACCGCTGCCCTTACGGATTGTCGTATCCTTCCTGCGAGGTCAAGTGCGCGCAGGATGTGGAGGAAGTGATCCGCACCACAACATCCGGAAGAATCGCCGGATTCATTGCCGAACCCATCCAGGGCGTCGGCGGATTTATCACTCCGCCCAAGGAATATTTCCCCATCGTGGCCGACGCCGTCAAAAAATACGGCGGCTTGTTCATCAGCGACGAGGTGCAGACGGGATGGGGACGCACCGGCGGCAAGTGGTTTGGCATCGAGCAATGGGGCGTGCAGCCGGACATCATCACCAGCGCGAAAGGCCTGGCCAATGGCGCTCCTATCGGACTCACCATCGCCCGTCCCGAAGTAGCCGATTCGCTGAAGGGCGCCACCATCTCTACCTTCGGCGGGAATCCGATCACCACCACCGCGGCGAAAGCGGTGATCGATTTCATCGAGGACCACAAGCTTTCCATCAACGCAGCCGAGGTGGGCGCCTACCTGCGCGACAAATTGATGGAGTTGAAAGAAAAGCATCCCATCATCGGCGACGTGCGAGGCATGGGATTGCTGCAGGCCCTGGAACTGGTGGAAGATCGCGAAACCAAGAAGCCCGCTACTGCCCAGACCGCGGCGTTGCTGGAGGCATCGCGCGAAAACCGGATTCTCATCGGCAAAGGCGGATTCGCTGGAAACGTACTGCGCATCTCCCCGCCGCTCAACATCAGCAAAACCGACGTGGACGAATTCGCGCGCCGGTTGGACGCGAGCTTCGCAAAAGTTTCAACGCCCCACGCCGTGGCCTACACTTAGAACATATGGACGAACGCGCCTTTTACAAAGAATCTCAGACCACCAAGCCGATCACGCTGAACTGTCCCATGTGCCGCAGCGCCGAGAGTTACGATTTGCGCTGGCTGGTCCGCACCAAGGTGGATCGCCTGCCGGGCAACGCGGATGAGCGTGACCGCGCTAAGTTCAAGAAGGCCGCCAGCTATATGGTTTTGCTGGACGACAAGGTGATGTGCAAGAACATGCGATGCCGGAAACGTTTCGACGTCTCCGGCGTCAAGACCACGGCGTTTATTTAATCACCGTCATTTTAATGCCGCTTTACTGCCGCTCGTGCTCCCGATGCTCTTCCACTCTCGCGCGACCCTCCCGCGCCGCTGACCGTTCCTTTTCCGAACGCTCATGCAGCTCATGCCGCTCGGCCGGACGGGGACCTGTGTAGCGCTGCACCGTGTAAGGGTGAACATAGCGGGCGCGGTCTACCCAGGTTCGCCTCCAGGGCGCATTGTTGATGAACACCGCACGCCCACCCCAATCGAAGCGGTTATAACCCCAGCCCCAAGGCCGGAACGCAACGCCAATGTTTATGCCAAAACCGAAACGAATCGCGCCGCCTACAAAGAATCCTGGCCGAGGCGCGATAAAGACCACCGCAGGATCGTACCAGGGCACGTAGATGAATCCAGGGTTGACTGGAGTGATCGCGATATAGGGCCCTCCGCTCACCACCACGGATCCGTTGGTTCGCAAGTATCCGAATTCCTGGGCCTGACGGCGAAGTCTCTGCACAGCGTCCATCACATCCTGCTGCTGCGCCATAAAAGCGTCACCGAGTCGCGTGGTCCAGTTCATATCGGATGCCATCATGTCCAGCACCGAGGGGAAAGGCAGCAGCGCCTGGACACTCGGGTCCCAAGGCAGCTGATCGGCCGCGATCGCATCCGCGAGAGCCTGTCCGGTCAAATAGTGATGCTGATCCGACCAGCCGGCCGCATCTGGAATATCGTTGGAATAAGTGGCCGCCGCTAGGATTTGAGCCAGCAACGGATCGGGATAAAGTGCAATCCGCGAAACCAAGTGGTCGAGCTCAGGGGGCGGCAGCATGGGCGGCGGGGGCGGCGGCGCCTGGGCAAAAAGCGGCGCAACGGCCAGCACCGCAAGAATCATCCTTTTCATTTTTCGATTCCTCCAACGGGGAAGACGAACCGGTCGGGCGATTCGTTTCTCAATGTGAGTTTCTTAATATTCAGATTCTTTCACACTCGTGGCGCACGCACTCTGCGTGCCGGTTCACACTCATGTGAACGCCTGGCTCTAAAACACCTTTTGTGTTCGCAGGAGTGCGAACACGGCACGCANNACGCAAGGGTGCGTGCGCTACGATACCAGTCAGATGATCCGTCTCCTCGGCCCTGAAGACGCCGCCGCGTTCTGGCATCTCCGATTGCAGGCGCTCCAGCAGAACCCGCAAGCCTTCGGCGAATCCGCGGACGAACATCGCGCCACATCCGTTGAAACCATGGCTTCACGCCTCAACGCCGCAAGCCTCGAAAATTTTGTACTGGGCGCTTTCATCGACGGACAACTCACCGGTACCGCCGGTTTCTTCCGTAATCAAACGCTCAAGCGAAAACACAAGGGACGCGTGTGGGGCATGTACGTGGTCGATTCGGCGCGCGGGCAAGGCATAGGACGCGCGCTTCTTTCAGCGCTCCTCGATCGCGTGCACCAAATACCGGATCTCGAAGAAGTCCAGCTTTCGGTAGCAGTCAGCCAGGTGGCTGCACAGAAACTTTACGCATCGGTTGGATTCGAATCCTATGGCCGCGAACGCCGCGCCCTGCGCGTAGGCGAGCAATGCATCGACGAAGATTACATGGCGCTCAAGCTTCGAACGCCCGATTGATAATCGCCTGGAAGTTTGTGTTGGGCGAAAGTGTTCCGAACGCGCGGCCGCCCTCGTCCGACAATCGCGATCCGCAAAACACATCGGCCACTTCCGGGATACTATTACGAATCAGCAGGGACGCTTGTAAAGCCAGCGCCAACCGTTCCGCCAATAGCCGCGCCTCCAGCTCCGCCACGGGCTCCGTCAAATCTTTTTCCAGTATTTTTGTGAAGGCGTCAAACCGGCGGTCGCTCCCGCGCGCCAACCGGATCTCTTCCAGAACACTCTCCACCGCCTCCGGCTCCTTGTTCATCGCGCGCAGGATATCCAGGCAAATCACATTGCCAGAACCTTCCCAGATGGAATTGAGCGGCGCTTCACGGTACAAACGCGGAAGAATGCATTCTTCCACGAATCCGTTGCCGCCCAGGCATTCCAGTGCCTCGTTCACCTGCGACGGACCGCGTTTGGACACCCAATATTTCGCCGCGGCTGTAGCAAGGCGTGCGAAACCGCGCTCGCCGGCGTCCTCTTGGCGCGCATCGAAGGCTCGCGCCAGGCGCATCATCAGCATGGTCGCGGCTTCCGATTCCAGCGCCAGATCCGCCAGAACATTTTGCATCAACGGCTGATCCACCAACAAACGGCCGAATGCCTTGCGATGCCGCGTATGATGAATAGCCTGTACCAGCGCCTGCCGCATCAGCGACGCCGATCCGATGACGCAATCCAGACGCGTGTGCTGCACCATGTCGATGATGGTGGACACTCCTCTGCCTTCTTCGCCCACGATCCGCGCCCAGGCTCCGTCGAACTCAACTTCCGAGGAAGCATTCGAGCGGTTGCCCAGCTTCGATTTCAGCCGCTGGATGTGAAACTGGTTGCGCTCGCCATCCGGAGTCCAGCGCGGCACGAGGAAACAGGTGAGTCCGCCCAATGCTTGCGCTAGAACCAAAAAGGCGTCGCACATCGGCGCGGAACAGAACCACTTATGGCCGGTGAGAAGGTACGCGCCACCGCCGGTTGTTTCGGCCAGCGTGGTGTTGCTGCGTACATCCGACCCGCCCTGTTTCTCGGTCATCGCCATGCCCATCAGGGCGCCGGCTTTTTCGGACACGGGCCGGGCGCGCGGATCGTACTTCAAGCGATGAATGTGCGGTTCCCATTCCCGCGCCAGGTCGGGCTGCTTGCGCAGTGCGGGAACTACCGCATACGTCATCGAGACCGGACACGTGTGTCCCGCCTCGTTCTCGGAAGCGAGCAGCATGAGCGCCGCTCGAGCTACGTGCGCGCCTTGTTTCGGCTCCGTCCACGGCAGACTGGCCAGGCCGTGCTCGATGGAAAGCCGCATCAGGGAATGCCAGGCAGGATGGAATTCTACTTCATCGATGCGATGTCCAAACCGGTCGTGCGTGTGCAGCAACGGCGGATTCTCGTTGGCTTGGAATCCCCAACGGATGGCTTCTTCGGTACCAGTCAGCCGGCCAAATTCTTCGAGACGCGCTCGCGCCCAGCCGGCGCCCTCGCGCTCCAAAGCTTCCACCAGCACGCCATCCGTTTTGAAGAGATTGTAGTCCACGAGCAGTGGAGCCTGGTTCACCACCGCGTGAGTCCCTGCTGAGAGAACTTCTAAGTCAGTCTTCACGGCGCGCCTCCGGCACCGATTCTATCAGGACGGTGCTTACTTTTCCCAAGGCTGGGGATCCAAATGCAGTCATGGGGCGTACCCTGGTCCGCGCGGGTCCCCAGGGCCCGCTCCTCGCTAGTGAACCCAGCAAGCCGACGAGGGCGTCGGCTGCGGACCAGGGGGTCCGCCCCACTTTAGACCAGTCGTTAGGCACGCTGGGTGCTAAAATTGAGTTCGTCCGCATGGAACGCGTTGCCAAATCGCTTGCCAGGTTGAAACTCTCGGATGCCATCTCCACCGAAGATCTGGCGCGTGCGGCTTGGCCAGCGGCGGTGGGTAAACGCATCGCCTCGCACGCAGTGGCGAAGTCGCTAGTGCGCGATTCGCTCATCGTCGAAGTGGAAGACGCCGTCTGGCGGAAGAATCTGTTCCAACTCCGCTTTCAGATTCTGGGGAAACTGTCCGAGATTCTGGGCAGCGGCGTTGTGCAAGACGTGGAATTCCGAGTACCAACCACCAGGCGTCCACCCCACCCTGCACGGCGGCTCAATGAATCGGCCGCGGCCGACGAGGCAGATGGAATCGATGATCCGGGCATGCGCATCGTATATAAGCAGGCCAGGAAAAAGGCGTCGGCGTGAAGATCACCGAGAAGGAAGTTCGCTATGTCGCGGACCTGGCGAATCTCAAGCTAACCAGCGAGGAAATCGGCCGGCTCTCGAAAGACCTGGACGAAATTCTGACGCATATTGATACATTGAACGAGCTCGACACGTCTAACGTGCAGCCCATGGCGCAAGTTTTGTACGATGCCGAGGAAAACGCCACGCTGCGCGAGGACCAGGAGCGGCCCTGCCTGGGAAATGAACTGGCTCTGGCCAATGCGCCGCTGGCCGGGGCTGGATATTTCAAAGTACCCAAGGTGATTGAGCGATGAGCGCGATCTCATCGGGCATTGCTTCTCTCACCATCGATCAAGTGCGCAAGGGATTGGCTGCGCGCGAATTCAGCGCGGTCGAGCTTACTCAATCGGCGCTCGAGTTTGCAAACGCGGAGAACCAGAAGACGAATGCTTATCTGCATTTCTCGCCGGAGCGGGCTCTGGAGGCGGCCGAGCGAGTGGACCGGAAGCTGGCTGCTGGAGACGATCCCGGGCCTCTGGCCGGCGTACCGGTTGCCCTCAAAGACGTGATCGTCACCAAGGGCGTTCGGACCACGTGTGGATCGCGGCTGCTGGAACGCTACATCCCGCCATACGACGCAACCGCCGTGGTTCGCCTGGAACAAGCCGGCGGAATCATTTTGGGTAAAACCAACTGCGACGAGTTCGCGATGGGCTCCTCGAACGAAAACTCCGCGTTCGGACCGGTGAAAAATCCAGTGGCGCCGGATCGCGTGCCGGGAGGGTCGAGTGGGGGTTCGGCGGCGGCGGTGGCGCAGGGAACGGCGGTGGCCGCACTCGGCTCCGATACCGGCGGGTCGGTTCGCCAGCCGGCATCTTTTTGCGGCGTGGTGGGCGTGACCCCAACCTACGGCCGGGTTTCGCGCTATGGCTTAGTGGCGTTCGCCAGCTCTCTCGATCACATCGGGCCCTTGGCACGCACGGTGGGAGATGCGGCGCTAGTGCTTCAAACCATCGCCGGCCGTGATGAAAACGACTCCACTTCGGCTTTCGCGCCGTTGCCCGATTATGTGGCGGCACTGGACGGCAAAATCAAAGGCACCAGGATTGGCTTGCCGCGCGAGTATTTCGAAGGCTTGGCGAGCGAGACCGGCGACCTGATCGCGAAGGGCGTGGAGTTGCTCAAAAAGTTGGGCTGCGAGGTTCGCGAGATCAGCTTGCCGGCCACCAAGTACGCCGTGGCGTGCTACTACATCATCGCCACAGCCGAAGCCAGCTCGAATCTGGCGCGTTACGATGGCGTCCGTTATACGTCGCGGGCCGAAGCCGAAACTTTGAGCGACATGTATCGCGCCACGCGCGGGGCGGGATTCGGCGCGGAATGCAAGCGGCGCATCATGCTCGGAACCTACGTCCTGAGCCACGGCTACTACGATGCTTATTATCTGAAGGCTCAAAAAGTGCGAGCGCTGATCGCCGATGATTTTCGAAAGGCCTTTACCGAGGTGGATGCGATTGTCGCGCCGGTGGCGCCCTCCCCGGCTTTCAAGATTGGAGAGAAGATCGACGATCCGCTCGAAATGTATCTTTCCGACATTTACACCATTACGGGCGATCTGGCGGGCATCCCTTGCATGAGCGTGCCGTGCGGGAAGACCAGCGCCGGCCTGCCAGTGGGCATGCAGATTCTGACCAGACACTTTGACGAGACGGGCATGTTCCGCCTCGCGGACGCTTTTGAAAAGGCCGGCGGATTCGCCGGGTAAAAATACAGACTGAAGAGGAGATAACTATGGCTTTTACCGTTCCCCCACTGCCCTACGCGTTTGACGCGCTGGAGCCGTACATCGACAAGCTGACCATGGAGATCCATCACGACAAACACCATGGCGCCTACGTCACCAATCTGAACAAAGCGCTGGAACAGACGCCGGCGCTGCAGGACAAACCCATAGAGGCTCTGCTGGCGGGCAACTGTTCCATTCTGCCGGAGCAGATTCAGACCGCGGTCCGCAACAATGGAGGCGGCCACGTCAATCACAGCATGTTCTGGCAGATCCTGGCTCCGGGCGCTGGAGGCAATCCGGTTGGCAACGTCGCGCAGGCCATCACCAGCACTTTCGGAACGTTCGATCAATTCAAGGAGAAATTCAACGCCGCAGCCACTGGCCGATTCGGTTCCGGCTGGGCCTGGCTGATCAAGGGCAGCAAGGGTCTGCAGATTATCTCAACCGCCAATCAGGACTCACCCATCATGGAGGGTCACTATCCGGTGATGGGCCTGGACGTGTGGGAACACGCGTATTATTTGAAGTACCAGAACCGCAGGCCGGAGTATATCGCCGCCTGGTGGAACGTTGTGAACTGGCCGGAGATTGAGAAGCGGTTCAACGCGGGGAAGTAAGATTATTAGCCGCGGATGAACGCAAATGTTTTATTCGCGTTAATTTGCGTTCATTCGCGGCCTACCCAGCCGTCTACGAAAAAAGTCTTGCGTCTACGGACATCGTACTGTAATATTTCAATTGAAAAATGGAATCTGTCCTGGAGCTCGAAGACATCTCAAAGGACTATCCGGCGCACCGGGCGGTGAATGCTGTTTCGCTCGACGTCGGACGCGGTGAGTTCTTTTCGCTGCTCGGCCCGTCGGGCTGCGGGAAGACCACAACGCTGCGCATGGTGGCCGGCTTCGAAGATCCAACCACGGGCCAAATCCGTTTAAATGGCGCAGGAATCGAGCATCTGAAGCCCTACCAGCGCAACGTCAGCACGGTCTTCCAGAACTACGCGCTCTTCCCGCATTTGACCGTGCAGCAGAACATCGAGTTCGGACTGCGGCGGCGGGCGGAGAACCATATCGATCAGCGCGTTCGCCAGGTGCTGGAATTGGTCCAGCTCACCGGCAAGGAATCGCGGTATCCGTCGCAACTTTCAGGTGGAGAGCGGCAGCGCGTGGCGTTGGCCCGGTCGCTGGTACTGGAACCTGACGTCCTTCTGCTGGATGAGCCTCTGTCCGCCCTGGATCCCAATCTCCGCAAACAGGTGCGAGCCGAGCTTAAGAACATTCAACGCCAGACCGGCATCACGTTTTTGTTCGTCACTCACGATCAGGAAGAAGCTCTGTCGCTTTCCGATCGTCTAGGTGTGATGAGCGGAGGCGAGCTGCAACAGGTGGGAACGCCGGAGGATCTTTACCTGCGGCCGCGGACGCGCTTCGTGGCGTCGTTCCTGGGGCTGGTGAATTGGATAGACGGCGTGGGCGTACGTCCGGAAGCCACGCGCGTAACGAAGGGGCCCGCCGAGACGGGAGCGCGGTCGATGCCCGCCAGGGTGGTGCAGTCCACTTTCCTCGGTAACTGCGTTCATGTAGAAGCTCGCATGGATGCCGGCCCAACCGTGGTAGCGGAAGTATCGCGCCTGGGCGAAAGCTTCAGCGAAGGCGAAACGGTGGACGTCTGGTGGCAGCCCGACGATGAGCTGACCTTCGAATGAAGCGCCTGCGGGCCTGGTTCCTTGCACCTACCTGGACCGTAATGCTGTCGCTGTTTGCCGCTCCGCTGGCCATCATTCTGGCTTACAGCTTTCTCACTCGTGGAACCTGGGGCGGCATTACGCGGCCCTGGTCAATCGAAAGCTACCAGCGGCTGGCCGATCCCATTTATCTGGGCATCCTGTGGCGTTCGTTCTGGATCGCAGGCGCAGCCACCGTTCTTTGTCTGGTGCTCGGCTTTCCGTTGGCGCTTTTTATATCCCGCGCCGGCCATCGCAAGAACCTTTACCTTAACCTGGTGATTCTTCCCTTCTGGACCAGTTTCCTGGTCCGGACCTACGCCTGGATGTTTCTGCTGCGCGATACGGGACTGATCAACACGGTGCTCCAGAAACTGGGTCTGATTCACAATCCACTGCCGTTGCTCTATAACGACGGCGCGGTGATTCTCGGGCTGGTGTACGGATATCTACCGTTCATGGTGTTGCCTCTATATGCGACGCTGGAACGGCTGGATCGCAATCTACTGGAGGCCGCGGCCGATCTCGGCGCCAAGCCCTGGGCGGCACTGACGCGCGTGGTTATTCCACTCTCTGCGCCCGGGATTCGGGCTGGTGCGATTCTGGTGTTCATCCCGTGCCTGGGCGCTTATCTGACACCTGATCTGCTGGGTGGCGGCAAGACGGTCATGATCGGCAATCTCATCCAGAACCAATTCACTACGGCTCGCGATTGGCCTTTCGGATCGGCTGTGTCGCTCACATTGATGGCGATTGTTTTGATATTGCTCCTGGTATTCGTGAGCCGCCAAGAGGGTGGATTGGTGTGAAGAAGCTCCGAGCGCCGCTCGCGATCTACGCCGTCTTGGCGTACCTGTTTCTGCACCTGCCGCTGTTAATTCTGTCTGGGTTCAGCTTCAACGAATCACGTTTCACAGTATGGCAGGGCTTCTCGCTGGTTTGGTACCGCGCCGCATTTCAGAATCAGCAATTGAAGGAAGCCGCATGGAACAGCCTGATCATCGCCATCTCTGCTACCGTGGCCGCCACCATCATCGGCACGCTGTGCGCTTACGGATTCTGGAAGCGATCCTCGCCGGTGCTGGCCGGCTCACTCTACATGTCGCTGGTGACGCCGGAAATTGTGAGCGGCATTTCGCTGCTGGCCTTCTATCAATGGATTTTCCGCTTCCTTCGCGTTCAACTAGGTATGCACACGGTCATTTTGGCGCACGTCTCGTTTTCGATTGCGTATGTCGTGATCGTGGTGATGGCGCGGCTTCGCACCGTGGATGCGCAACTTGAGGAAGCTGCGCTCGATCTGGGCGCCAATGAATGGGAGGCTTTTCACTATGTGACGCTGCCGGCCATTTTGCCCGGAGTAATCGCTGCCGCGTTGCTGGCTTTTACCGTCTCTTTCGACGATTACGTCATAACCAGCATGGTAGCCGGCGTGGATTCGGAAACGCTGCCGATGGTGATTTACGCCATCGCGCGGCGCGGAGTGAATCCCGTGGTGAACGCCATCTCGGCGCTGATCGTGGTGGGATTCGGATCGCTGATTCTGATCTCGGAGAGGTTGCGCGAGACATGAACCCCATGACGCTCTTGGTAGGGCGGTCCCCCTGGCCCGCAGCCGACGCCCACGTCGGNNTGGTGGGCGGGTCCAGGGGGACCCGCGCGGACCAGGGGTCCGCCCCTCGATTGCTTCAGCAGTTGCACTAAGAATATGAACCGCCGCTACTTTCTGATGGGAGCGGCAGGTCTGGCTGCCTGCAGCCGCGATCAGCGAGCGCGGCTGAACGTCTTTAATTGGTCGGACTATATAGCGCCCGATACAATCCCGAAGTTCGAGGCGGAATACGGCGTACGCGTGCGCTATGGCATCTATGAAAGCAACGAGGAGATGCTGGCGCGCGTGATGGGCGGCAATTCCGGCTGGGATGTGGTGTTCCCTACCGACTACATCGTGAAGCCGATGCTGGCGAACGATCTGCTTGCCCAGGTGCATCGCGAGGAACTTCCGGATCTTGCGCAACTCGAGCCACGATTTCAGAAGCCGGAGTGGGACCCGGAACTGAAATGGTCGGTTCCCTACATGGTCATCGCGGCGGGCATCGCGTACAACCGCAAGTTGAATCCCCCGCCACGGACCTGGGCCGACATGTGGGACGAGCGGTTGCGTGGCCGTATGACGATGCTGGACGACCCGTTCGACGTGATCGGCGCGTGTCTCAAGAAGCTGGGATTGTCGGTGAATTCGAGCGATCCGGGCGAGCTGCGGCGCGCGCAGGCCGAAGCGATCCGGCAGAAGCCGCTGCTGCGGGCCTATCTCAACGCCGAAGTGCGCGATCAACTGGTGAGCGGCGACGTGCTGGCCGCGCACATGTGGAACACAACGGCGCAACAGGCCATGGATTCTTCGCCCGATATCGGATTCGCGTATCCGGAGGAAGGCTACGCCGTATATCCGGACTGCGCGGTGATTCTGCGGGAGAGCAAGCGCCCAGAGCTGGCGCACAAGTTTCTGCACTTCCTGCTGCGCCCGGACATCGCGGCGGCGAACGCGTTGGCCGCGCGCACTACCACCACGAATGCGGGCGCTCGCAAGATTCTGCCACCGGCTTTCCGGGACAATCCAACGTTGTATCCAGGCCCGGATGTGATCGCGCGGGGGGAGTGGGCGAAGACAACGGAACCGGCGGCGCAGCGTTTGCGGGATCGGTTGTGGACTGAGATTAAGTCGGCTTAAAGAAATTCGGCCGCAGATGAACGCGAATAGAACCTGCAGAACGGATGATTGGCGAGATCTTCCCTATAGCGGAATCAGGGCAAGACTTAGGGGCCGAGCCGCGACCGAAAGGGAGCGCTTGCGATAGTCGAGCTTGGCTGTACGTTCGTGGTGGCGCTTCCTGCCGGTCGCGGCTCGATCTGTCGGGCAAACAAGATAGCAGCAAATAAGCGGAGCGCCTTGCGGCCGGAATTTGGCTACCATCGTAGATTGCTACGCATTCATGTCAGTGCCATCATCTTCGATTACGGAAACGTGCTCTGTTCTTCGCCGCTCGCTGGGGAGATTGAAGAGATGGCCTCCATCCTCGAAATGCCGGTCGCCGATTTTCAGAAGAGCTACTGGCAGGATCGGCTGGCGTACGATCGGGCCGCGGTCGATCCGGCTGCATATTGGAACAAGGTGGCGCAGCGCCAGTTAAGCCCAGCCGATGTCGAGCGGTTGCAGGAGATTGATAGCGCGAGCTGGTCGCATCCCGACCCGGTGATGCCCGCGTGGGCGCAACGGGTCCGCGCCGCTGGGTTTCGCACTGGGCTGCTTTCGAATATGCCGGCGCCGGTGCGCGATTACATCATCAAATGTCCGTGGCTGCCGGAGTTCGATCACACCACCTTCTCCTGCGACCTTCGCAGCACCAAGCCTTCGCGCGATATCTACGAGCATTCTTTGGCCGGTCTCGGCGTGGGGCCATCGGATGCGCTACTGCTGGATGATCGCGTGGAAAACATTCGCGCCGCCGAAGCCATGGGGATTCACAGCATCCTCTTTACAACTCCTCAGGCGCTTCCGCACGAACTGGAGCGCCGCTTCGCCATACACGTGCCGCTGGTTGTAAAGTAAGAAAAGCCGTACAGTAAAAAGAGCCGATGATAAAAACCAGCAACGTGACGGAACTGCAGTCGATCGCGAAGCAGATGCGGCGCGAGATCGTCGAGATGATTACCCACGCCAAGTCCGGGCATCCGGGCGGCTCGCTTTCCGCGGTGGAGATCCTGGTTACATTGTTCTTCGACGTGATGCGGCACGATCCCGCGAATCCCAAATGGCCGGATCGCGACCGCTTCATCCTTTCTAAAGGGCATGCCGCGCCGGTGCTCTACAGCGTGATGGCGGAGTGCGGATACACTCCCAAGGATCAACTCAATACGCTGCGGAAACTCGGCTCTATCTATCAGGGCCATCCGGATGTGCGGTTCATTCCGTCACTTGAAGCATCCACGGGCTCGCTTGGCGAAGGCCTTTCGATTGGAATTGGAATGTCGCTGGCCGCCAAACTGGATCAACGGCCTTCGCGAACGTACGTGGTCCTGGGCGACGGCGAAGTCCAAGAAGGGCAAATCTGGGAGTCGGCGATGTTCGGCGGCGACAAGGGCGTGGACAACCTGGTGGCCATTCTCGATTACAACCACATTCAACTGGATGGATTCGTGAACGACATCATGCCGCTCGATCCGGTACCCGACAAATGGCGCGCCTTCAACTGGCATGCCATTGAGGTGGACGGCCACAGCATTCCCGCGCTACAGGCTGCGTTTGCCGAGGCGGCTACCACAAAGGGCAGACCAACCATCGTCGTCGCGCACACCATCAAGGGGAAAGGCGTATCGTTCATGGAGAACAATCCCAAGTTTCATGGCACCGCGCCCACCGAGGACGAGATGGAAAAGGCGCTAATGGAGCTGGCCTAAATGGAAACGAAAACAAAATTTGACCTGAAGCTGGGGATGGCCACGCGCGAGGCTTTCGGAAGAGCGCTGGTTGATCTGGGCCGCGAGAACAAAAACATCGTTGCGCTGGACGCGGATCTTTCGAAATCAACATACACTCACTTCTTCGCCAAGGAATTTCCCGAGCGCTTCGTGGAATGCGGAATTGCCGAAGCCAACATGATAGCGATCGGCGCCGGCTTGGCGTCCAGCGGCAAGATTCCATTCGCAGCCAGCTTCTCCTGCTTCGCCATCAACAAAGGATTCGAACAACTCCGGGTTGCGGTGGCGTACCCGAACGTAAACCTGAAAGTGGTGGGCACGCACAGCGGCATCTCGATCGGCGAGGACGGTCCGTCGCAGATGAGCATCGAGGATTTGGGCCTGGCGTGCTCGCTTCCCGGCTTTACCGTGCTTTCTCCAGCCGACGAGGTGTCCATGCGTGCATTAGTCTTTGCCGCGGCGGCTCACATCGGTCCGGTCTTTCTTCGCGCCGGACGGCCCAAGGCAGCTATCGTGCATGCGGCCGATCAACATTTTGAAATCGGCGGCTCAGTGCAGTTGACGGATGGCAAGGACCTCACCATCCTGGCGCACGGGTTGCTGGTAGCGGAGGCCATCCGGGCTCAAGAAAAGCTGGAGGCTGAGGGCGTGTCCGTGCGCGTGATCGACATGTATTCCATCAAGCCATTGGATCGGGATGCGATTGCCCGCGCGGCGCGAGAAACGCGAGCGATTGTGGTGGCGGAGGAGCACCTGGTGGCCAGCGGTCTGGGCGTGCGCGTGGCACAGGTGGTGGCGGAGACGCATCCTTGCCCCATGGAATTCGTAGGCATTCAGGATACGTACGCGGAGTCGGGAACTGCCGAAGAGCTGATGGAGAAATACGGCTTGGTGGCGAGTAATGTCATCGCCGCTTCCAAGCGCCTGTTGGGCCGGAAGTAGAAGTAATGAATAAGGCACCGACTCCCTTACGGTCGCGGCTCGGCAAGCGAAACCCCGTTCCGAGCCGCGACCGTAAGGGAGCCGGTGCCCGTTCGATTCACTAACAGCCTCCATGGTTCGCTCGGGCCCGCTATGAAACAATTTAACAGTTTCTTGTTGCATTGCAGCTGAAAAAGATGCATCATGAGCGATAAGCATCCTACCAAGCGAGCGTCGAAAGCGTCGCAGCCGGCGCTGGCCCAAATGCTGTTCGCCGCAATCCAGGAGCACGACGCAGCTTTGGATGGAGTGGCGCGGGTGTTGCACGATGACGTCAGTCAGGTGCTGAGCGCAGTGGGGTTGCAGCTCGACGCCATGAGGATGGACTTCAGGGATCAAGCGCCCGGTCTGGATGATCGGGCGGCCGAGATTCAGACCATGCTCGAGCAGGTGATCGAACAGTTACGCGATATCAGCAACGAACTCAATCCCTCCATCGTGGAGAGAGCCGGGTTGCAATTTGCGCTGGACCGATTGGTGGGCAAGTTTCGCAAGACGT
Organism: Bryobacterales bacterium; assembly: GCA_003166875.1. Lineage (GTDB taxonomy): Bacteria > Acidobacteriota > Terriglobia > Bryobacterales > Bryobacteraceae > Palsa-89. The sequence goes on along the minus strand of PMUN01000194.1, from coordinate 19,653 downwards.
TTTCCGGCTCCGTGCGGTTGCACTTCGATGCTGCGGCGCGGGTGCCCACAGCCATAGCGACCACGTTTTATAAGATCGCCGAGTGCGCGCTGGAGAGTGCGATCGTGCGGCCGCGCTGCAGCGCCATCGATATCCATTTGAAACGGGCGCAAGGCGATTTCGTTTTGGAAATTCGAGACAACGCCGAGGCCGATCAAGGCGACCGCGGTAAGCTTCCCTTGGCGCGCCTGCTGCTGGACTACTATGCGTCCAAGGGCCGGGTGGCGCTCGATATTCAGGGTGGCCCCAGTCGTGGTACCGTAATCCGAGCCAGTCATCCGCTGCCGGACAGTGTTCCCGAGGTCGCGAGCTAGCAAACATGCCGTCACAAATTCTGCTGGTCGACGATCACAAAATCATGAGAGATGGCATCAAGGCCATTCTCCGGCACAGTGACGATTTCATCGTCATGGCCGAAGCCGAGAACGGCACTGAAGCCGTGCAGATCTGCAAGTTGAAGCGTCCGGATATCATCCTGATGGACATTGGCCTGCCGGGGTTGAACGGAATTGAAACCACCACTGAGATTCTGCGCTACAATCCCGAAGCCAAGGTGATCATCCTCTCGATGTACGATGACGAGCATTCGGTGGTGAGCGCCATTCGCTCCGGCGCGCGGGCGTTTGTGTTGAAAAAAGCTTCCGATGGCGATTTGTTGGATGCTTTGCGCACGGTAGCCAAGGGCGGATCGTACCTAAGCCCGCAGGTGTCGGACCGGCTGCTGCAACGCATCCAGCGCGGCGACCTGGAATCGAAACCCGTAGCTTCCGCGCTGTCGGATCTCTCGCCGCGTGAGTTGCAAGTGCTTCGACTGGTGGCCGAAGGGAAAACCAGCAAAGAAATCGCGGTGATGCTCGATCTCGGTCTGCAGACCGTGCGCAGCTATCGGAAAACCATGATGAAGAAGTTGAACGTGAACAACGTCGCGGGGCTCACGCAGGTGGCGCTGGCGGCGGGAATCACGCGCTTCCCGATCCCGGTGCCCGACCAAAAGGCCGTACCTTAATGGAAACGCCCTGGGGCGCGCTGCCCATTTCGGATGCGCACATTCATTTCTTCTCGCACCGTTTTTTCTCGACGCTCGCGGATCAGAAGAAAGCGCCGTTGAACTCGCTGGAGCCTCTACTCGGCTGGCAAATGCCGGACGAAGATCCTGAGCAACTGGCAGCCGCTTGGGTCCAGGAATTGGATCGGCACGGCATCTCGAAAGCAGTGCTGATCGCGAGTGTTCCAGGCGACCAGGATTCGGTCATAGCGGCCGTCCAGCGGTTTCGCGATCGTTTCTACGGGTACATGATGGTGAATCCGACAGCGCCGGACGCGGCCGCGCAGGTAGAGAGCGCGTTATCGAGCGGCAACATCCACGGTCTGTGTTTTTTTCCGGCCATGCATTGTTATTCCATCCAGGATGAGCGAGCCCGAAAACTTCTGGATCTGGCGGCGGCGAAGCCGGGCACTGTTGCTTTCGTGCATTGCGGCGTGCTGAGCGTGGGTGTGCGCAGGAAGCTAGGCTTGCCATCATTATTTGATATGCGCTTCTCGAATCCCATCGATCTGCACGCGGTCGCGCTACGGTATCCGCAGATCCGTTTCATCGTCCCTCATTTTGGCGCGGGCTATTTCCGTGAGGCGCTCATGCTATGCGATCTAGCCACAAACGTATACCTGGATACATCCAGTAGCAATAGCTGGACTCGGTATGAAGAAGCGCATTTGGATCTGCGAACGGTTTTCCGCCGCGCGCTGGATGTAGTGGGACCGAAGCGGCTGCTGTTCGGCACCGATTCATCTTTTTTTCCGCGAGGTTGGAACCGAGCAGTGTTCGACGCACAGACCAAAGCTCTCTACGAAATTGGCGTCACGGGCGAAATTGCATGTTCGATTCTGCACGATAATTTGCAGAATCTGTTTCCCTGAGACGAACCGCGCCGCCGCTTCACTTTCTTGGCGTAAGTGCCATGACTCTAAAAATCCGGCGCCGGGTATCGGGCGCACCTTTTATACATCCCATGGATCCTACTCCGCGCACCGCTATTCTGGCGCCGGGTTTTCAGGAAACCAAGCTGGTCCGCGTGTTCCCGGCCGGCTGGACCGAAGAGGCGGCACGGTTCCATCCTTCTTCTATCGCAGGTCGAGCGGAGCAACTACGGCTTCTCGCCAAGCGCGGTCTCGAACTGAAGCATGCAGTGGTGGTGTTCACCTACCAAGGCCAGGCAGCTCTCTCCGATGACGATCGAGACCTGTTCTGGGACTCCTTTGGCGTACCGGTTTTTGAACAGCATCTGGGTGCAGGCAATGAACTGCTCGCGATGGAATGCGAAGCACATGCCGGATTGCACGTAATGCGCGATTTCGGCGCTTCGCGGTTGGATCGCAATTCCTGCGCATGTGGCAATCCCGCGCCGCGGTTTCAAAGACGGCGAATCGACGAGCTGGCGGAGATGTTGGCGTAAGCCAGCATCTCGCCAGCTCTTCGATTCGCCGGTTCTTCGGTTATTCCGTTATTCCGTTATTCGGTTATTCGGTTATTCGGTTCGGTCAATCGCCCGCTCGTTAAACCGATAACTGAGGGCTGGCAACCGACGAACTGAAGAACCGAAGAACGCGGCGCGCGCCGCTAGGCAAGCGCCGCCTTGCAGTAGTCAAAACACTTTTTGACTTCTGCTACCGTGTCCATGCCTGGCTTGCCGTATTCGTATTCGATCATGGCTGGAATTGGATATTTCTTGTTCTTGAGCAGCAGAAGCACACCCTTGATGTCTGTGTCGCCCTGGCCAAACGACATGTTCGGGCCGTGATTCTTCTTGCGATCTTTGATGTGCAGCGTCACGATGCTCGCGTGATGCTCTTCGATGAAGCTCACCGGATCGAAATTCGCGGCGGTGAAGTGTCCGATGTCCAAATTGATGCCGATATACTTTGATCGACCGGCCATCGCCGTCTTCCAATCGTCTGGCGTTGAAAATTCGTTCTTCTTCATGCTGTCGTGATTGTGGAAGCCCACCACGATCTTGTAGCGCTGCGCGTATTTGTCCACTCGCTCAGAGACGGTCACGTTGGACGACGCCGTCATTCGCATGACATCCAGCAATCGCGCAACCTGGAACCCGTGATCGATCTCATCGTCGGTGAACTCGTCGCGGAAACTGTCGTTGTAGGAGTAAATCTCAATGCCGGCGTCTTCGAACTTCTTGCGAACGGCCCGGATCTCGTCCACCGGGGGATTCGCCCGCCAGGCCTTCAACGCTTCCCGATCCTTGGGCGCGATATCGCTCACGGTCAGTTCCGCATAGCCTAGCCCGATCTGCTTCATGGCGTCGATGCGCGCGTCTAGCGTCGGAAGATCGCGAAAGCTGTAGGTTTGCGATCCGATCATGACACCATCGATCTTGGAGTTTATCTTTGATTTTGCGAAACCAGCCTTTGCGAAAGCTGCGGCGAGCGGCGCACCAAGCACCAGCTTCGCCAAATCTCTTCGGGAACAAATCATGTGCTCGATGATATCAGAGTGCCCATTCTGAGCCGCGACCGGTAGGAAGCGCTACCACGAACTCAGACCTATCGGCAATCGGGGTAGCACTCCCTTCCGGTCGTGGCTCGGTTCTCAAACGTTCGATATGCTTCCCACATTTATGTCCCGCACGAGTGACCCCGCGATTGCTTCCGCAATCTTCTTGCCGTGGAAGCGGCCGTTCTCGATGAAAATCTCGTTGGTGTGCATCCCGGCCACAATCACGCCCGCCAGAAAGATTCCGGGCCGATCACTTTCGAGAGTGTCGGGATTCGTTCGCGGCCGCTCCGTAACAGGCTCCAGCCGAATTCCCAAAGCTCCCAGAAATTCGAGATCCGGATGATACCCGGTCAACGCAAAGACAAAATCGTTTTTCAACGTTACCGGACCTTCGGGGGTTTCCACCACCACAGTCTTAGGATGGATTTCGACCACGCGCGAATTGAAGTACGCCAGGATCTCGCCGTTCTTGATGCGATTCTCGATGTTGGGCTTGATCCAGTATTTGATGCGGTCGGAAACCCAGCTTCCGCGATGGACCATGGTTACCCGCGCTCCGGTCCAAAACAGTTCCAGCGCCGCGATGGCCGCCGAATTCTTAGCGCCGATGACGATCACATCGTGGTTGTAATAAGGGTGGGGCTCTTTGTAGTAATGAACCACCTTGTCCAGCTCTTCGCCCGGAACATTGAGCATGTTGGGAAGGTCATAGTAGCCGGTGGCGAGAACGATCTTGCGCGCGTGGTATTCGCCCTTGCTGGTGCGCACTTCGAAATCCCCGTCATCGCCCTGAATGCTCATCACTCGCTCATATTGATGAATATTAAGCTCATAATGATCAGCCACGCGGCGATAATATTTCAACGCCTCAGTGCGTCCCGGTTTTTCATTGAGGGACGTCATGGGAAGATTACCGATTTCGAGCAATTCTGGCGTCGTAAAAAACATCATGTACGTCGGGTAGTTGTAGATGGAATTCACCACGCAGCCCTTTTCAAGCAGGACCGTGCTCACCCCGCGCTGCTGCAGCTCGATTCCGCAGGCCAAGCCCGTGGGCCCTGCGCCAACCACCACCACGTCGTAGCGTTGCACGGTTAGAGCATCCCTTCCACGGTGCCGTAAACCGCTTCGAGCGCCCGAGGCAGCCCAGAGGGATCCTTGCCGCCCGCTTCCGCCATGTCAGGCCGTCCGCCGCCCTTTCCACCGACAGCTTGGGCCACCGCGCCCGCCAGCTTCCCGGCGTGCACCTTGGATGTTAGGTCCTTGGTGACTCCGGCGACGATGGATACGTTCGAATCCTCGGCGGAGGCTAGCACCACCACCGCGCTCTTCAGCTTATTGCGAAGCGAATCCACCAGCGTGCGTAATTGTTCGCGGTCCATGCCAGGAACCTGGGTAGCCAGCACCTTGACGCCCTTCACATCCTTGGCCTGGCTTTCGAGATCCGACACTTTCGCGTGCGCCAGCATCTCCTTCATCTGCTCCACGCGCTTTTCGAGCGCCCGTTTTTCTTCGAGAAGCTTCTCCTGAGCCTGCTCGGATGATTGCGCGGTTTCCTTGAGCTTTTCAAGCACCGTTTCACCCGTGATGGCCTCAATTCGCCGGACCCCGGCCGAGATACTGCCTTCGTAGGTAATCACGCACAAACCGATGTCGCCGGTGCGGTGGACATGCGTGCCCCCACACAGTTCCTGGCTGAAGCCGGGAACGGAAACCACGCGGACTTTATCGCCGTATTTCTCTCCAAATAGCGCCATTGCGCCGGTATTTAGCGCCTGGTCCAGATCCATAATGTTAGTATTTACTTCGACATTCTCCAATATTTCACGGTTCACCAGCTTCTGGATTTCAGCCAGCTCGTCGGGGTCTGTGTGGGCGTAGTGTGTAAAATCGAAGCGAAGACGGCCTGAATCCACAACGCTTCCGGCCTGCTTTACATGCGTCCCCAGCACCTTGCGCAAAGCCGCGTGCAACAGGTGCGTAGCGGTATGATTCCGCATGGTGGAATGGCGTGAATCCTCATCCACTTTAGCGATCACCACATCGCCTGGCTTCAACGCTCCGGGCGCCTGCGATCGGTGAACGGTGATGCCGGGGGCGGGGGTGAACGTGGCATTCACCTGAACGGTGGCTCCAGTTTCCTTCGAAATGAGCATACCGTTGTCGCCCACCTGCCCGCCCGCTTCGGCGTAAAAAGGCGTACGATCCAGAACGATCTCATCGTCCAACACTGCCAGCACTCGTGCTTCCGCTTCGAGCGTTTCTCTGCCGACAAATTCGGTCTTGGGCAAGGTCTGATAAACAGGATTGATCTGTGTCTTGTCGGCGCCCTTCCAACTAGCGCGAGCGCGCGTGCGCTGCTTGTCCATCTCGGCATTGAAACCCGCGATGTCCGTGCTGGTCCCATACTGCCGCGCCATGTCTTCCTGCTCGTCCAAAGCCAGGCCAAAAGTATCGTACAACTTAAACGACACTTCGCCAGGAATCACGCCGCCCTTCTTGGCTTCCGCTTGAAACATCTTTTCCGCGATTTGGAATGTAGTGGCGTAGCGATGTTCTTCTTCCTTCACCACGCGCGCCACGCGCTGGATGCTCTCCATCAGCTCCGGATATCCAGCCTGCATCAGCTCCGCCACGAAACCGGTGAGCTGGTAGAGGTACGGATCCGCCTGTCCGATCATGCGGGCATTCCGGATGGCCCGGCGCATGATCTTACGTAGCACGTAGCCTCGGCCCTCGTTGGATGGCAGGACACCGTCGTGAATCAGGAACGCAGTGGCGCGGCTATGATCGGCATTGATTCGCAAGGAGACATCGGTACGGTCGTTCTCCCCGTAACTAACGTTGCAGAGCTCGGCCGCGCGGTCGATGATGGGCCGCAGCAAATCCGTCTCGTAATTCGATAGCTTTCCTTGCAACACGCACGCCATGCGCTCCAGCCCCATGCCGGTGTCGATGGAAGGTCTGGGCAGCGGGGTCATCTTCCCATCCGCCGACCGATCGAATTGCATGAAAACGAGATTCCACAGCTCGACAAACCGCTCGCCGGGATCGTCCGGAAATTCGCCGGGTCCAGCCTCCGGTCCAAAATCGTAATGAATTTCCGAGCAGGGGCCGCAGGGTCCCGTGTCGCCCATCTGCCAGAAATTGTCTTTCTCGCCGCAGCGAAAAATGCGGGACTTGGGAACGCCGGCCACTTCCTGCCACAGGCGCTCGGCATCGTCGTCCTCGCGAAAAACCGTGACGTACAGCTTGTCCTTGGCGAGCCCGAACTCCTTGGTAACCAGCTCCCACGCAAACGCGATGGCGTCTTTCTTGAAGTAGTCCCCGAAGGAAAAATTGCCCAGCATCTCGAAGAATGTGTGGTGCCGGCGCGTGTAGCCGACGTTATCCAGATCGTTGTGCTTACCGCCCGCGCGCACGCACTTCTGCGAAGTTGTCGCGCGCGTATAGTCGCGTTTCTCAAGGCCGGTAAAAACGTCTTTGAACTGATTCATCCCAGCGTTGGTAAACAGCAGCGTGGGATCGTTAGCCGGCACCAGCGACGAACTGCGCACAATCCGGTGCCCGTGCGATGCGAAGTAGTCCAGGAACTTCTGGCGAATCTCGTTACCTGTCATCTTACTCAATTGTAGGACAAGCCTCCGGCTTGTCCGCTGACAGGCCGGAGGCTTAAGCTACATCGAGCTACTGTAGATGCTTCAGCTCAGAAACTGAACCGCGCCGCGAGCTGGATTACTCGCGGACTAGCTGTGGTCGAGATTTGGCCAAAGGTCGCACTGCCGATGTTGGTGCTGGGCAGGCCGAACTCCGCGTGATTAAACGCGTTGAAGAAGTCCGCGCGGATTTCCACTTTCGTGCGCTCGGTAATGTTGGTTGTCTTTGCGATACTCAAGTTGACGTTGAATTGATCGGGGCCACGGTATTCATTGCGCCCCGAGCTGCCATAGGTGTACTGTCCCGGCTGCAGGTAGGAGAAATCGGCCGAGAACGCTGCCGGATTGAACCAATAGTTGCCGCTGGCCGTTCCTCCGATGTTGGGGTTATTCAGGGTCTGAGTTTGCTTCGGATTGTAGTAGGTGTTCGTGTTAACCTGATTCGCCAGGACCAATCCCTGATCGCCCGCTCCGGATGGCCCAGGATCGGTGCTTTGGGTACTGAGGCCGGAGAAAATGGTCATCGGCGCGCCGGTCCGGAAGGTGATAATCGGATACAGGGTCCAGCCTCGGGTCAGCCGCGATGGGCCGCTGGACCACATCTTGTAGAACGGAAGCTCCCAAGTTCCGCTGAAAGCAATGTAGTGGCGCAAATCGAAATCCGAATCCGCGCGGAAGCGCTCCGAATCCCAGGCCGGAACCTGCGAGTTCGTAGATCGGAAGCCGGATGCGTTGTCGATGGAGTGACCATAGGTCCAGGAGAACTGGAACTGCACATTTCCGATCTTGGTATCACTGAAGCGCTTACTCAACCCTACCGCCATGGAGTTGTAATTCGCATTAACGACGTTATTGAACTCGGGCATAAATGTGAAAGCCTGACTTATTTGATTAGCTGTCTCGTATTGCATAACGGCCGGATTCAAGTCGAACAACCGCGTATTGCCGCCGATCGGGAATGGATTAGAGTCCTTAAGCGCCGTGAGCCCGTGCGAATCTGAGCCGATATAAGATACCTCCAGGGTCATGTCTTTCATCAATTGCCGCTGGACGCTTAGGTTGTATTGGTAGATGTAGGGCGTCTTCAGATGTGGATCGACGTAGAACAGGCCGGCGCCCCCCACCGGTGTCAAACCCACGTCGGCGAAATTCTCGTCGTGATTCGGCGGCTTCGACGGGAATGGATCGGGCGTGCCGTTGGCCGTGAATGGAGCGCTCAAATAGTTGGACGGTGTAGTGGGATTGGCGGTGAGCCCGTTGAAGAAGAAGAAGGCGTAGCCGAAAAACGGCGGTTGACCGTTGAATTGCAGATTGTCCTCGCCTTTCAGAATGTCGTAGAAGATGCCGCCTCCACCGCGAATGCTCATTTTTCCATCGCCCTTCGGATCCCAGGCGAAGCCGAACCGGGGCGCGAAGTTGGTCTTATCCGGGAAATTGGAGCCTCTCGGAGCACCCGGATCGCCGGGGAACAGGATACCGGGAGGTGCGCCAGGGAACACAGTGGATTGTTGGCCGATATCCAAGGAGAAGGAACGTCCTTGCGTATCCAGTTTCGGCGAGCTGTATTCGTAGCGGAGGCCGAGAGTCAAAGTGAGGTTCTTCTTTACCCTCCATTCATCCTGGAAAAATCCGGCGATGTTGTGAGTTCGGATGTTGCTGGGCGCACGAGGCGCCTGGTAGAGGTCGTCCGGCAAGCCCATCAGAAAATCGGCGCGATCGTTCTGCGAAAAGGATCCTCCACCGCTTACTCCGTAGAAGTCGAAATCGCCGTTGACGTAGAAGTCATAAGTGGTGTTGTTCTGGAACGGCGTGTAGTTGAATCCCATTTTCAAGCCGTGATTGCCCTTCTGCCAGCTCAACGTGTCGCTCCAGACGTAGGTGTTGTTAATCAGCTGCGTTGGGCCTTGGGGACTGAATCCCGTACAGTACCCATCGTCGTAAAAACACAAAATGGGCGGCCCGGTCTGCTGATCGGGTGTAAGGCCAACTCCCAATGCGGAATCGGTCGGCAGGCTGGAGCCGGGATAGTCCTGCCGGATATCATTCCGCTGAGCGGAGAATCGGAATTCGTTTACCATGGTCGGCGAAAGCGTCTTGGTGTACGCTACCGAACCCAAATAACGGTTACCACCGAACAGATTGTTATAGGTGCCGTTAGTACCGTATGGGTTGCCCAAGACGTTCGGGTTAATCTGGTCCTGACGGTAACCATGCAGAGTGACCGAGATGTGGTCTTTATCAGTGGCGACAAAATCCACTCTCTCGGTTAACTCATCGTTGTTATTCAGAGTGGAACCCTGTTGGAATAGCGTGCCGCTGGGAGTGTTCGGGATCAAGTTCGCCTTAATAATGTTCTGAGAGACGGGATTGATCTTAGTTGGGTCCATGATGCCTTCCGCCGCTAGCGTCGGATTCGGCTGGAAGTACGGAAATTCCTGCAGATACTTGACCACTTTCGGATCCGGGCCACCGTTGGGACCGGAATGCGAGAAGTCGCCGTTCAGTTCGGCGGGCGTGAAAACCGTAACTTCGCCATTCGTCAGCAATCCGGTTAGCCTCTGGCTTTGCCAGGAGGTCATGAAAAACAGCCGGTTCCTGCCATTGAATAGTTTTGGAATCCAAACCGGCCCGGCGACTTCCGCTCCAAACTGGTTTCTCTTCAGGATGTCTTTTGGAATGTCCTGCTGGTTGTTGAAGAACGAATTGGCATTTAAGTCGTTATTGCGAACGTAGTCGAAGAGGACGCCATGGAACTCGTTAGTTCCGCCCTTCGTCACCACGCTGACAATTCCGGACCCGTTTCGTCCATACTCGGCGTTGTAGTTGCTCGTCAGAATTCGGAACTCCTCCACCGCGTCGGGATTCGGATTGGCGACGTAGTTGTTGCTGAGGAGATCGTTGTTCATCGCTCCGTCGAGCAGGTACGTAACGGAGTCACCTCGTCCGCCGGCAACGTTAAAATGCGCTGCGGAACCACCGTCCTGGGCCGGTATCACGCCGGGCAGGAGCGTTGCGAGATCAAATACGTTGCGCCCGTCGAGGGGAGCTTCCGCAATCTGGCTGCCCGAAACCACCGATCCGAGCGTGGCCACTACCGTCTCAACTCCACTCGCATTGGCCTCCACCTGCACCGTTTCAGTGGTCGTTCCGACTTCCAGCTTGACGTCGATCTTCAGGGATTGGTTGATATCCAGTTTCTGCGCCGAAGTCACGCTTTTGCGGAAACCTTGTGCCTCCGCGGTTACTCGATAGTTTCCTACCGGCAGCAGAAGAACCTGATAGCTGCCATCCGATCCGGTGGTGGTGTCCTTACTGTCGTTTGTGTCCACGTTTGTTACGGTCACTTTGGCTTTCGGAATCACAGACCCGGAGGGATCGGTCACCACACCGATCACACGGCCAACAGTCTCCTGCGCCGTGATCGGCAGGCTGAACAAAACCAGAGCGGCCAGCAGCGTCCAGGCACACTGCCAGCGAACGGATCGAGCAAAGTTTTGCATGATGTTTCTCCCCAAAGCTTCTTTCCACCCTCTTCGTACTCGAAGAGAGCACAAACCATCACCAACCAACGAAATGAGTAGATCGAATGCTTAAATAACCCTGTGCCTGCTCCGACTGGGAGTTCGATAGGCTTTCTGGTGTTTTATCAGATTCCAAGACGGGAGTCAATGAGCTTCTTATCCTGACTTCACTTTTGTGTCCGAATATGCTCTGCGCAATGTCCGCATGGATTTTCTAAACCTAAATCGCAATTGCGGAAGTGGGGCGGACCCCTGGTCCGCGCGGGTCCCCCAGGACCCGCGCTTCTTCGCAGCAACGAACCGGCCGACGTGGGCGTCGGCTGCGGACCAGGNNCCAGGGGGTCCGCCCCACAAGTTCATTCTCTGCATTCGAGACTTAGTGCATCCAACCCGCTAAACCAAGTACTCTGGAGATATAAGTGTCCACAGACGTTGTAGGCCCCGCCAGTCTGGTCGAGCAGCTGTACTCCGAGCTCGATCAGAAAGTCCGTGTGCTTCGGCCCAAGGACGATTTCACTCAGCTCGAAAAAGCTTACCGGGTGGCATCTGAGGCGCACAAGGATCAGAAGCGCGTATCCGGCGAGCCATACATGGTTCACCCGCTGAACGTCACTTTGATCCTGGCCGACATGCAAATGGATCTGGTGTGTCTGGAAACGGGCCTGCTCCACGATACCGTGGAGGACACACGCGTCAGCCTCGACCAAATCCGGAAAGACTTCGGAGAAGAAGTGGCGCGCTGCGTGGACGGCGTCACCAAGCTCAGTAAACTCCATCTGTATTCGCGCGAGGAGCGGCAGGCCGAGAGCGTCCGCAAGATGCTGCTCGCCATGGTGAACGACATTCGCGTCATCATCGTCAAGCTGGCGGATCGGCTGCACAACATGCGGACTCTGCAGTTCCTGCCGCGCGACCGCCAGCAGCGCATTGCGCAAGAGACACTCGAAATCTATGCGCCCATCGCGCATCGCCTGGGAATGGGGAAAATTCGCGGAGAGCTGGAGGATCTTTCCTTTCAGTATCTGGAGCCGGACGCTTCCGCCGAGTTGGTCCGAGAGATCGAATCGCAGCGCCAGCAAAATGAAGAGTTCCTGAACAAGATGCGCCACGAGGTGGAAGTGAACCTGGCGCGCGAAGGCATCCCGGCCCGAGTGGAAGGCCGCATGAAGCGGGCTTACTCCATTTTCCAGAAGATGAAGAGGCAAAAGATCGGGCTCGACCAGGTCTACGATTTGCTCGCGCTGCGCATCGTTACCGATTCAGTGAAGAACTGTTACGCAGCACTCGGTGTGATTCACAATGAGTGGCATCCCATTCCCGGCCGCATCAAGGACTTCATCGCGATTCCCCGCCCCAACCTCTATCAATCCCTGCACACCTCCGTAATGGGACCAGGCGGCCGCGCCTGTGAAGTGCAGATTCGTACGGAAGAAATGCATCGCCTTGCTGAAGAAGGCATCGCCGCGCACTGGAAGTATAAGGAGGGCAAGAAGGGTCCGGGCGTCGACGATCAGCGCGTCATCTGGCTGCGCCAGTTGGTGGAGTGGCAGAAGGAATTGCACGATCCGGGCGAGTTCATGTCGACGCTGAAAGTCGACCTTTACCCGGAGGAAGTGTACGCCTTTACGCCCATGGGTAAAGTGATCGTGCTGCCGCGCGATGCGACCCCGATCGACTTTGCCTACGCTATTCACAGCGATGTCGGCAATACCTGCGTGGGCGCCAAAGTGAACGGCCGCATCGTTCCACTGAAGTACAGCCTGAAGAACGGCGATGTGGTGGAGATCCTGACGCAATCCGGACACCTTCCGAGCAAGGACTGGCTGGCGATCGTCAAAACTTCCAAGGCGCGCAACAAAATCAAGCATGTCATCAACACCACCGAGCGTGCCAAAGCTATCGAGATCGGGCAGAAATATCTGGAGCGCGAAGCGCGCCGCGCGGGCGTGGGCCTTTCGCGAATCACCAAAGCGGATCTCGAGCGCGTTGCGAGCGACTATGGCTGCGGAAAGATGGAAGACCTGCATGCGGCTTTGGGATACGGCAAGTTCTCCGCGCGCCAGGTATTGCAGAAGCTGCTGCCGGAGCAGTTGGAAGTCCCGCTGACCGAGGCTCCCAAGCCTGCGGCTCAGCCCGCCGCGCCAGGGCAGCCATCCGCGCTCACCGGCGACCTGGTGATCAAGGTGAAAGGCTGCGACGACCTGCTGGTGTATCGCGCCAAGTGTTGTAACCCCATCCGAGGAGAAGGCATCGTCGGCTACGTCACGCGTGGCAAGGGTATCGCCGTCCATTCCACCAATTGCCCCAACGTGCAAAACCTCATGTATGAGGTGGAGCGCAAGATCGATGTGGAGTGGGCGCGCGCCGTCACCGAGACCTTCCCGGTGAAGGTAATGATTTATACCGACGACCGTCCGGGGATGCTCAACCAGCTCACTTCCGTTTTGTTCGCCGAACAAAGCGACATCCGCAGCCTGGAGGCTAGCGCCGACGACAAGCGCGGCGGCGACGGCGCGGTGATCGACATGACCATCGAGATCCGCGACAAGAAACAGCTCGAGCGCGTTGTGAATGCCGTCCGCCGCATCTCCGGCGTTCGCGACGTGGAGCGTACCCAATGATTGAAACCCTGCACGAACCCGAACACATTGCGATCTCAAAATCGAAAGGCATTCAGATCGATTGGAAGGACGGTCATCTCAGCAAGTATTCACTGGGCTACCTGCGTGATGAATGCCCTTGCGCCACCTGCACCGGGGCGCACGGCACCCAGCCTGAGAAAAGCAATTATTCCGCTCCGGTCGCTCCATTTCCAATGTTCAAGCCTACCCTCAAGATGATGAATGTGGAGCCGGTGGGCCACTACGCGATCCGGATTGAATGGAGCGACGGGCATAACACCGGGATTTATTCGTTCGATCACCTGCGGAAGATTTGTCCTTGCGGAAGTTGTAAGTCGTAGCGCACGCACTCCTGCGTGCCGCGTTCACNNACACGGCACGCACGAGTGCGTGCGCTACAGGGCGCCTTCAACCGACCCGGTGTCCACCAGGACGCCCCATTTGACTTTCACCCACACGATGCATTAGCGTGTCCGATTGAAGGTCGAAACCGAAATCAAGCTGCGCGTGCGCGGCGGGTTCACCAAAATCCGCCATTCCCTGCGCAAACTTGGGTTCCGCATCATCAAGCACCGCGCCTTCGAATCCAACACATTATTCGATAACGCCAAACGCTCACTCCGTAAACATGGCAAGCTGATCCGCGTCCGACGGGTGGCGAATCACATTCTGCTGACGTACAAAGGCCCCTCCGAGCCTAGCCGCTACAAAAAACGCCACGAAATCGAATTCGAGCTTCCTTATTCGGCTCCCATCGCGCCCATACTCATCCAACTCGGGTATCATCCCGTCTTCCGCTACGAAAAGTTTCGGACCGAATACGGCAAGCGGTCGAACCAGGGCAAAATCCTGGTAGACGAGACTCCCATCGGAAACTATCTGGAGCTGGAGGGTCCGCCACGCTGGATAGACCGGACGGCCCGCCAACTCGGCTTTTCCAAGGCTGATTACATCACTCGCAGTTATGGCTATTTGTACCTGGCGTACTGCCGCGAACGAAGAATCCGGCCCAAGGACATGCTGTTCAAGAAGGGACAAGTCAAGAAATGACCGCCCGCCCTTTCGCCGATCGTTACAATCGTGTAACAATAGCTGAGTTGAGCATCCCGATATGGCGTTAACCATCGAGACGCGAAAATTTGCGGGCCAAAACGCAACCAGATTGCTGGGGCGATTGGCGTTTCAGATGAACGCTACCATGAAGGCTCCGGATTCGGGCTCGGTACACGACTTGAGAGTCTCCATACGCAGATTCACTCAAACGCTGGGGGTCTTCAAGTCGTCTTTTCCAGGCAAGGAGACGCGCAAGATCCGCCGGCGCACCAAAAAGCTAATGACTCTGGCGGGCGCGGTGCGCAACTTTGACATCGCGCTCAAGCTGGTTTCCAAATCGCGCATTGATGAGGCGGCAAGTCTCAAGCCCAAGCTCGAAAGCCAGCGCAAGGAATCCGCCCGTGTCTTGATCGGCGCTCTCAAACGCCGTATTGAGCGCAAATCGTCTTTGAAATGGCGGACGGCGCTGGAAGCCGCACTGGCCGGCGGAAACAGCGCGGATTCCCGAATTGCGGTTGAGACGACGGCCCGCCGGATTCTGCCCCGGATGGCGGCGGACTTTGTAGAGCGCGGCAACACCGCCTCTCAAGCCAAAACATCGCCCGAAAAACTGCACGCGTTCCGGATCTCCGCGAAGAAGTTTCGCTATACGCTGGAGCTGTTCGCGCCGCTGTACGGCACCGCTGTCAATTCCTGGCTCGAAAGCATCCAGGGGATTCAAACGCTGCTCGGCGATATCAACGATTGCGTTACGGTAGCCCAGATGGTCGCGAACTACAAAGGCGCCAGCGAAGTGGCGGGTTGGCTCAAAAAACGGCAACGCCGCAGGGTAGAACAGTTTTCGCGGCTCTGGCTGGAAGAATTTGGCGACCCGGAAACCGTGCGAGCGCGGATCCGTTCCCTGAGCCACCCTGGGCAAGCCGTGAGGAAACCGATGGGACGCAGCCGGACTGGGGACTCGGGGATCGGGACTGGGGACTTGCGGCTGGGGGCGGGAGCTTAAAGGCCGTTTCTCGTTTCTCGTTTCTGGTTGCTGCAGCCTGCTGCCTGCTGCTTTCTGCTTTCTGCTTTCTGCCTTCTGCTTGCTGCCTCCTGCCGCCTGCCGCCTGGTTCCTGCTGCCTGCCGCCTGCCTTCTGCTGCCTGCTGCCTGCCGCCTGCGTCCTGCCGCCCGTTCCCCTGCTATCATCTGAAGAGACCAACCCAGGAGGTTCCCATGTTCCGTTCTATTGCAACCGCACTACTCTGCGTACCTGCATTCTTCTTCATCCCGGCTGCGGCGCAAGATGCCCCTAAAGAGGCCGACCTCACGGTGGATCAGATCGTCGAAAAGCACACGCAGGCGCTGGGCGGAATCGACAAACTCAAGGCCATTACAAGCGTGACAGTCACTGGCAAGGCGGTTCTGATGGGCGGCCAAATTGAAGCTCCCATCGTTATGAAAATCAAACGTCCGTCTTCTATGCGCATGGAAATGAGCGTTCAGGGCAAGAGCTTCATACAAGCTTTCGATGGCACCACGGCTTGGATGGTCAACCCTTTTATGGGCTCGCCCGACCCCCAGAAATCGAACGACGAGGACACTCAGCAGGCCAAAGATGATTCCGACTTTATTGATGGAAGTCTGGTGGACTACAAGACCAAGGGCAACACCGTTGAGCTGATGGGTAAAGAAGACCTGGAAGGAACGGCTGCATATAAACTGAAAATCACGAAAAAGAGCGGAAGCATCGAATATGAGTTTCTAGACGCTCAGACCTTCCTGCAACTGCGGAGTTCCGGCAAGCGTAAACAGGGAGGGCAAGAGGCCGAGTATGAATCCACGCCTAGCAATTACAAACCCGTCAACGGCGTAATGATGCCCTACAGTTTAAGTCAGAAGGTGAACGGTAGCCCCATGATGGATCTCACCATCGAAAAGTTTGAAGTAAACACACCCATTGACGACGCCATCTTCCAGTTGCCCGAAAAGCCCAAAGAAGAAAAGAAAGACGCCGCCAAGCAGTAACGCGCTCTACTGATGATAAAATCTCCTAGCGTGGCGCACGCACTCATGCGTGCCGTGTTCGCACTCCTGCGAACACATGCGTGCGGAAAAGATCCAGGCGTTCACATGAGTGTGAACGCTGCACGCATGAGTGCGTACGCCACAATCGCTCTGTTGACGGCAGTTCTCTGCACTGCTCAAGTCAAAGTCGATTCCTCCACGTTCGGCGCCATCGAAGCGCGGCCCATTGGACCAGCCGTCACTAGTGGCCGCATTGCAGCCATCGACGGCGTAGCCAACGATCCGCGCATCATTTACGTAGGAGCGGCCGGCGGCGGCGTTTGGAAAACCATCAACGCCGGCATCAGCTTCAAACCGGTATTCGACAAGTACCCGCAGTCTATTGGCGCCATTGCGGTGGATCAATCCCATCCCGACACAGTTTGGGTTGGCACCGGCGAGCCGTGGGTGCGCAACAGCACCTCAGTGGGCGCGGGAATCTACAAATCCATCGACGCCGGCGATAACTGGAAGCTGATGGGGCTTCCGAATTCGGAGCGCATCGCGAAGATCGTCGTCGATCCCAAGCATTCCGACACCGTCTACGTCGCGGTGCTGGGACATTTGTGGGATTC
Source organism: Bryobacterales bacterium (assembly GCA_003166875.1). Classification (GTDB taxonomy): domain Bacteria; phylum Acidobacteriota; class Terriglobia; order Bryobacterales; family Bryobacteraceae; genus Palsa-89. The sequence goes on along the minus strand of PMUN01000194.1, from coordinate 2,632 downwards.
AAACGAGGATCGCGGTCTCTACAAAACCACCGACGGCGGCAAGACCTGGCAGAAGATTCTGTATGTCAATGCGGACACCGGCTGTTCGGACGTCAGCATCGATCCTCAAGAAACCAACGTGGTCTACGCCGGCACGTGGCAATTCCGGCGCTATCCGTGGACGTTCAAGTCCGGTGGACCGGGCAGCGGTCTCTATCGAAGCTCGGATGGCGGCAAGACCTGGGAGAAAATCAAGGCCGGGCTGCCGGAGGGCGACTTGGGAAGAGTTGCCGTTGCAGTGGCGCCTTCACGCCCCAGCGTGGTGTATGCAGTGATCGAGGCCAAGAAATCCGCACTATATCGCTCGGACGACTTGGGCCGAACTTGGAACGAGGTGACCACCAACTCAATCATGGGCATGCGCCCGTTCTACTTCGGCCTGCTGATTGTCGATCCCAAGGATTACAACCGCATCTACAAGCCNNGGGAGTGCATTCCGATCACCACGCGCTGTGGATTGATCCCATCCAGCCCACCACTATGTACGACGGTACCGATGGCGGTGTTTACAAATCCACCAACTACGGCGGCGATTGGACGTTCCTGCGCACGCTTCCGGTAGGCCAGTTCTATCACGTAACCTATGACTTCGATCAGCCCTACAACATCTTTGGCGGCCTGCAGGATAACGGCGCGTGGATGGCTCCGAGTCAGGGGTCCAGCGGCATACAGAGCCGCGATTGGCGCAATATTGGCTTCGGCGATGGCTTTAACGCCTTCGCGGATCCGAGCGACAAGAACATCGTATATTCGGAATGGCAGAACGGAAAACTGCTGCGGTTTTATAAGAGCACCGGCGAGCTGAAGTCCATCTCGCCGTACCCCAAAGCCGGCGAGCCAAAATACCGGTTCAACTGGAACACGCCCGCGCTGATCGGTCCCAATGAGCCGCACGCCATTTATATCGGCAGCCAGTTTTTGTTCCGTTCGCGCGATCGCGGGGAATCCTGGGAGCGAATCTCCCCCGATCTCACCACCAACGATCCCCAGAAACAGAAACAGGAACAATCCGGTGGCATCACCATCGATAACTCCAGCGCCGAGAATCACTGCACCATCTATGCGATCAGCGAGTCACCTAAGGATGCGAAAGTGATTTGGGCTGGAACTGATGACGGCAACCTGCAGCTCACACGCGACGGCGGAAAGACCTGGAAGAACCTCATCGGCAATGTTACTGGCGTTCCACGCAATACGCTGGTGAGCGGCATCGAAGCTAGTCACCGCCAGCCAGGCACCGCTTACGTCACCTTCGATGGACATCAAACCGGCGACATGCACACCTACGTTTACAAGACCACCGATTTCGGCGCCACCTGGACGTCCATCGCGACCGATGCCGTAAAGGGATATGCACACGTGGTTCGCGAAGATCTGGTCAAGCCGAATCTGCTTTTCGTGGGCACGGAATCCGGACTCTTCCTCACCATTGATGGAGGCAAACAATGGGCGCAGTTCACCGGCAACCTGCCTCCTGTGGCCGTGCGCGATCTGGCCATTCATTCGCGAGATTCGGATCTGATCATCGCTACCCACGGGCGTGGCGTTTACATCGTGGATGACATAACTCCCATTCGTCAAATCACGCCCGAGATACTGGAATCGAAGCTCACGGTGCTGGAACCTCAGCCCACGAAGATCCGGATGTCGGGAGCCGAGCAACTCTTCGGAGGGAACGACGAATTCGTGGGATCGAATTCACCAGAAGCGGCGTTCATCACTTACTACCTCAAGGAGCGCCACACGTTCGGCGATTTCAAGATCCAGATTTTCGATAGCGAGAATCACCTGGTGACCACGCTTTCCGCCGGTACACGGCGAGGGATCAATCGAGTGGCTTGGCCCATGCGTATGAAACCGCCCAAGGTGCCTGTCGGTCAGGGTGTGGAGTTCGGCTCGCTGCAAGGTCCGCGGGTGCCCGAAGGTACCTACACGGCCAAGTTGTTAAAAGGCGATGAGACATACACTGCCACTATCAAGCTGGTGGGCGATCCAGCCTCGCCGCATTCAGAGGCGGACCGGAAGTTGCAACAGCAGACTCTCATGAAGTACTACCGGATGCAGGAACGGTTGGCCTACATCAATACAGCGCTGGTGGAGATGCGCGATCAAGCGCGCGATCGATCCAAGAAACTGAAGGAAGGCGACGCTCTGAGAAAGCGCCTGGACTCGCTGGACGCGAAGCTGATGGACCTGGAGAAAACGCTGGTTCCGACCGGCGCGGAAGGGGCCATGCCACAGATCACGGGCGAAGTGCGTCTGCGCGAAGAGATCGGTGAAGTTTACGGCGAATTGATCCGGTACGGCGGCAAACCCACCCAATCGCAGTTGGACCGCGCGGTGGTCCTGGAACAGAAGGTGGACGCGGCCGGCCAATCCTTCACCGAGCTCAGCGCCAATGTGGACGCCATGAACGACGCGTTGAAGGTCCAGAAACTGGATCCAATTAAAAAGCTGTCGAAAGAAGAATACGACAAGCGTCCGTAGGGCAGGATAGTGGGGCAGGGCCATGCCCTGCCGGGCCTCGCAGGAGTAACCATTCGTGCACCTGGCAGGGAACGGCCCTGCCCCACACTTGCTAGGATTATTGTGT
>PMUN01000113.1 GCA_003166875.1 Bryobacterales bacterium | reverse complement strand
TTGCCGGCTTCGGATCGAGGGCCGGTGGAATGTTGCGAATTCGCGCGATTGATGGAGGTTCGGTGGATGGAAGCTGGGGTCATTGATATGTCACCTGGCATTGGGATATCACGGGAGTGGAGCGGATGGGGGGCGGATTTGGGGAGGTTGTTGAGGGGGAAGGGAAGATTGGGGGGGACGGTGCGTGACTCATTCGGTTGGATTTTCGCGAGATGCAAGTTGCGGTCTGGAGGGCGCTGCTGGAAAATGGAATAGGAGGCACATCGTGGACGCTTTGGTTGAAAAGCTGGACGCCAAGCTGCGCGAATGGAGACCGGAGACGGCTGCTCAGGTCCGAGAGCGCGTCGCGGAAGTCATCGAACTCGCTGACCAGGATGTTCTCGATGTGACGCCCTCGCGCGCTATCGAACAGGAAGTTCTGGATCTGCTCGATGAACCCCCTACCAGGTGAGGTGTGGTTAGCGGACTTGGGGTTGGCCCCGCTGCTCTACCGGTCCAGCGCCTCCAACCGGCTCTTGAGTTCCGTCTCGTAGTACTTCAAGATCGGCCGGGGAGCGTAAATCAGCCGATCAAGCCAAGTAACAACATTGTAGAAGTACGTTCCGAAATCGGTGTACTTGCGAAGGAGGTCCACCAGTTGGACGTCGTCGCGCCTGGCGCGAAGCTGCCCGACCGCGACGATCCGGACGTTTGCGCTTTCGTGCGAGAGAAGTTCCTGTAAGAGAGGGAGCGCGTCCTGGTCGCTCAGGCTGGGCACTAGCGAGAGGGCGGCGCGGTGCATTTCCCAACCTTCAAGCGCTAGCAACGTTTTAGCGGTATCGAGTCTGTCCGCAGCTAATCTCTGTACGCCCTCTAACGCCACTTTCCGCTCGGCGCCGTAATTCGTGCGCGCGATCTCGATCAGATCGTTGACGTCCAACGCGGTTCCCTTGGATGAGACTATCCGAAGCGCTGCGGCGTGAGCGAGGTCGTCCTTAAGGAACGGACGGGCGATTACGACGTCTGCGGTGGCCGGCTCCTTGGCCAAGGCGGTCAGCGTCGCCGCAGTGAACATTCGTGTAATGAACTCGTCGTACTTAGCAAGTTCCTTAAGATGTCTTTCCACCAGTTCGGCGTCTAACGCCTCTTTGGTTCGCTGCTGACGGGATTCGTCACGAACCCTTTGAAACCTGTTCGACAGATCCGCCCGGGCGACTTCTTTCGCGATATTACCTCGCTCGACGAGAAGTTGATAGATTGTCGGGCCATCGAGTGCGTACCAATCCGGTGGGTTTGTGAAGCTGTCCGTATTTTCTCGGCTTAGCCGCTCATACCGCTCCTCGTCCGTCTCTCTCGCCTCTGAGTCACCGCCGATCCCGAGAAGCGCTGAGGTGATCGCTCCGTGCCGTCTTCTCACATGCGTGTTCCAGGCATCGCCGAGCACAGCGCCGCGCCCTAGCAACTCTGTTTCCGCGGCCTCGGTGAGATCGGAAAGGAACATAGATCTGAGGGCCTGTAAGGACGCATCGGACATCTGGGAGATGCATCCACGTATTGACTGCTTCATCGGTTCCGGAATCAGTTGTGGATCGGGGATCTTCGGCAGGAAGGCGTCAAGATCGCGGCCTGTTTCCATCCAGGCTTGTAGCCATTGGAGGCGTGATTCCAACCACGTGCCGTGGGACCACTTCAGGAGTTTGTTCAGGTCGTCAGGCTGCGCCATGTCCACCAAGTAAGCCCACGCTGCATCGCGGAGGTCTGGAGGGATCTCTCGTAGAGTGCGCTCCAACACATGATCGGGAACCATTGTGAATAGCGGCACTTTTTCCAAACGGAGGATTTCGAAACTCCTTGTCTGAGCTTCTGTGTCGTTCCTAAATAGCACAATCAGGATTAGATGCGCGACTGCTTCTCGGCCGTCGATGTCCCTAAACCAGTACCATCCGGGTTTGACGTCAAAGTCATCAGCCATGATGGTTTTGAATAGGACCTGGAGCTCCTCATCTGCCGCCTGAAGCCGTTCGCGATAACGGAAAAGCGTATTCAGTTCGTGTGTCGGTAGAGGCGTCGCGGAACTTCCCGTTGCCGACACTAGGGCGGCCGACAAAAGTACGCTCCTCACAGCCAAGAAGGTGGCTTCGTCGGAGTCGTCGAGCGCCGCTCCGATTCTTCCCAGGTCGCCGGCTGCGAAGGCAGGTGCAAGGGAATGCGCGAGCGCAGCAATTTGATGGCCTGCTGCTGGTGCGTCCGGACTGTTCGCGTCGGTTGAAATGCTCTTCGTCGGTTGCGAAGCCCGTTCGGATGGTCCCTCTGGCGCGCCGCTCGGCGCACGTGCGATGCCTAAGAGGTGCTGGTTTAAGCAGCTCCTCAGCATTCTCTCCCAAGCATCGACACTCTCGAATTCCTTGAAAAAGATGGCCTTGCTCGCGATTAGCGACTCGCGGAAGTTGATCACGTGCTGCAGTTGCGCTCCTGCGTCAGCGATCTGCGCGGGCTCGACGTTTTTGAAGAACATCCAGATTTCTGGCAAGGGCGTTTGCGCACGACGGCTCCTCGCAATTGCAAACTCCTCTTCGAACCCGGACAGGAACTCCGAATTGTGGGCAGGTGGGGTCCCCCACCTGCGCCAAAGAAGACCGATAAAAGGTCGCATCGCTCGACATCACGGTTGATCAGGGCTTGCGGCCGGCCGACTCCGGGGAGCGTATCTTCCCAGCCCAGGAGGTCGACGTGCCAATCGATGTTCCTGAACGCCTCATTGAGCTCGGTAACAACGTCGAATGCTCTCTTACGCTCTGCAGCGAGATCGGACGGCGAGGCGATGAATACAGTCAGCACATTTCGCATTGTCGGAACTCACGAACTCGTCTGGATGGTTCGGTGCTGGCTGGAGTATAACACTGGCTGCCTGCTCTGAGATTCTGTGCGACAACACAAAGAGGGCTGCTCCCGTTCCCGTTTTCCGGGCGTCGGCAGGCCATGGTTACTCCGTCTTTCTTGAGCTAGGCTGCCATGGCAAAGAGGGCGCGCTAGGCAGCCCTCCAGATTTCTGGCTTGGGTCAACAGTCTACTGGAGCGCAGCGGAATGACTGCAGTGGACAGACCAATGGTGATTCGGACGTTGCCGTCATTCGGACCGACTCCAGAAGGAAGCGTCGCGCGTTTTTGTCTACTTGACCTTCCGGAACGCCGTGCGTGGGGGCGTTCGGTAACGTAAATTGGTTGTGAAAGGAAATCATCCATGCGGCTGAAGCAACCGCGTATTGCGCCTCTTTCGGAGGCTGAGTGGGACGGTGAAACTCGAGAGGTCCTCGAGGGCCTTGCAGAGGATGGGCACGTGTACAACGTTTTCGCGACGCTGGCGCGGCATCTGAAGCTTTTCAAGAG
>PMUN01000288.1 GCA_003166875.1 Bryobacterales bacterium | reverse complement strand
GTCAATCGGCGGCAGATTCTCCCAGGATACTCCCGGTTTTCTCCGGCGCCGTGGACCGATGTGGGCGACCGGACTCGCTCGCTCCGACCAAATTGGGTCCGTCAAAATGTTCAAACCCCGTTCCTGAAGCAGGACGGTGGAGTGGTTCACCAGGGTGATTCGCAATCCGCCGCCTTCCACACGTTGGGGCGGTACGGATTGCTCGACGTCCGAAATGAAACTGGGGGAAGGTTCCGGCCGGCTGGTCAGCTTCCATCGGACGACATCAAGAAACCCGCGCGCTTCGGGAGCATCCGGATTGTAGAAGCGCTTTCCGTCAAAGTGATTCGGAAATTTCGAATCGCTCAACTATTTCTCCGGCTGGTCGTACCCTTGCAGACGCCGGATCCAGATGTTCCGGAACCGCACCTTGGAATTGTGATTCTGCAACACCAGCACGTCTTCGGCCGGCTGCGGCGAGTAATGCGCCACTTGTCGGTAAACCATCGGGCCCAAGGATTCCTTGCGATTGTGCAGCAAGACGCCGTTCATGAACACCGTGATATACGCCGGCTTCACCAGCTTTTCGCCTTCGAATTTGGGCGCTTCAAAGACGATATCGTAAACCTGCCATTCCCCCGGCTTCCGCGCCGGATTCACCAGCGGCGGCCATTGACCGTAGAGAGCGCCCGCTTGGCCGTCGGCGTAAGTCGGATTGTCCCAAGGGTCCAGAACCTGCACCTCGTAACGCCCCTGCAGGATGACGCCGCTGTTTCCACGTGACTGGCTGGTGCCCACGACGTCCGTGGGCTCTGACCACTCCACGTGCAACTGACAATCCCCGAATTTTTCCTTCGTTGCAATGTCGCCGGTGTGCGGCACCACTTCCATGTAACCATCGCCCAGCTTCCATTCCGACGCGCCGGACGTACCACCGCGCGTGATGTCGCTGTGATGCGATGTCCACGCCGACAGATCCTTTCCGTCGAAAAGCACAATGGCATCCGACGGCGCGCCACCTGGCTCGGCGCCCGGTGTCACCACGCGCGGATGCGGACGCCGGTCATCGTGGACGTGATAAGGAAGACCGGGAAGCATGGGAGTGTCTTCAAACCCGAGGTCGTGGTTGGGCTTTGGCGCCTGCGAAAACGCCGCCACGATCATCAACGCGGACAAGGTTGCAGCTCTGGTGAGGAACATACCTTAGATTATATGTGGGGCAGGCTGCCAGCCCAATGCCCACTTAGTTTTCCAAAACCGGGGATACCCGCTCTTCGCTCACCCAGCAAGCCGACGTGGGCGTCGGCCGCGGACCAGGGGGTCCGCCCCACCGTCCTCAAAAGAATTTGACGGCCATTTGTTGCCACCAATGCCAGTCGTGACCGGCGCCGTCGCCCCATACGTCCAGCCAGTGGGGGATTTCCTTGGCATTCATGATCCCGGAGAGGCGGATGTTTTCGTCCAGACAACTGTCGGTTTCACCGGTGGCGAGCACCAGCTTCTGGCGGCGGTAACGATCCAGATACCATGGGTCAGTTAGATTCGGCAGGAAATCCGGGGGACAGTTGTAATAGCAGTTGTCGTCGTAGTATCCGTCCAGAAACTGGTGAATGTCGAATGCCCCGCCCATGCTGACGGCGCCCGTCACTACGTCCGGATGACGGAGGGCAAAGTTGACAGCATGATAGCCGCCGAAGCTGCAGCCGGTGGTGATCAGCAGATCGGACCGATTGCGGGAGCGGATGAACGGAACAATCTCGTCGAAAAGATAGCGATCGTATTCGGTATGCCGGTGCGCACGTTCGCGCGGCGGAACGGCCTTGTTGTACCAGCTTTCGGCATCCACTGAATCGACGCAAAACGCCTGAAGCTGGCCATGCTCGTACTTGTTCTGGACGGCCTGGATCATGCCGCGGCTCTCGTAATCGAAGAAGCGGCCCATGGAGGTCGGAAATACGAGCAGTGGAATGCCGTCGTGTCCGAAGACAAGTAGCTCCATGTCGCGGCGCAGCGCATTGCTATACCACTTGTGATATTCGCGGTTCATTGTTGGCAGGAGGCTTGGTTACCAGTTAGAGTTTTAGCAGCGCGCGTAGGCGTTTGGTTTGGACGCGACTGACCGGAATTTCGGTCTGCTTCTTGTCGTCCATGCGAAGCTGGAAACTCGACTTGAACCACGGGATTACTTCGCGGATGCGATTAATGTTCACCAGGAAGGAGCGNNTTGGATTCACCTTCTACGCCAGTCGCGACGACTGTAATCAGTCCGTCCTCAATGGTGGCATAGACCACATCCTGCGCGTCCACGATGAAATTGCGATTACTGCTCTTCACCAGCAGCTTGGTTCGCTGCGTCATGGGCTTGGGCAGAGGAGCTTCGGGTTGCGCGGTCTTGGCTTGCTCGGCGAGGACCTTGTGGGCGCGCTCGATGGTCAGCGCCAGCCGATCCTTCTCGATGGGCTTCAGCAAATAGTCAAGCGCTTCCAGCCGAAAGGCCTCCAGCGCGTATTGGTCATACGCGGTCGCCAGAATGAAGTGCGGCAAGGGCACATTCTTTTCACGGAGCTTCTGGATGACGCCCAATCCGTCCAGACCGGGCATCTGAACATCGAGGAACACTACGTCAGGCTCCAGGTTTTCGATCAGTTTGATGGCTTCCAGGCCGTTTTTCGCGGTTGCCAGCACCTCGATCTCGGGAAACTCCTTCAGCAGAAAGGAGAGCTCGTCGCGCGCGAGTTGCTCGTCATCCACCAGGAGAGCGGATATTGTGCTGGTCGCGCGAGTTAGCATAAAATGTTAGTATAGCGTAGGATAAACGTTTCGAGGACACCTAACGAGGGTACCCTTCAAGCATCCTCGCGGCACCCAAGGAGAGTCGAGAGTTGCCCACCAAAGAAAACACCACGATTGCGCCCGCCGATGGAAAGTTGGGAATTCTGATCCCCGGCATTGGTGCGGTCAGCACGACGTTCATGGCCGGGGTGGAGGCCGTCAAGCGCGGTCTCGGAGAGCCCATCGGCTCACTCACGCAATTGGGAACGGTCCGGCTGGGAAAGCGCACCGAAGGCCGGACTCCCCGCATTCAGGACTTTGTTCCGTTGGCCAAAATCGAGGACCTAGTCTTCGGCGGCTGGGACATTTTCGAAGACAACGCGTACCAGGCGGCTGTGAATGCCAAAGTTCTGGAGCCGGCGCTACTCGAGAAAGTTCGTGAGCCGCTGGAGGCGATTCAGCCGATGAAGGCTGTGTTCGACCAGAACTACGTGAAGCGAATTCACGGCCCCAATGTCAAAACAGGCGGTTCGAGAATGGACCACGCGGAAATGCTGATGGAGGATATCCGACAGTTCCAGGAATCCACTGGTGCGGCGCGGCTGGTGATGATCTGGTGCGGGTCCACGGAAGTTTTTCACAAGCCCGCGGCGGTTCATCAGACGCTCAAGGATTTCGAGTGCGGCTTGCAAAAGAACGATCCCGACATCGCTCCCAGCCAAATCTATGCGTACGCTGCTTTGAAGAGCGGCGTGCCGTTCGCCAATGGTGCGCCTAATCTCACCACCGATACGCCGGCGCTGTTGGAGTTGGCTCGCGCGCGCCAGATACCGATTTGCGGCAAGGACTTCAAAACCGGTCAGACTTTCATTAAAACTTTGCTGGCGCCGGGCTTTAAAGCGCGGATGCTGGGAATGTCGGGCTGGTTTTCGACTAATATTCTGGGAAACCGGGATGGTGAGGTGCTGGAAGATCCGGGCTCATTCAAATCGAAGGAAGAGACCAAGCTTTCCGTGCTGGAACAGATTCTGCAGCCGGACCTTTACCCGCAACTTTACGGGAATCTTTATCACGCGGTGCGTATTAACTATTATCCGCCGCGCGGCGACTCGAAAGAAGGCTGGGACAACATCGACATTTTCGGGTGGCTGGGCTATCCGATGCAGATCAAGATCGATTTCCTGTGCCGGGATTCGATCCTGGCGGCGCCGTTAGTGCTGGACCTGGTTTTATTCCTGGATCTGGCGCAGCGGGCGGGTATGAAGGGTATTCAGGAATGGTTGTCCTTTTATTTCAAGGCTCCCATGACGGCGCCGGGATTATATCCGGAGCACGACGTATTCATTCAATTGATGAAGTTGAAGAACACGCTGCGGTGGATGCGCGGAGAGGACTTAATTACACACCTTGGGCTTGAGTACTACGACTAACGGAGCAAAGCGTCAGGAACCTGCCAGAAAAAAAACCCTGGTGATTGGCGGAACACTGTTTATTGGCCGGGCTCTGGTGAAGGAGTTGCTGAAGGCTGGTCACGAAGTTTCGATTCTGCACAGGCGGCCGAGGCACGATCTTGGGAAGAAGGTGGCCGGCATCGTAGCCGACCGCAACGACCCCGAGGCTTTGAAACGCGCGCTGGCGGGCCGGAAGTTCGATGTGGTCTACGATAACGTCTACGACTGGGAACGCGGCACTACTGCTGTCCAAGTGGAGGCGACTGCGCGCGCTTGCGGAAGTAATCTGGAACGCTACGTATTTATGTCGAGCGTAGCTGCCTACGGGGATGGATTGAACCATCACGAGGGTGACGCGCTGGCGCCGGACGATCATCCGGACGCCTACGTTCGCAACAAGGCGATGAGTGAGCGGACTTTATTCCGCATGCACCAGCGCAACGGTTTTCCGGTGGTGACGCTGCGCCCGCCGTTTATTTATGGCCCGGGCAATCCGTATTATCGAGAGGCTTTCTTCTGGGACCGGTTGCGCGAAGGCCGGCCAATCATACTGCCGGGCGATGGCCGCCGGCTAATGCAGTTCGTGGCTATCAAGGATCTAGTGGGCGCGTGCCTGAAGGTGATGGATGTTGCGGATCTGGAAGGACACGCGTTCAATATCGCGAATCCACGTCCGCTGACGCAGGTGGAGGCGGTGGAAGCGTTTGCGGTGGCCGCGGGCAAGGAGCCGACGTTCGTGCGTTGGCCACGCGAGCGGATACTGCGCGCAGGCGGCCATCCCATGGGCCCCAAGCTGTACTTCGGCTTCTATTTCGACATGCCCGCGATCACGGTGGTGGTGAATAAGGCGCAGCGCGTTTTGAAGTTCAAGCCGGTGGATTTTGCGGCGGGATTAAAAGAATCGTATCGCTGGTATCTGCGTCACAATCCTTTTCCGAAGCCCGAGTATTCTTTTGAAGACGCTCTGATTGAAGCCGCGCCTGCGTCAGCCTACTCCGCGCCCGCGGATTGACGATCTTCTGCGCGCACTTGTTGGAGCCTCTGACGCAACGGTTCCGGAAGCGCATTCTCGATTTCTGGCGTGATCAAGCCGACGCCGTCCATGTCGATGATGTGGACTTTGTCCTTCAGGCGAAGGCTGGTGAGTTTCATACGGACAAGATCCGGCACTGAGGCGAGGAGCAGGCCCTCCTGGGTGACGGTGGGCGTTGAGAAATCCGGGACCGGCTCCAAGTACTCCGGACGCACTTTCTCACGGATGAACACAAAATGGACGGCGCTACGCAGTTTCGGTTGAGTGGCATCCACCAACATGTCTACGCCAGCGGCATGCCGGTACTTGAAGCCGTGCTCTTCGACGGCTGCGGCGATGCGTTCGAGGTCGTCGCGCCTTACTGCAATGTCGACGTCCTTCGTGAGGCGGCCGGCGATGGGGTCGCGTTCGCTGACTTGGAAGAAAACGCCCATGCCACCTACGATGCGGTAGTCAATGCCAGCATTTGTCAGTGCGGCATGGACGCGTTTCATCACTTCAAATAGCTGTTCCACGTGTTTATCGTAGGCGGTCGCAGTGATCATGGTACCGGTTGCTTTGATTCTTGCACAAGCATGGCGTAATTGTGGCGTACGCACTCGTGCGTG
>PMUN01000153.1 GCA_003166875.1 Bryobacterales bacterium | reverse complement strand
GCCCCCAGCCCCCAGCCCCGAGCGGCGAATGGAGCCAGCGGCTCCATTCGGCGCTGCTAGAAGCGGGCATGCAGTTCACAGCCGACGCCGTAGAACACTCGCACATCGTCGAATCGAACAACGAACTGCATTTTACGACGCCTGAAGAGTTCAAGCTGGCGATGAACGAAAAGGATATCCTGAAGATCGTGCAGAAAGTCGCCGGCCGTCCTATGCGCGTGAAGACTACTTTTGGCGAGGCGAATGTAATCTCAGCTCCCAAGCTGAAACCGCCTCCAGACGACGTGTCCGAGCGCGCGCTCTCGCATCCCGAAGTGCGGCGCTTCCAGGAGATGTTTCCCGACGCGCAAGTCCGTGTGGTCCGAAATCTGAAGGAATAAGGCAATCTATGAAACTTCCAGGAAACATGCAGGCCATGATGAAGCAGGCCGAGCAAATGCAAAAGAAGATGCAGGAAGAGATCGCGCTGATCCGCGTGGAGGCCAATGCGGGCGGCGGCATGGTGACCGTGGGGATGGACGGCAAGAAGATGGTCACGAAGGTGAAGATCGATGCCGAGGTGGCCGGCGACGTCGAAATGCTGCAGGATATGATGCTGGCTGCCTTCAACGAAGCGTCAAAGAAAGTGGACGAAGCCACGCAGGAAAAAATGGGCGGCCTGCTGGGTGGCATGGGCCTGCCGCCCGGGATGTTCTAGTTGCCTGACTTCGCCGAACCGTTAGCGCGCCTCATTCAGGAGTTCAAACGCCTGCCTGGCATCGGCCAGAAGTCGGCGCAGCGCCTTGCATTCCATGTGCTGCGCACACCACGCGAGGATGCTGAGCGTTTGGCCACGGCGTTGGTGGACGTGAAAGACAAGCTCGGCCTATGCGCCGCCTGCAACAACATCAGCGATGGTGAGCTGTGCAATTTCTGCCGTGATCCGCATCGCGACCGTTCCTCCATTTGCGTGGTGGAGGAGCCGCACAATATTCTTCCCATCGAAACCACCCGCCAATTCTCCGGCCTGTATCACGTACTGCATGGCTCGCTTTCCCCGTTGCGCGGCATCGGCCCCGAGCAGCTCAAAATCGTAAATCTTCTGGAGCGGGTTCAAGCCGAGGAAATCCAGGAACTGATCATCGCCACCAACCCGACGGTGGAAGGCGAAGCGACGGCCGTCTATCTCTCGCGCCTGATGAAGCCGCTAGGCGTAAAAGTGACCCGCATCGCGATGGGCATCCCAGTAGGCAGCGACCTGGAATTCGCGGATGAAGTGACCATGGGGAAGAGCCTGGAAAACCGTCGGGAGATGTAGCTCTTTGAAACGCGACGCCGAACGCTATTCTGCCGACTACGGAGATCTACGTCTTGAGGTGTACCTGTCCACCCATGAGCACGAACGTGTGTTCGAATTTAGGGTTTTGGACAACAGCGACGGTGGCGCCTTATGGATTGGAAGCGCCCCGGATCTAGAGTCTGCACAAGGTTCGGCCCTATTCGAAGCGCAGACATTCGCCACCATCCCTCTTCCACCCGTGCCACAGTGGCGACGCGAAGCGGAACTGGGGACACGGACCTAGCGCAAATACCCACCGCCGTGCCTCACTTCTTGTGGATGATACACTCGTGACTTGCTTCGGTTTGAATGGGACCAAAGAAAGGCCGAACTCAATCTTCGCAAGCATGGTATTTCGTTCGAAGAGGCATCTTCGGTCTTTGCTGATCCGCTCTCGATAACTATCTCTGATCCGGATCACTCGGGGGACGAGCACCGTTTCGTAACCCAGGGAGTCTCGAAGTTTGGCCGCGCGCTAGTTGTAGTGCATACTGAAAGAGACGACGCGATTCGATTGGTTAGCGCCAGAACTCCAACGAAGGCAGAGACAGCCCGTTATGAAGAAGACACCTAAACAGCGCGGCCCTTCCATGCGCGCCGAGTATGATTTTTCGAATGGCGTGCGCGGCAAATATGCAAAGCGCTTCAAAGAAGGCACCAATATCGTTGTGCTTGTTCCCGAAGTGGCCGAAATCTTCCCTGACTCAGCCGCGGTTAATGATGCGCTGATGGCGCTTGTGCAAATCGCCAAGCGTCAGCCCAGGTCGAAATAGTTCTACAAGACCGTGAGCGGATCATACTCCCGCAACCCATTCACGCTGAGCGATCCGATCTTCACATCCACCATCTGATTCGCCGCCCGCGGCGCCGCCAGCTCCACCTTCAAAAAATTGTCCGACAGCGCGCCTTCGGCCAGCGTCACTACCGACAGCGCGCGCCCCATCATCGACCTTCGGAACTCCAGATTCTTTCGCGCCCCCAGCTCCCGCAGAATCCGATTGCGCTCCTTGCGTACTTCCATGGGGACCTGGTCCGTGCACTCCGCCGCCGGCGTTCCCGGGCGCTCCGAATAGGTGAACACGTGCAGGTACGTGAGCGGAAGACTTTCGATAAACGCGCGGCTCTCTTCGAACTCCGCGTCCGTCTCGCCCGGAAATCCGGTCATCACGTCGGCGCCGATCGCAGCGTCTGGCATCCAAGCGCGCGCCTTGCGGATGCGCTGCTCGTAGTGTTGTGGCCGATATTTGCGATGCATGCGGCGCAACACGCTATCGGAACCCGATTGCAGCGGCGCGTGCACGTGCTTCGCGATCCTCGGCGAAGACGCCATCAGCCCCAATAGATCGTCGCTCCAATCCATCGGTTCCACGGAGCTGAGCCGCAATCGCTCGATGGCTGTTTCCGCGAGAAGCGTTCGAAGAAGGTCCGCCAGCCGGATCGCACTGCCTGGTTCACGGCCCCAACGTCCCAGATTGATGCCGCTCAATACAACTTCTCGATACCGCCCGGCCAGATTGCGCACCTGCTCCACTACTTGAGCCACTGGCGCGCTCCGGCTGCGGCCGCGCACAAAAGGAATAACGCAAAACGAACAACGATTGTTGCAGCCGTCCTGGATTTTGAGATTGGGCCGCGTGCGATCTCCACTTGCATCCTCCACTGGCGCGGAAAGGAAATCGCTCTGCGCGAAGATATCGCCGACACGAATTTCGCCGTGATACGGAACCTCCGCCGGCGCGCTCACGATATCGGGAATCTGAATCTTATGTGAATTACCTACTACCCAAGCGACGCCGGGTAATACAGCTATCTCCTCCGGTGCACGTTGGGCATAGCACCCGGTCACTAGAATCCGCGCATCTGGATTTTCCCGATGCACGCGCCGGACCGCCTTGCGAACATCCTCGTCCGCGAATGCCGTGACAGTGCACGAATTTAGAACCACCAGCTCGGCGTCGGCGGCGCATGGAACCGCGCTGAACCCACGGTCCAACAAAGCTGCTTCGAGCGCCGCTCCGTCGGCTTGCGAAGCCCGGCAACCAAAATTGTGGACGTGGAATCGCTGCACTGTTTTGATTGTAACTAAGGTGTAGAAAAGGGAAAGAGGGCCGATAGATGTTCAGATGCCGGACCGGGTCCTATCCCAAGAAGAAATTGATGATGTATTCAGAAATCTCCGCGACTCGCCGCAGGACGATGACCCTGCCAAGCGAGCGGTGCCATATGATTTTCGGCGGCCGGACCGGATCGCCAAAGATCAGCTCCGTGCAATTCATATTCTGCATGAGAATTTCGCGCGCAGCTTAGCTTCCAGCCTCTCAGCATATCTACGCGCCTATGTAGTAGTGAACCTCGTTTCGGTGGAACAACTCTCCTTCATGGAATTCTCGCAATGCTTGCCGTCGCCGAGCTGTCTGGTTTCACTCGGGATGAAGCCGTACGAAGGCAACGCCGTGCTGGAGATCAATCCGGGCCTGGTCTTTCCCATTGTCGAGATGCTGCTCGGCGGAGGCGCGAGGTCCGTACTCAAACTCTCTCGAGAAATCACTGAGATTGAACAGAGCGTATTGGACGGATTGTTCCGCATCACCTTACATGACTTGAAGACTGCCTGGCATGCCGTCACGGCCATGGAATTCACCATCGAGGCACATGAAACCGAACCGCAACTCTTGCGAATTCTAGCGCCCAATGAAGCGGTGGTAGCGGTCAGCATGGAAGTCCGGATTGGCGACAACACCGGGATGATGAACATCGGCATCCCATCCATCGTCGTCAAGATGTTGCGCCACAAGTTCGACCAGCAATGGTCGGTGCGCAAAAGCGAGTCGACCGAAAAGGAGCAGGCTCGGATTGTGCGGCTGATTCGCCCCGCCAAGATGTTTGTCGACGGCCGTCTGACCGGCCCCACCATGCGGGTGGAGGACCTCATGGATCTCAAGGAAGAAGACGTCCTCACGTTTGATTATCCAGTGGAGCGGCCGCTGGACTTATCCATCAACGGCAAGGTCAAGTTCCGGGGCGGCATCGTAACTGCCGGCCGGAAGCGCGCCTTCGAGATCGAAGAAGCACACAAAGTGGTGTGAGGAACAGGCGGCAGGCGGCAGGCGGCAGGCTGCAGCACAACCGAAGCCCCAGTTTTCTGCCTCCTGCCTCCTGCCTCCTACTTCCTGCCGCCTACTTCGCAACCTTAGCAGCTTCCGCCACCGGCGCTGGTTGAGAAAGAGGGTCGCTTCCCGTAATCAACCGCGCTCCCCGATTGAACGTCAAATACAAAAACCCCCACTGAATGAAGACCAGTACCCGGTTTGAAAATTCCACCAGATACATCAGGTGGACGAAAAGCCAGGTGATCCAGGCCAACAGGCCCGACATGTGGATCGGGCCGATTTGCGCCACCGCGGCAGCGCGCCCGATTACCGCCAAGTTGCCTTTATCGAAGTAACGAAACGGGGCAACCGTTTCATCCCGCAATCGCTTCTGAATCAGCTTGGCGACATAACCACCTTCCTGCATTGCCACCTGCGCAACTCCCGGAAGTAGCTTGCCGTCCAACTCCAGGTGGGCGAGATCGCCGATTACAAAAATCTCGGGGTGCCCTGGAACGGAGCAATCCGGATTCACCATCACACGCCCGGCGCGGTCCAGTTGCGCTCCAGCGCGCTGTTGCAACGTGCGTCCAAATGGGGAGGCTTGCACTCCAGCCGACCAGATCACCGTCCGAGCCAAGATCTGCTCCGAGCCCCCTGAAGTCTTTACCGTCACGCCCGTTGGGTCAATCGCAGTCACGAAAGCGTTGGTCCTGACTGTGACCCCCAGTCGCTTTAGCGACGCTTCCGCTTTCGCCGACAGATCCGCTGGATAAGTGGGCAACACACGCCCCCCGCCTTCCACCAGCCAGATCACCGCTTCTTCTGGCCGGATAGAGCGGAAGTCGCGCCGTAGCGTATCGTGCGCGATCTCACCGAGCGCGCCGGCCAGCTCCACTCCCGTGGGTCCGCCGCCAACCAGGACAAACGTCAGCCACTCACGCCGTATCTCGGGATCGTGCTCCTTCTCGGCCGCCTCGAACGCATAGAGAATCTTGTGACGGATTTCGGTTGCCTCTTCAATGGACTTCAAACCCGGCGCCACGCGCTTCCAATCGTCGTGCCCGAAATAGGAATCCGTGGATCCCGCCGCTACGATCAGCGTGTCGTACTCCAGGTCTCCGGAATCCAGAATCACTTTGCGATGCTCCGCGTCCAGGTCCACCGCTTCGGCCAGCAACACCTGCGTGTTTTGTTGCCGCCGGAGCACCGCGCGTAACGGCGATGCGATCTCACCTGGCGACAGGGATCCGGTAGCTACCTGATAGAGCAATGGCTGAAAGAGATGGAAATTCCGGCGGTCCAGAACGGTTAATTGGACCGGCGCCTTCCGCAGAGCCTTGGCCGCGTAGAGACCGCCGAAGCCGCCTCCGAGAATCAGTACTCGATGTGTGGATTCCATGCCGCCTCCCCTAGCCCCGGTCGCTTACGCTCCCGGCTCGGTCTAGAGAGCGTTACCGAACCGCGACTGTGAGGGAGTCGGTGCCTTACCCCATTCTTTAGATGCATCTTTCACTATCATGGGTTCAGGATGAAATATCGCACACTCGGAAAAACCGGCTTTTCAGTAAGTGACGTTGGATATGGCGCTTGGGGCATCGGAGGAGCCCAGTGGCAGGGCGGAACCGACGATGAGTCCGTCCGCGCCCTGCACCGCGCTATTGATTTGGGCATTAACTTCATCGATACGGCGTTGGCGTATGGAGATGGCCACAGCGAGAAGCTGGTCGGCCGCGTGGCTCGCGAAGCGAAAAAAAGAATCTACATCGCCACCAAGGTCCCTCCTTTGAACCAGGAGTGGCCCGCCAAGCCTGGCGTCGGTATCGAAAAAGTGTTCCCGTACGAATACATTCTGCGCTCCACCGAAACCAGTCTTCAGCATCTGAAAGTGGATACCATCGATCTCCAGCAGCTCCACGTCTGGAATCCCGAGTGGTTTCATCGCGAGGATTGGCGGCGGGCGTTCGAAGAACTGAAAACATCAGGTAAAGTGCGGGCGGTTGGCATTTCCATCAACGACCATCAGCCCGATTCGGCGCTGGAGCTGGTTCAATCCGGCTTGATCGATTGCGTGCAGGTGATTTACAACGTCTTCGATCAGGGCCCCGAGAAAAACCTGTTCCCGTTAACGCAGAAAATGAACGTCGGCGTATTGGCGCGCGTCCCGTTCGACGAAGGCAGCCTTACCGGATCCGTCACGGAAACCAGCGTATTTCAACCGGAAGATTTCCGCTCTGAATATTTCCGCGGGGATCGAAAGAAACAAGTCGTGGAGCACATCTCAGCGCTGGAGCGCGATCTCGGCATCACCCGCGATTCTCTGGCCGAGATCGCCCTGCGTTTCACAATCAGCCCTCCGGCTGTTTCGTCGACCATTCCCGGCATGCGCACGGTGCGAAACGTCGAAAGAAACGCGGCCGTGTCCGACAAGGGCCCACTGGATGAGGCCGCGCTCAAGATTTTGAAGCGCCACGCCTGGGACCGGAATTTTTACCTCTAATATTCTTCAACGCCTCCCGCTTACTCAACGGACTGAGCTGCTTGTCGTGCGCCTTCACAAACCGCACCACTTCCTTCGGATCCGTCCAGGCATGCTGTCTCAAGGCCCATCCGATGGCCTTGCGCAGAAAAAATTCCGGCCGCTCGAGCGAAGGCCGCATGCAATCGTACAGGAGTTTCAAATCCGTATCGCCCTTGAAACCTAGCTGCGTCAGGATCGCGCTGCGGCGTTTCCATAGATCATCGGACACGGCCCAGTCGCGCAAAATCGCGCGCAACTCCTTCGGATATCGGCGCAGAAGCTCGCCCAGCCGGTGACCGGCGATGGAATCCACGTAATCCCACCAGGCTCCAGTCGAGATCATCTCTTCATACAACGGCAATGCGTCCAGCGTCCTGAACTTCTCATAGCTTCGATATCCAACAAGTTCGATAACGGCATACCGTTCTTCGCGATATCGTGCGCCACGCCACAGTGCGAGCGCCGTGTCACGCCAATCCTCGAATGAATCCAGCGGATATGCCGCCAACACGGCTTTGACGGCTTTGCGAAACGGCACGGCCGGAATCCCCAGATACGACATCTCCGATTTCATGTACGCCTGCATCAACGGAGCTTTGGATGGATCGGCCAACTCCCGCAAAGCCTTTCGGAGCGCGCGAATCAGCTTCTGGCTAGCCGCCATAGCGCCAGCTTACATGGTTCCAGCGCAACTCTCACCCACGGCTGGTGATTCTGTTTACAATTGTGAGGCAGACCGCCGCAAACCGACCGCGCCGCCTCATCCCGTACTTCCCAAGATCGGACTGCTGGCTCGCGTCGACTGACGCACATGAACGAAGTAGGGCGTTCTGCGGCCAAGTGGATGTCACCTGTCACGGATGCCAGACGATAATGTTTAGAATTCTATC
>PMUN01000233.1 GCA_003166875.1 Bryobacterales bacterium | reverse complement strand
CGCACACCGTAATATCCGGGTTTGGACACTGTGAACTGCCCCCGCTGCCGTAATTGAAGTAGCCGTTCGGAGCGTTGGTCTGAATATAGTTTTGCTGGTGCAACCGCCCCTCGCCGCCGAATTTCAGCTCATGTTTTCCGTGGATCTTCGTAAGAACCCCGGTTAGCTGGCCTGTATCCTGGCCTTGGTGGTAGTTGCCGTAAGGATCCTGCCCAATGCTGGTGAAACCAGCGGAATAGTAGCCGCTGCCGATGAACGTGGAGGGAACACCGAGAAAACCATTGCTTTGCAGATAGGAAGGAAAACCAAGGGTGCCGAGGGGGTTCGCGTTCAGGCTGCTGTTGTAGGCATCAATCTCCTCTGAGCCACGTGTGAAGCCCAGGGTCATGTTCAATATCAGGGTCGGGCTGAAGGTGTGCGTATCGTTGATCGCGAACAGGTGCGCACCGCCCTGGTTCGGCCCGCTCCCGCAGGGATCCGCGAAATCTTTGAAGCAGTTGAAGGGAGTAACGCTATTCTTATCCCGTGAGTACTTGACGCTTAGCAAATTCTTTTCGCTGAAGCGGTGGTCGATCTTGATGTCGAGCTGGTCGTTAGCGCTGGGCGTCGCTCCCGATCCAATCCAGTTGTCGTAAATGCTGCCGCCCGCGATGTTCGGCATGGGGAACAGGTTCATCATTTTCTGTGCAACCGGATCGATCAGGTTTCCGGGATGGATGGACAATTGGTAGGGCGTGCCGTTGAGCTTGGTATTTCCCGGGCTGGTATAGGCAGCCAGGTTGTCGAACGGGATGAAGGTGCTGCGGTAGGCTCCGGCAGGTCCGTTGGCCGGAGTTTGGAATGTGCCGGAATAGGGATCGTAGAGCTGTCCCGCAATTACGCTGCAGAGTCCAGCCGAACTGAACGTGCCGCCATTCGCGGCGCATATTTCTCCAAAGTTGCCGGTGCGTTCGGCGGCACTGGGGACACCCGCCTGATAGGTACCCAAACTGGAAGCGCGCGTGCCGTCCCAGTCAAAGAAGAAGAAGGTCTTGTTTTTCCAGATTGGCCCGCCAATGGTGCCGCCATAATTATTGCGGTGTACGGGGGCAATCGGAACACCGTACTCATTGTTGAACCAGTTGTTGGCATCGGTCATCTGGTTGCGAATGAAATCGTACCCGCTGCCATGGAAGGCGTTGCTGCCCGAGCGCGTGATCATGTTCACGATCACTGAGCCGGAGAATCCATATTCCGCGCTAAAGTTGGACTGCTGTACCTTGAACTCTTCCACTGCTTCCGCGGACGGGGTATAGGTAACGTTGGTGACGCCGCCATTGGGCTCAAAGTTGGTGATGGAAGCGCCATCCATTAGAATGTCCGCCATGGCCCCGCGGCTGCCATTGGAGATGAAGTTCGTTCCGGTGTCACCGACACCGTTCGAGTCACTTTGGTTGTTGACACCCGGCGCCAGCGAGACGAAATCAAGCACGTAACGGTCAACCAGGGGCAGATCGTTGATGAACCTGCGGTTGACCACTTGGCCCGTCACCGCATCCTCGGTATGGAGGCTTTCCGCCTGGGACTCGACGTCAACGCTTTGCTTCGACGTGGCGACCTTGAGGCTCAGGTTGGCCGTCACGTTCTCGCTGACGTTCAACGTGATGTTGGTGCGCACCGTTTTGTCAAAGCCCTCCACTTCCGCAGACACGGTATACAATCCCGGCGGAATTGAAGTGAACACGTACCGCCCGCTATTGTCCGAGGTGGCGGCAAACTTGTATCCCTTCTGCTGGTCGACAAGCGTAACCTTCGCCCCAGGCACCACGGCCCCGCTTGGGTCGGTTATGTTACCGCTCAGGGTCCCGAAGTAGCCCTGGCCGAGGAGCATTACCGGCATCGCAAACAAAATGGCAAACAGCAGTCCGCTCAAAATTCTCAGCGGACGGTTTGATTGGTGACTTGAAGTAGCTACGATCATGGCATCTCCTTCGCATCCGCGCGGAGCCTTTGCGGCAGTTCACTCCGGCTCACAAGTCTCCTTGGAGACGCCAAGGAGTAGTGACATGGAGAAGCTAGACAATTGCCGCCGACATTCTCGTCGGGCCCCTTCGGTGTAACTAAAGTATATTCCATTGTTCGTTGGTTTGTGTCAAGGCGTAACATTACATGTTCGACATGTTGAACGGGTGCGCCGGCTGGCACCGCGAACGCTCCGTCACCGTCAACAGGCAGCGCCCGAGCTGCAGAGCCTGCTTACTAGGGCGCAGAAGAGTACACTGGGTGGCAGATACCACGTAAGGTCGGCCTCCATTGATACGCAAGCCTCGCTTGATTGATGTCGATGCGGCGAGCTTCGACTCACTGCCCTGTTGCGGAATAAAGAGTCCCACTCATCCTGGGCGCCGGCAGAAGCGCTGCTGGCTACAAGCGAACGCCAAGTTCGGTCTGCGGGCTAAGATGCTTCTTGCCCCGGACGGCAAACCGAGCGGCTACATTGAATACCTGCCCGGCGAGTTCGCATGGCGTGGTGTGGACGCCAGCGGCTACATGTTTATTCACTGCGTTTGGATATTCTCCAAGCAGCATCAGCGAAAGGGCTGGGGGAGGATCATGGTGGAAGGCTGCTTGGAGGATGCGAGAAAGGTCGGCATGAGCGGCGCCGCCGTAATGGTGCGGGACGGTCCATGGCTGGCCGACCGCCGCCTGTTCCTGGCAAACGGTTTCGGACCCGTCGATACCGCGCCGCCGGACTACCAACTGCTTGTTCGGAAGTTCGATAGTGACGCCGTCAACCCGGTTTTCAAGAAAGGCTGGGATCAAAAACTCGGACAGTACAGCCGAGGCCTCACCATCATCCGCTCAAGCCAGTGTCCGCACATCGCGAAGTTCGCGGCTGAAATCATTGAGACGGCGGAGAATGAGTACGGCATGAGGCCCACGGTGGTCGATCTCGAGTCGTCGAGCGATGCCCAGAACGCGCCAACTCCCTACGCGATTTTCGCTGTGATTTACAACGGCCAGTTGCTGGCCGATCACCAGATCAGCCGCACGCGTTTCCGTAACATCATGAGCAAGTCGGTAACGAGCGGCCTTGTCCGGATGGGAGAGCACCGATCCTAACCAGAGGCGTTTTCGAACCACCTGCTACGCTGTCTGCTCCACCTTCGGCAGCTCCCGCTTATATTTGCATTCGCCGTTCGGGCACTGCGCCACCGGTCCGGCCTTGAGCCATTTTTCGATTAAGTAGCTCGACCCGCATTCCGGACATTTTTCCGGCAGCGGTTTGCCCCACGCTACGAAATCGCATTCCGGGTAGCGGCTGCAACCGTAAAATGTCTTGCCGCGCTTGGAACGCCGCTCCACCACCGCACCTTCCGTGCAATTCGGACACGGCACGCCGATGGTCTTCTGCTTCACGAATTTGCACTTCGGATAATTACTGCACGCCGTGAACTCGCCGAAGCGCCCGTTCTTCAGCACCAGATTGTTTCCGCATTGCGGGCACTTTTCGTCGAGCGGAACGTCGCTCTTCTTTTGCTCGCCGCCAATCTGCTTGGTGGTTTTGCAGTCCGGATATCCGGAACAAGCATAGAACTGGCCGAAGCGGCCCTTCTTCAGCACCATCGGACGGCCGCAGTTCTCGCAATACTCCGCCGCATCCTGCTCGGTGAGATCCGCTTTATCGACGTCCGGCAGATCCACGCTCAGCTCGCGGGTATTGGTGCACTCCGGATAACCCGTGCAAGCAATGAAGCTGCCATGCTTGCCCCATTTTATGACCATGGGCTTGCCGCACTTGTCGCACACCAGGTCGGTGGGCTTCTCCATGCGCTTGATGTCGGTCATGTGCCGCTCGGCATGTTCCAGATTCTTCTGGAAGTCCGCGTAGAACTCGGCCATGGTCTCGCGCCAATCAATCTTGCCGTCTTCGATTTCGTCCAGCTTCTGTTCCATGCCGGCCGTATACTTCACGTCGAAGAGAGTCTGGAAGCTTTCCAGCAGCAGATCCGTCACCACCATGCCAAGCTCTGTGGGGATGAACTTGCCGGCTTCCTTCTTCACATACTCGCGCTCCTGAATGGTGGAAAGAATCGAAGCGTAAGTAGATGGACGGCCCACGCCGTCGGCTTCGAGCTCTTTCACCAGCGTGGCCTCGTTGAAGCGCGGAGGCGGCTCGGTGAAATGCTGTTCCGGCAGGATGCCCTTGAACTTCAGCTCTTCGCCTTCCGTAACAGCAGGCAGCCGATGCTTCAACTCCTCATCGTCTTCGTCCTTCTGATCTTTGCCTTCCTCGTAAACTTCGAGGAACCCCTTGAATTTAGGGACGCTGCCAGTGGCGCGGAACATATAGGTAGCGCCATCCTTGCCTTGCGCGGCGACATCGATCGTGGTCTGATCGAAGACTGCCGGCAGCATCTGCGACGCCACAAATCGCATCCAGATCAGCCGGTACAGCTTCAGCTCATCCTCCTGCAGGTATTGCGCGATTTGTTCCGGCGCGCGCATCGCGGAGCTCGGGCGAATGGCTTCGTGCGCCTCTTGTGCGTCCTTCTTGCTCTTGTAAACGTTGGGCGCCTCGGGAACGAATTGAGGACCAAACCGCTCCTTAATCAGTCCGCGAACCTCATCCAGCGCTTCCTGAGACACGCGCGGCGAATCGGTTCGCATGTAGGTGATCAAACCCATGGAACCTTCCGCGCCAAGCTCCACGCCTTCATACAGGCGCTGGGCCAGTATCATGGTGCGCTTCACGCTGAATCTCAGCTTGCGCGACGCTTCCTGCTGCAGCGTGGAGGTGATGAAAGGTGGAACCGGGTTGCGTTTCTTCTCGCGCGTTGTGACTGAACGAACGATGTACTTCGCGCCCTCCACCTGATCGACTAGTGATTTGGCCGCGGCTTCCTCAGCCACTTCAATCGCCTGGTCGTCTTTTTTGGTGAACCGGGCGGTGAGCACGGGCGGCTTCTTGGCGTTGAGCTGAACGTCGATGGTCCAGTACTCGCGCTTCACGAAGGCGCGGATCTCGCGCTCACGGTCCACAATCAGCCGCAACGCCACGGTCTGCACGCGTCCGGCGGAAAGGCCGCGGCGCACTTTGTCCCACAGGAGCGGTGAGATCTTATAGCCCACCAGCCGATCCAAGATGCGGCGAGCCTGCTGCGCGTCTACCAAATGCAGGTTCACCGAGCCGGGTTTCTCGAAGGCCTTTTTGACGGAGTTGGCGGTGATTTCGTTGAACATGACCCGGTAAAACACGGGCCCTTTCTTCGAGCCGTTCAACTCTTCCTGCAAGTGATAGCAGATGGCCTCGCCTTCGCGATCCGGGTCAGCCGCCAGGTAAATGGAGTCCATGCCCTTGGCGGCCGCCTTCAGCTCCGCCATGAGCTTTTTCTTGCCCTCAATGACTTCGTAGTGCGGTTCGAAGCCTTTATCGACGTCTACCGAGAGGTCTTTCTTCGGAAGATCCTTCACGTGGCCGAGCGAAGCCTTAACGACGTATTGCTTGCCGAGGTACTTACCGATTGTTTTCGCTTTCGTCGGCGATTCGACGATGACGAGCGATTTTGCCATGTTTTAACCTATTAGACCGACACCACTGTTTACAGCTTTAAGATGATGGTTAGAACCTACCACACTTTAACAAAGTTCTTCCCGGGGAGTTGCCTGACCATGCCGAGCAGTTCCAATTCGAACAGTCCGGCAACTATCTCTGATGGTGTTAGGGTATCAAAAGTTTCGATCAATTGGTCAATGTGGATGGGAAGATCGTGTTTCAACTGGGCCAAAAGCGACCGGCCGGCGGGTCCGATTTCACCGTGCCCAGGAGCCTCTTCTCCGTTTGTTTCCAATAAGATCTGGCCGCATCTGGCCTGCGCTTTCGCGATCAAGGCGCGCCGAATCTCGGCGGGTAATTCCACCACGACATCGTTCCATTCCTGGACCAGTTTGGCGCCCTGCTTGACCAGCAAGTTCGGTCCCCAGCTCATTTTGGAAGTGATGTTACCAGGGACCGCAAAAACCTCGCGCTGCTGTTCGAGCGCCATTTTGGCGGTAATGGCCGACCCGCTGTACTGCGCGCCTTCCACAATCAGGACGCCTACGCTCATGCCACTAATGACGCGGTTGCGGATGGGAAAGTTCT
>PMUN01000381.1 GCA_003166875.1 Bryobacterales bacterium | reverse complement strand
CCAGATCCAGGTTCATGCGCCGTGTAGCCAGCTCCTGTTCAGGAGCACTGAGAGACGATAGCGCGGTGATGCCCTCGTCCACCAGCTTCTTCATCGCATCCAACCGCGCCTGTTGCCGCTCCACGCGACGCTGCGCCGCCGCCACCATATCCTCTATCAATTTGTCGGTCAGATCCTCCACGGGCAGCTCGCCGTAGAGCGTGCGCCCCAGAATCGCGTCGTCCTGAACATCGGCGAGATCCTGCTCCGCTTGCTCCAATCGAAGCTTTGGAAGAGCGCCAGCCTGAACCAATTGTGCAATTTTTTGGATCTCGTCCTGAGCGAGCTGGATTCGTTTGTTTACTATAGCTTGCGGAGAATCCACAACCGTTTCACCGAAAGCTGCCAGCGAGCCAAGAGACAAAACTACAACCAGTAATTGTCGCATTGGTGTTTTCAGTGTACCATACGGGTAGGAGATTCATCGAGCTATACCCGACCCACGTAACACCGCCCGACAGAAATTCGCCGAACCGTTCACAACCCCGCCTTGGCTTATCGCCGCCCGCGCTGCTGAATCGAAGAAAGCGACCGACATCCGAGTGCTCGATCTGCGCGATGTCACCTCCTTCGCCGATTTTTTTGTAGTCGCCACCGGCAGCAACTCAAAACAGATCCAGGCCATCACGGAAGAAATCGGCCGTCAATTGGACG
Organism: Bryobacterales bacterium; assembly: GCA_003166875.1. GTDB lineage: Bacteria > Acidobacteriota > Terriglobia > Bryobacterales > Bryobacteraceae > Palsa-89. The sequence continues at coordinate 2,298 of PMUN01000381.1, read as the reverse complement.
AACGCGGCGAGCGCCCGGTGAGCGTGGAAGGCTTCGCAAACGCCGAGTGGGTCCTGGCCGACTACGGCGATTACTTGATCCACGTCTTCTCGGAAAAAGCCCGCGCCTATTACGATCTCGACCGATTGTGGCGCCACGCCAAAATCATCGAAGTCCCCAGCCCCTAGCCCCCAGCCCCGATTGACTTCCCCTGCCGCGAAGACATAGCCTTACCATCATGCCCCACCGTTGCGCGTTCCGTTTACTGGCTGCAGTGCTACTCGCCGGATGCTGCCTTGCGTCGGCCAAGGAGAAGTCAATGCTCAAGGATAAATATGTCAAAGTGAACGGCGTGCGCTTGCACTACGTCACCGCAGGCAAAGGTCCGCTGATTCTTTTTCTCCACGGATTCCCCGAATTCTGGTACGAGTGGAAGAACCAACTGATCGAGTTCGGCAAAGACCACCAAGCCGTCGCTCCCGATATGCGCGGCTATAATTTATCCGACAAGCCTGCGGAGCTGGATCAGTACAAGATGGCGGCTCTGGTGGAAGACATCCGCGCATTGGCGGACCATCTCTCGCACCACAAGAAATTCGTTCTGGTAGCTCACGATTGGGGCGGCGCCGTGGCTTGGTCGTTTGCCATCGCGCATCCCGATTACCTATCAAAGCTTGTGATCATCAACGCTCCGCATCCCGGCGTATTCGCGAAGCTGCTCAGCTCCGATCCGGCGCAACAGAAAGCCAGCCAGTACATGCTGATGTTCCGTAGCGATGGGGCCGAGAAGATTCTTTCAGCCAACGATTACGCGGCTTTGGTCGGCGCAGTCCTGGGAGCGGGCTTGAAGAGCGGCGCCTTCACCGAAGCAGACAAGCAGGAATATATCAAGGCCTGGTCGCAACCAGGCGCGCTCACCGGTGGATTGAATTACTACCGTGCCAATCACGTCGGACCACCTGCAGGCAAAGACGCACCGTCAACCGGAAATTTTGCCGTAGATCCTTCCGCGCTCACAGTGAAGGTTCCGACGCTGGTGATCTGGGGCGAAAAAGACACCGCGTTGCTCACCCAAAATCTCGATGGCCTGGATCAATTCGTCCCTCAGCTCACCATCAAACGCATTCCCGATGGCACGCACTGGGTGATCCACGAAAAACCGGCCGAAGTGAACGGCGACATCCGCGATTTCATCCGTTAGCAGTGGGGCAGGCGCTTTCGCCTGCCAACTTTCTTCTTACCGAACCGCGACCGTAAGGGAGTCGGTGCCTTGCCCATCCGCGCGCCTTACCGAACCGCGACCGTAAGGGAGTCGGTGCCTTTTCTATCTGGATAAAATAAACTTCACAAACAACGACACCGCCATCCCAAATCCAATCGCAATTACGATGCGCCGCACTGCATTTCTCCCAATACGCCGCGCCACACCCGCTCCACTGTACCCACCCGCGATCGCTCCCAACGCCATAATGACAACAAACGGCCAATAAACCATCCGAGCCCAAATAAAATAGAACGCCGCCACGCCGTTGATACATCCGCCAAAAAAGTTCTTCAGCCCATTCATCTGATGAATATCGGAAAGCCCCAGAATACTCATCGCAGCCAGCATCAGGATGCCGATGCCCGCGCCGAAATATCCTCCGTAGAGGGCGACGAAGAGCTGAAAGGTCATCGCGCCGATCAGCCAGCGCGTGGATTTGTGAGACTCGGGATGCGAAATTTTCAGACGCCGCCGGATGGGTTCCTGAATCATGAACAACAGCGTCGCGAACAGGATCAGAAACGGAACCAGCGCGTCGAAGACAGCCGGTGGCGTGCGATTGAGCAGTAGCGCGCCCACAATCCCGCCGATCACGCTCGGAAATACTAGCGCCAGCATGCGTGGACTGGACGCACGCAGGTCCTGTCGATAACCCCAGATCGTGCCAACCGTGCCGGGCCAGATGGCGACGGTGCTCGTAGCGTTCGCATTGATGGAGGGCAGCCCCAGCCAGATGAGGGTGGGGAACGTCAGCAGCGTGCCCCCGCCGGCGACCGAGTTGATGGCGCCGCCCGCGACCGCCGCGAAGAAGAGGAGGACTCCCGTGGCGAGCGTCAGCGTCACGGGGGTCGCTCAGCTGCGCGTGAAGAGGAGGAGCTTGTAGTCCGAGAGGGGCGCGAGCCAGGGCGCCGCGTCGAGCAGGTTCTCTCCGGCGTGGAAGAGGGGAGCCACGATGGGGCGCGGGAAGTCCCACACGCTGAAGACGAGGCGCACGGGGACGAAGCCCATGCGGTCGCCGAGGACGAGCGAAAGGCCGGCGCGGTTGGCGCAGGCGA
>PMUN01000306.1 GCA_003166875.1 Bryobacterales bacterium | reverse complement strand
ATTGTTGCGTCAGCCCTTAGTCTTCGCACCCGAATACAGCACCGCCAACGCGGCTGCGTAAATGGCCATCCAGTGACCGGAGAATCCGCGCACAACCGGCGGTGGCATTAGGCCCGCGCCGCCGCTGTGGGGTGTGGCGATGAAGATCGCGAAATTCAACAGCGCATATCCGAGGAAGCCGAAGAGCACGTACTTCATCCACGCTGGACATCCGCCGAGCAGCGCCTTCCATTGGTCCTTGTGTGGGAGGTCCCGCATGATGCGGCGCGCCACTATAGCTGCCGGAACGCAAACTGCCAGGGCGCCCAGGTGGAGGGTCCATGTGTAATTGCCCAGCGGTCCCGGCTTGCCCTGCAGCGACTCCACGTGTGATGCGATGCTTAGCGCTAATCCAACAGCGGCCAGGGCAGCGGAACAATAAACCAGTGTTTTCATTAAGTAGGGCAAGTCTCTGACTTGCCAAAGTAAGCCGAAGGCTTGCGCGATCTCAGCGGCTGCTACTCGTCGGCGTGGACGCTTCCGTCGCCTTCAGATATTTCGCATACCAGGCCAGATAGCGCTCGACTCGGTCCTTTTGATAACTAGGGCGCGTGATGCCATGAAACTGCCCGGGATAAACCACCAATTGCGTCGGAACACCCAGGCTGCGCAACGCTTCGTACATCTGCTCGCCGCCAACTAGCGGAACGTTGAAATCTTTTTCACCGCCCAGGAACAGTGTCGGAGTGGTGATCTGATCGGCGTGCAGGAAGGGATAGGAAAGCTTAATCCACGGCTCCAGACCAACCTTCCACGGTGGACCAATCTCTTCTTCGTACTGCATGATGTATTGATCCACGCCGTAGAGCGCGAGTGGAAACGCGGTGCCGGCGCCGCTGGTGGCAGCCTTGAAACGATGGTCCTTGGCGATGATGGCATCGGTGAGAATGCCGCCGTAGCTCCACCCACCCACGCCCAGCCGGTCGGGATCTGCCAGTCCGATGGCCACCACATGATCCATGGCCGCCTGCAGATCGATGACCTCTTTATTACCCCAGTCGGCCGCGATCGCGGTTTGATACTTCTCGCCGCGTCCCGAGCTGCCTCGATAATTGACGTTCACCACCACGTAGCCGTTCGCGGCGAAGATCTGCCGCTCGAAATTGAAAGCGTGAGAATCCTGACCGTTTGGACCACCATGAATGCGCAGCAACGTTGGATATTTGCGGCCGGGCTCGTAGTCGGGCGGCTTCACGATCAGCCCGTGCACTTCGGTTCCATCCTTCGCCTTGCAACTAAAATCCTCGGTGGCGCCCAGCTTGAGCTCAGCCATCAAGGCATCGTTTTGGTGTGTCAGCGGACGCAAGCTGCCGTTTTCGAGCGCCTGAATTTCCAGATGGGCCCCGTCGTTCGCGGCTAATACGGCAAGGCGTCCGTCTCTACCCTGCGCCAGAGTCGAAATCATTCCCGGACCCTGCACCAGCCGCTCCACCGGTCCACCGTTCGATGGAATGCGTGCGGGATACTCGGACCGATCGTCCGCAACCAGGAACAATATGGAGGAACCGTCGGGTGTGAATCGAGGCGCGGAAACCGAACGGTCCAGCTTGTCAGCCAGCAGTTTCGGCCCGCCGCCGTCCACGGCAATCACGGCCAGGCGATTCATGTTGTAAGCGCTGCTTTTTGCGCCGGTGCTTTCGAGATACACCAGACGTTTGCCATCCGGGCTCCACTCCGGCTGGGCGCGCGATGCAGATGCATGCACTCCGTCGTAGTGAGTAATCGCGCGCGGAGCAGCGCCAGCGTGCGTTTCCATAACGTAAACGTTCCAGGTGTTGTAGCGTTCGGCGTCTTTTCCTTCCTTGCCAAGGAACGCGATCCATTGCCCGTCCGGCGACCATGCCGGCGAAGCCACTTCGAATCCATCCGCGGTCAGCGGCTCGGCCTTTTTCGTCGCCATATCGAACAGGTAGAAACGGCCGGGCTTTTGCGTCAGGTACCCTTGGATGTCCTGCTTGAATTTATAGCGCTCCACAACGATAGGTTTAGGGGCCTTCGCACTGGCGTCCTGCGCGGGTTTCTCGTCGTCGGTATCGGCGGGGTCGTGCTCCGTCATCGTGAGCAGCAGACGTTTCGAATCGAGCGACCACTCGTAGGACGACAACTTGTTCTTGAAGTCGGTGAATTGCTGCGCCTCGCCGCCCATGCGGTTCAGCAGCCAGATTTGTGTGCCTTTGGCTTTGCCCGGACGGCCCGAAAGAAACGCCAGATAGCGGCCGTCGGGACTCCAGCGCGGCGCATTCTCGGCCTCAGGACTTGAGGTGAGACGCAACTGCTCCGCCGAGTCCCAGCTTGACATCCACACGTCCGTGTCGCTCTTGTCCGCCGCAACGTCCACTGAACTGACGGTGTATGCTACCCACTTGCCATCCGGCGAAATCTGCACATCGCGCACGTCGTGGAACTTGTGCATATCGTCGACGGTGAGCAGCCGCTGCTGCGCAAATAGGGATGCCGTAAACAGGAATCCAATGACAAAACGGAAGTTCATGGCATACGAGTTTATCAAAGACGCGCGCGTTCAAACGCGTTTGGGCACCAAGCCGCTGGAGCGCGCATCCGAGAGGAGTTTTTCCAGTTGCCTGGCTTCGTCAATAGCCGCGCGCCGCCCTGCTTTCGTCAGCCGGCAATAGCGGCGGCGCTCGTCATCGTGCGCTGGATCGGGCCGTTCCTCCAATTCCTGGATGAGACCTTCCTCGAGCAGGCGTTTGATGGCGGAATACAATGTGCTGGGACTGAGATTCACTTGCCCGCCCGTGCGCTCGGCGACCTCCTGCATGATGTCGAGCCCATTTCGCTATAGCGAATGAGGGAATATCGTAGCGCACGCTAAAGTGCGTGCGCCACGTCGGTTCAGTGAATCCTCCAGCCATTCACCGGACCGCTATGGAAGAACTTCTCGGGCGTCATCACGCCGTCACGCTTGAACACCATTCCGTCCTTCATCACGAAGCGCACGTCGCGCAGTGCATCGATCTCCTCAAACGGATTGCCGCGCACCGCGATCAGATCCGCTGGTAAGCCAGTCTTGACGGGCCCGCGCTTGTCGTAGATATCGCAAACTTTGTATCCGTTCACGGTCATGATTTTCAAAATCTCCGGCGCCGGAATTCCCGCCGCCTTCCAACTCCGCAGAAAATCGATTGCGATTTCGCCTCGCGTCATGCCTGGGATGTAGTAATCGGCGTCGGTGGAGAATGCCATCTTCACGTGATTGGCGTATGCGTTTTTCATGCCTTCCACCTGGTGCTGGAACCGTGCCTCGTTGGGGCTGTAATAGGTGGTCAGCGGAGTCTCAGTGCCCACTCGCCAGATGCCCTTCTGCGCCATCAGCTTGTGCGCTTCGTCGTCCAGGCCAATAGAATGTTCGATGGACCAGATGCCAGCCTCGATGGCCCGCATCGCGCCCGCATGCGTCTGCACGTGCCCGGCAACTTTGAGGCCGCTCTTGGCAGCTTCCGAAACGAACAGCTTCATCTCGTCCACCGTGTAGCCATACGATTTCGCGTCCACCATGATCTTGATCACTTTCGCGCCGTACAAAATATTCCGGCGGACCGCCTTCACGATCTCGTCGGGCGTATCGGCATCCAGATACTCCGGATACACTAGGCTGGCTCGCTCCGGGACCGGCGAGAACTGCCCGCCCATGCCGCCAATAATAATTCCCGAATTGATCATCGTGGGCCCTGGGATCCAACCTTGTTCGATAGCAACGCGCAGTGCGGTGTCGGCATAGTTAGCCGCGTTTCCAAGATCGCGCACCACCGTGAACCCGGAGTTCAACATCGTTATACCGTTCGAGACGGCTTGGACGGCGCGGATCGCCGTCGAATCCATAACGGTGGTGAGATAGTAGCTGTTGTTCTCAGGATCTTTTTTATAAGTGAGCGCCAGATGGTTGTGGGCGTCCACCAGACCTGGCGACACGTAGTATTGCGCAAGATCGATCACCTCGGCGTTCGGCGGAATCGCGACATCCGGACCGATGGCAGTGAACTTTCCTGCATCCACCAGGATGATCTGGTTGGCTGCAACGCTGCCAGTTTCAGGGTCGATCAGATGCCCCGCCTTGATAGCGATTACCTGAGCGCTCCCAACCGTACTCAGCACTGCCCACAGCAAACACGGGATTGGTTTGGTCATGCCCGCTCCTTTTCTCATTTGGCGAGCGCGGTGGCGATTGCTTTTTCAGCCAGCGGCCCCATCACCTCATAGCCCGCGTCGTTGGGATGCAGGCCGTCGTAAGTCAATTCCTTCCGGAACATCTCCTTGTCGTCGAGCATGGCGGAGTAATAGTCCAGATAGACGAAACCGTTCCTGGCTGCGTAATCCTTCAGCCAGGCATTCAGCGCGATGATTTTTTCGGGTGGCCGGCGCTCGGTTTGAGGCTTGATGTAGTCGCACACAGGCATTACGGAGCTGAGAACAACCTTGATATTGTTGGCCGTCGCGAGTTCCGCCATGGATGTCAGGTTGTCTTCGATAGCATCCAGCGTCATTGGGCCGGTGTTGCCTGCGATGTCATTGGTTCCGGCCAGAAAGACCACCACTTTCGGCTTCAGCGCAATCACATCCGGACGAAAGCGGATCAGCATCTGCGGCGTGGTTTGTCCGCTGATACCGCGATTGACATATGGCTTGCCAGGAAAAAACTGTCCGTATTGACGGCCCCACCCATCCGTAATGGAATCGCCCATGAAGACCACCCGGTTTTCACCGGCCGCCGGCGGAGCGAGATGCGCATTGTCGTCGTGATAGCGCGCCAGGTTGGGCCAGTCTGTCGACGATTGGCTGAAAGCGAGGCCGCAGCAGAAGAGCGCCGCGAGAAGTTTTTGCATATATAGATTGTACGGTGTCGGGTTCTTCGGTTCTTCAGTTCANNTGAACTGAAGAACCGAAGAACGTTTTAGCTAGCTTCCAAAATCCGCGCGATGGCCGCGGTCATCTTTCCCCAATGTGCGGTTTCTTGCGCGAGTTGCTTGCGCCCGGCTGCCGTCAGCCGGTAATACTTGGCGCGCCGGTTGTTCTCAGAGACGCCCCACTCGGAAGCCAGCAGCCCGCGCAACTCCAGCCGGTGCAGAGCCGGATAGAGCGCGCCTTCCTCCACTCGCAACGCGTCCTCAGAAGTTTCTTGGATGAATTCGGCGATGGAATAACCGTGCAACGGCCCTCGCGTCAACGTTTTCAGGATCAGCATGTCGAGCGTGCCCTGCAAAAGTTCGCCAGGGTGCGGTTTCGATTCTCCCATAAAGGATTTAGGGAAGTTTAGCAGGGCCAGCAGCCGAACCGCAAGCACTGCTCCCTTCCCGGACTATAATCGAAATTGTGAATCGCTTAACTATTGTCACTGTCGCTCTGGGGTTGTCCATAACCGTCCTCGGCGGCTGCAAGCGCAATATCCAGAATACGGAAGCAGTGCGCCAAGGCGTGTTGGCTTACCTTTCCAAGCGCTCCGATCTGCTTTCAATGGACGTCAGCATTACCAACGTCACCTACAGCCAGAATGAAGCCACCGCCACCGTGCACCTTCAGGCGAAAGGCAGCAACATCGCCGGATCCGGAATGGACATGCGGTATCTTCTGGAACGGAAGGGCAACGATTGGGTGGTGAAAGGACGGGCCGGCGGCGACGCGCACGGCCAAGGGATGGGTGGGCCCGCAGGCGCGCAGCCAGGCGGACCGGGCTCCATCGGCGGTATGCCTCAGACACCTCCACCCGGACATCCAGGCGGAGCTGACTCCATCGGCGCTATGCCCCAGACTCTTCCGCCCGGCCATCCGGCGGTTCCTAGCAAGAAGCCCGAGCCAACGAAATGAGACGAGTCGCCGTCCTGGGTGGCGGTCCGGCGGGAGCTTTCGCGGCGGAACGTCTGGCGAGAGGTGGGCTCGAGACCCTTGTGTTTGATGAAAAACTGGCTTGGGAAAAGCCCTGCGGCGGCGGCCTCACCTACAAAGCGTACCAACAGTATCCGTTTTTGATCGACAACGATACACCGAAGCGAGTGGTCACCGAAACATGTCTCGCGGCTCCGAAGGCCGGCACGGTTACCATGGGCCTTACGCGGCCGCTAGTGATTTATTCTCGCCTGGATCTCAACCGTATGTTGCTGGAGCGCGCCCAGCAGGCAGGCGCCCAATTGGAGAAAACGCGAGTGCTCGGAATCGAGCGATGCGGCCGTAGCTGGCTGCTCAAGACTCAGCATGGATCACTCGAAGCCGATTTTTGCATCGTCGCCACCGGCGCACGCAATCCGCTTCGCAACGTCGGCACCGAATGGACCGCGTCTGACACCATGTGCGCATTGGGCTATTATGTTCCATCCCAGCAGGAACACATCGACATTCAGTTTCTCGAGAACCTGGAGGGTTACATCTGGGTGTTCCCGCGCTGCGGCCATCTTTCGGTCGGCATCTGCGGGAAAGGCGAGCCCGCCCAATCGTTGCGAGCGCGCCTGGAGCGTTACATGGATGAAAAGGGGATTGCCTATAAGGGCGCGGCCTTCTACGGTCACATGCTGCCGTCGCTCGAGAGTCTCGGCTGGAGAAAGAATCGTTTGGCGGGCGACGGCTGGCTGGCGGTTGGCGATGCCGGAGGCCTGGTGGATCCGATAACGGGCGAAGGACTCTACTACGCCATGCGGTCCGGCGATCTGGCCAGCCAGGTGGTGCTGAACGACGCGCACTCGTTGGCTGAGAAGTCGCAAGCCTACTGTGGCATTTTGCGCCGCGATTTTGCCGCGGATCTGGAATTCGGAGCGTCCCTTGCCAAACGCGTTTTTCTCGGACAATTCCTTTTCAGCAGCGTGCCCGCCCGCATGGTCGGATTTGTCCGCCGCAGCCCCCGCTTCCGTGCTCTCATTGAGGACCTGCTGGCCGGCACCCAGCCCTATCTCGGCTTGAAGAGCCGGCTTTTTAAGAACCTCAACGGCACGCTGCAGGACGTGTTACTGAATTTCTTTTATCAAAAGCTGATTCCGCGCAAAACTTGAGCCGAGCTATGAACCGCTCCCGTTCCGAAGATTTGTTTGCACGAGCCCAGAAATCGATTCCGGGTGGCGTTAACTCGCCCGTGCGCGCGTTTCGCAGTGTTGGCGGCACGCCGCCGTTCATCGCGCGTGGCGAAGGATCGCGCATTTTCGACGTCAATGGCAACGACTACATCGATTACGTCCTCTCCTGGGGACCGCTCATCTTCGGTCATCGGCCGCGCTTTCTGCTGGAAGCCTTAACGGATGTTTTGGCAACCGGTACCAGCTTCGGTGCGCCCACGGAGCGCGAAGTGGAACTAGCGGAATTAATCCGGGAGTGTGTGCCTTCGATCGAAATGGTTCGGTTGGTGAACTCCGGTACCGAGGCCACCATGAGCGCCCTGCGGGTGGCGCGCGGGTTCACCGGACGCGACCTCACCATTAAGTTCGAAGGTTGTTATCACGGTCACGTGGATTCGTTGCTGGTGAAAGCCGGATCCGGCATGGCCACGCTCGGGATCGCGGATACCGTGGGAGTTCCGGAGGCGTTCGCCGCCACCACCATAGCGCTGCCTTTCAATTCCGTGGAAGCCGTCGAAACCGCTTTTCGGGAGCGTGGTGACAAGATCGCCGCGGTGATCGTCGAACCGGTGGTCGGCAACATGGGCTGCGTGCCTCCGCGCAAAGGATACCTGGAAGCCTTGCGGAGTCTGACCGAGCAGTATGGCGCGCTCCTGATTTTCGACGAAGTGATGACCGGTTTCCGGCTGGCCCTGGGCGGCGCGCAAGAGCGCTTCGGAATAAAACCCGATCTCACCACGCTCGGCAAGATTATTGGCGGGGGCCTTCCTATCGCCGCCTATGGCGGGCGTGCCGACGTGATGAGCAAGGTTGCTCCGCTTGGTCCGATTTATCAGGCCGGGACGCTCTCCGGAAACCCGCTGGCAGTGGCCGCCGGACTCGCCATGCTGCGACATCTGAAAGCGAATCCGGATGTTTATGAAACGCTTGAGCGGCGAACCGCGCGGCTATGCGCCAATCCGCCGCCTGGGATCACTGTGAACCGCGTGGGATCGATGTTCACGTTCTTTTTCACATCTGAGCCGGTGACGGATTGGGAATCCGCCAAGCGCTCCGATACTGGCCGGTTCAAGGAATTCTTCCACTGGATGCTGGATTGCGGCATCTATCTTGCGCCATCCCAATTCGAGGCGGGATTCGTTTCCACCGCCCATAGCGACAAAGACATCACCCAGACAATAGAAGCCGCCCAGGGCTTCTTCCGCCGGGGGTGACCGCCGGGGGCTAAAATGGAAAGAGTATGAGTGACAGCCTAGTGGAATCGGCCGAATTGCGGCTGTCCCCCACGAATGCCGATCTTCCAGCCTGGAAAAACACTATCAGCGGCGTCGCCGCTCTGTTGCTGGCCATCCTCTTTTTCGCTTCGGGCGCCTGGAAACTGACTGATCCGTTTCAGTGGGCCCACGCCCTGACTGAGTTCAAGGTCCCGTCCGCCTTCGCGCTGCCTTTCACGCTGGCTCTAGGGATCGGCGAAACGCTCTCCGCGGTGCTGGTCCTGGTGCCGCGCTTCCGGCGTTGGGGGAGTTGGCTGATTGCGCTGATGCTGGTGGCATTCATGCTCTATGTGGGCGCCAACTACGGCGCGTTGGCAGGAAAGGACTGCAGTTGCTTTCCCCTGGTCAAGCGCACCATTGGTCCAGCGTTCTTCTTGGGCGATGCGGTGATGCTGCTGATGGCCATGGTAACCGGATGGTGGGCACGTCCTGCGGAAAATATCAGAGCCGCGCTGGTGATTGTGGGAGCCGTGGTTGTATTTGCGGGTGTTTCCTTTGGAGTGAATGCAACCCGCTTGAGTGGATTGAAGGCGCCCGAGTCCATCACCGTGGATGGCCAACCGTTCTCACTCCAGCAGGGCGAAATCTTCCTGTTCTTTTACGATCCAGAGTGCATGCATTGCGATGCTGCCGCCCGCCGCATGGCGAAATTGAACTGGAAGTCTACACGTGTTATCGCTATCCCGACCCACGATAATCAATTCGCCGCTGCGTTCCTGCACGATACCGGGTTGAAGGCCGGAACGTCGTTTGACCTGCAGTTGCTGCGGTCGACGTTCCAGTTCGTGGATCCGCCCTATGGCGTCGCACTGGAGGGCGGACGGCAAAAAGCTGTGGTCGCGTCCTTTGAGGAAAACGAACCTGCGGCGACATTGCGCCGGCTGGGCTTCGTGGAGTAGCTAGTGAGCTGTCCGCTCTGAATCTTTACTACTGCCGAGCCTCGCCAGGGGTGGCGACGCGGCACGCAAATGTGCGTGCGCTACGCCAAGTGGCGCGAACACTCGTGTTTGCCGCNNTCGTGTGCGGACAGCCCACTAGCCAATCTCCGGACAATCGCTCTCGTCCGGCTGCAGGATCGCATCGCTCAGGCTGTCCGAATCAGGCCCACGCAAAGCGCTCTCCGCTGCTTCCAACAGAGCAGGCGCAAGATGCGAGAAGTCGCTTCCTTGATACAGGCGCTTGAGCTGAAAATTCCACCGTTTCTCGAAGGAAGCCCATTTCTTGGCTTGTGCTTTGGGTGGCAGATCTCCGAGGCCGCTGAGCTGAACCAGCGCGTCCATCANNACGCTCTCGCCCCGGATCAGGACATATAGGTGCCGCCGGCTCTTGCTCAACTTCTGTACGCAATCCAAAATCGCGCCGGTGCGCCTGGGTGTGTATTGATTCGCCAGTTCGCCGAGTCCCTCAGCGCGGAGCCTCTCCTCCGCCTGCGCCAGCAGCTCCACCAGCTTCGGCCTGGCCCGCCGGAACAGC
>PMUN01000323.1 GCA_003166875.1 Bryobacterales bacterium | reverse complement strand
AGCGATAATGCAGGCCACGTTTGAAGCCGGTTGCGGAGTGCTTTCAGACTGCGGTCGGGCTCGAGTAGTGCGGAATCGCGAAGAGACTGCAGACCAATAGCTCACCGTGAGTATTGGGAAAAGGGCCATACGTCACACCCATGGCGGCATCATGCAGCTTCGTCTTGGATCATGTGTATGACGCATTCCAGCACCGTGGCCCATGCTGCCGACTCCGGATCGACTAAATCCATGTGCCCCGCGCCAGCTATTTCGACTAGCCGGAGGTTTCCCCGGTCCGACGCCCGCCGCTCGAGAAAGCACCGGCTGAGTGAAACAGGTACCGTTTCATCGAGCACTCCGTGCACCACGACAGCCGGCGTCTTCAATGCATGGAGCGAAGGGCAAGCTGCCTCATAAACAGCGGGCACCTGCTCCTGACCGCCTCCGAGGAATTCAGAGACCGCGTCATTGCTCAAGTGGAGTTTATAAGCCAGATCGAGGCAAGCTACTGGCGCCAGAGCGATCATCACACGCATCGCGTGTTTCTCGTCGGCGAGGCGGAGAGCTAGTTGACCGCCGGCGGAGTGTCCCAATAAGACCACACGGGAGGACTTGTCGAAGTGCGCGCAGGCAGCGCTGAAGCCGTCGATGACATCCTCGAATGTACTCGGCCATCCACCGCCTGGGTCGCCGACGCGCCGATATTCCAGGCTCGCGACCGCCAGGCCGGCCCGCGCCAACGCGGCGCATGCGTGGCTCGCATGCGTCAAGTCATATCGCGCGCGCCAGAAACCACCATGGATCATCACGATTGCGCCGCGGAGTTCTTTTCCTTCGTCTTGCGACTGCCACAAATCAAGGAATTGATTCGGCTCAGTGCCGTAAGCGATTCGCTCATCGGCACAAACTGGAGGCAGAGAGAGAAGGTCGCGTTTCATCGCTTTCAATTACCCCGGATTCCTTCGCCCAACAACTTATCCCACCATCGCCGATCCGCCGTTCACGTTCATGATTTCGCCCGTCATGAACCCCGCATGGGGAGTGCATAGAAAAAGCACGGGCGCCGCTATTTCTTCGGGCGTACCTACGCGACGCAAAGGAATGGTTCGCAAAATCCCTTCTCGCAAGGCAGGATCGGTAAGGTAGGGCGCGGCCATGTCGGTATTCACCCAGCCGGGTGCAACGCAGTTCACGTAAATGCCAAATGAAGCCAGCTCGGCCGCCAGGCTTTTGGTCAGGCTGATGATGGCGCCCTTAGAAGCCCCGTAGTCGCAGAGACGGGCTTCGCCGCGCTGATCGGAGGCGGAACTGATGAGAACGATGTGGCCTGGGCCTTTCTGCGCCTTCATCTGCGCGACTGCGCTTCGCACCAGGGCAAAAGCACTATCCAGGTTCACAGCCAGTGTGTGCCGCCACCGCGCATCGGTCATTTCGTCGACGGGCACCTCATCCGGCGCGATGCCATGATTCACCACAAGAGCGTCGAGCCTTCCATAGTGCTCTACGGCCGCAGTGACGAGAGCCTGCGCCGACTCGGATTGATCCAGGTCAGACGCAATCGCAAAGCAGTTTTGTGGGCCGCACTCGCGCACCAGAGCTTCCGCCTGGCTACTCGCCTGGCGATAACTGAAGGCCACACGCGCGCCCGCCTCGGCAAATAACCGGACACAAGCCGCGCCGATTCCGCGCGAACCGCCAGTGATGAGAACGACTCCATTTGCAAAGGACAATGTGACAGCCATAGTTCTTATTTTCCTCCGAGGAAGGTAATGGAAAGCATTGACTTAAGCCCGAAGAATTCAAATCCGTACGCGTGATCTCGCAACTCAAAGGCGTTTGCCCATGAATCTACCGTTGCACATCATTGCGGAGCCATCACATGAGCAGAGTTGATGGCTAGTTGCGCAGAAACGACTTTGCTCAAAAGGAAACGGGCGGCGGGGCTAGGACGAAACGCTGAACTGGGTTTGCAGCAGACTGAATGTCGCCAGCTGCAGGACAATTGGCGATGCCTGTTCGGCGCGCACATTATCGGCATCTGTCAACGAATCGAGGTAGGCGCAAGCTTTGGCCCGATCGAAAAAGGGTTGATCAGAAAAACTGCGCGAGCGGATGATGTCCTCGCAGCGTTCCTGCAATGGATCTCTCTTTGCGTTCTTCGCCGCCTTGCGAAGGGGTGGCGCGATGAAAGGGAACTTCGGACGCGCATGGAGTTCTGGTGTGATCACGTCCCGCGTGGCCTCGCGCAATACGTACTTTTCTGTGCTTTCGCGAACCTTGTAGTGAACCGGGAGGCTGGCCGCATATTCACTGACATGATGATCGAGGTATGGCAAACGCCCCTCCACCGAATGTGCCATCTCCATGCGATCGCCTATCCCGGTCAGAATGTAATTGATCAGCATCGTTCTTTGCCACATGTAGAGCGATGTGTTCACCGGATCGCGCCCGCGGATGCGCCCGGCGATGTCCAGCTCCGAAAGAATGGCATGATACGGCAGATCCAGCGTATCGATGCCGGGTGCGTCGGGCCGCATGAGCTCTGACATCACGCCGTAGTGCGCGGCGAAGCATTCTATCCAGGAGGGGCAAAAGCCGATCCCGTCGCGAATGATGCGTGTTCTGGCCGCAGGCGCATCCGGCCGCAGCATGAAGGGGGCGGTAAGCGGATTGGCCGCGATCATTGCGGCTAAAGCCGCCTGTCGATCGGCGTCCGTCTCATATTGCCGGGAGTAGAGCATCAGATCCCGCCGCTCCCACATATAGCCCGCCAGCATCTCGTCCGAGCCTTCTCCCGTAAATACGACCTTGATGCCTGCGTCGCGCACAGCGCGCGATAGGAGAAATTTGGCTGCGCAATTGGCGTTGATTATCGGTCTTTCGCAGTGCCAGACCGTATCCTCGAGTGCATCGGCCAATACCTGCGGCGTTACGGGAACCGGAATATGCTTCGATCCGGTGAAGGCGGCGGTGCGTTGCGCCAGGGGGGATTCGTCGAACGCGCCTTCAAATGCGATGGTGAACGCGCGTATCGGCCGGTCGAGCCGGGACTGCGCGAGACCCAGAACGGCGGATGAATCGAGGCCGCCACTAAGGTAACACGCCACTTCGACGTCTGCAGTAAGACGTTCGGCGACCGCATCGTCGAGCACAGCGCGGAAGCCCTTGATGATCTCGGCGTCGCTGCGTTCCTCGCGCGCAAGCGTAGCACTCGTCGGATAGACCGTCTCCCAATAACGCTGAACGCGCACCTGGCCATTCTTTGCGATGAGCAGACAGCCTGGCGGGACTTGTTGGATGTTTGCAAACAGCGATGCGTCGGTGCGCATACCCGAAAGTTCGCCCAGAATGCCGGCCGTATCCCAGCGCGCGGGAACGCCCAGCGCCAGCAGTGCTTTGCATTCCGACGCGAACAGCACCTCGCCATTCACGACGGCATAGAAAAGCGGCTTGATGCCGAAGCGGTCGCGTGCCGCTATGAGCTCACCGCTGCGCCGGTCTGAAAGCACCAGCGCGAATTCACCCCGCAGCTGACTGACGAAATCCAGTCCGTACTCGTCGTAGAGATGAAGAGCGATTTCGCTGTCGGAATCCGTGGTGAAGCGATAACCCTTCTCGCGGAGCCGCGTGCGAATGGCTTTGTATCCGTAAAACTCGCCATTGACTACGAGATTGAGATCGCCGCGCGCGTGGCCGAGCGGTTGAGTGCCATTCTCCAGACCGATGATGCTTAAGCGGACATGACCCATGACCGTCAGCCGGTCCTGGGAGTACCAGATGGAGCGACCATCCGGTCCGCGATGGGCGATGGATTGCAGCGCCCGTCCGAGTCTGTCTTCCGTCAGCCACGGCCGCTTGAGCTGTGCTGTCACCAGTCCACACATGCAATTTCTCCTGTCAATTCACGTAAATGCCAAATGAGGCCAACTCGGGTTGTTCCAGCATCAACTGCGGCGCAGGGGCCTGTAGCTGAGATAAACCGCTGCGCCGAGGACCAGCGCACCGCCCGCGAGAGCCATCTTCCCTAGGATCTCATGCAGAACCGTGACGCCGAGGATCGCTCCGACCAGCGCTTCCAGGTTAATGAAGATTCCTGCCTGCGATTCGGGAACCCTCTTCAGTCCCCAGTTCCACAGCACGGCTGCGGCCGCCGTTGCCAAGAGCCCTTGCTCGGCCACCGCAACCCAGGCCCGGGACGAGTAATGCACCGAAGGAAGACCTGATGCCGTCGTGACCACCACAGCCAGCATCATAGTGCCGATCCAATACACCAAGGCAGTGGCCATTAGGGCGGAATGCCGCAGCACCAGGCGCTTAGAAATAAGAATCCAGCCGATGGATGCAAACAGGGAAAGCACAACCAGCAAATCGCCACGAAGGGTCGGGCCTGCCGCGCCAGTGTCTCTCCCGCTGGAGAGCACAATCATCCCGGCGCCGACGGTCGAGGCGAGAACTGCAAACCAGCCGCCTAAGTGCAACTGCTCTTCGGTGAACAGCACCACCGCACTGGAGCGCATTCTGCTTATGATTCCGTGACTTTCTGAGTGCAACTGCTCTCCGGCGGACAGCACCGCCGCAATGGCGAGCAGCATTGGCACGGTACCGACTATCAGATCAGCGTGCGAAACCGTCGTGAGGGAGATCCCTTTGACCTGAAGGAGGAATACGACGGGCACCCCGAGCGCCGCGGCGGCGAGAACCCAGACCCATTCCGCCCGATCAAAGCGAGGACGGTCAAAGAACAGGAAAGGCAGCAGGCCGGCGCACGCGAAAAGTGAACTGAACAAAACCACTGTTGAGACGGGCATCTCGCGAACTGCAACCTTGGCGAAAAAGAATCCCGTTCCCCACAGGCACCCCGCCGTTGCCAGCGCGAACGTGGGAATGACACGGCCGTGCCGCTCAGACATTGCTTCAGATTATACCGGGAAACGCGGGACGGAAATGCGGACAGACGGATTGATTCCGGTAGCCCATGAGGATGTAAAGCGCAAAAGAGTCCCAGCCGGCGAACTGGCAAATCCAGCACGTGCGGTTATGTGCTTCCTCGAAAGCCGCGCTGTTGCATCGTTTTCACCGGGTCCCTGAGAAAGCCATCCACTTGGGCGAAGAACCACTGGGGATCATCAAGCATGATGAAATGCCGGGCCGTGTCCGCCATGGCAAAATGCAACGTGCGCAGACCCTGATATTGTTCTTCGAACGTCTGCTCAAACTTCGCCCGGGGCACATCCATGCCACTGGCGCCGAGTTGCTCGTGCTGGCCGCTCCAGCTGCCGAGCACGAGGACGGGCACGGTGATTTTGCTCAGCTGCGGTCGCAGGTCCTCGCCTAATAATTCGTACATGGCGTTGGAAACGGTCTTCGGATCAGACGCCAGTCCCCATTGCTTGATCGTCTCCCAGTCCGACGGGTTGGTTACCATATACTTGGTGGCCGCGCCGGTGTGCGCGTAAGCATCATACTGTTCCCGCGGCTGGTTTGACATGTAGGCGTGCATGGATTCGATCATGGGCTTGGCATCGTCCAGCGTTTTTGCCTGGAACCAAGGGCCCGCGAAGAACGGCAGCGAGTCCACGATCACCAGCGGGCCGACCAGGTCCGGATGCTTGGCGGCAAGATCGACAGCCAAAAAACCGCCGAGGCTGTGTCCCACGATAACCGGCTTCCCCAAATGATTGGCGCGAATGTATTCGGCCAGATCGCGCTTGGCCGAAGCAAGCAGCGGCCCGTCGATGGGGGGCACGCCGGCAAAACCGGCCAGGGTGAGGACGTGGCACTCATATTCTCCCGTGAAATGCTCGACTGTGGTTTTGAAAGTGTCGCCCGAGGATGCCAGGCCCGCAATCAGGATCATGGGCCGGCCATGCCCGGAGACATCGGCCTTAAAAGATGGGTGCGGGTCCGAACTTCCGCTCAGTGAAGGTCCATTGGCGGCGATGCTGGGTTGGTAGTTGACATCCGTCATCATCTTTTCATAGCGTTCCGCACCCGTCGACAGCGAGTTTTTTGCACGATCAATAGGTTGCTGCAGCGCTTCGCCAGAAGGCCTGAAATGTTGCGCCTGTTCAATGAGGCTAGGACAGCGAAATATATCGCTGATCTGCGCATTAAAATGCCTTTGCAAGGCGGCGACCAACTGGATGGCACTGAGTGAATGCCCACCTAACTCAAAAAAATTGTCGTGGCGGCCGACGCGCTCA
>PMUN01000350.1 GCA_003166875.1 Bryobacterales bacterium | reverse complement strand
TTCCAGATGCCCCAGATATTTTCCCAACTCTCGAACCCCACGCCATTGAAGAACGCATACTGCAGATCGTCGGTGTGATCGCGTCCCCAGCGGTTTACGACGTCGATCATGTGCCGCGGCTCCAGCCATTTCAACTTGCTGGCCGGGGGCGCGAATCCGAATTCGATTACCAACCAGCTCTGGTTGTTCCACATCAGCCCTTCATCGCTGGCCGGCGCGATTTCCGGTTGAAAAACGATCGGATGACCGGTAGCATCGGAAGCCGTGCGATAAGTGCGCGGCAGTCCGCTGAAGGTGTCTCCGTTCGCTCCATCGGCGCCGATTTCCGCCATTAGTTTCGCGGTAGCCTCCCAATGCGGCATTCCAGGATCACGCGTCCCGTTGTCCCAAGGCATGGTGGGAAAAAGCACGCGGACGCCGCGGCGGTGAAAATCCTCCACCATCTTCTTCAGCGCCGGAATGCCGCCAGGCAAATCGCGATGCAAATCCCATTCGTTGCGATTGTCGATTCCGATATTCGGGTAAACCGGCCAGATGAGCACGCTGTCGATTCCCCCATAACGCTTCTCGAGGTCATCCAGATACCGGTCCACTGTATAGCGGCGCTGGATGGGATCGTAGAAATAGCGCTCTTCGCACATCATCTGGGGCTGCACGAAGTCGCGCTGGGCCCACTGCAATTCGGGACGGGCATATTCGGCGTCGTTATATCCCATGCGCGTGAGACGTTCGGCGCGCCAGATCTTCAAGTCGCGGAGCCAAGCGTCGAAGTCGCCCGCGTCGCGAGGGCCGGGGATCTGATTTTCCTCCGGCCGGTGCAGGGTGTCCTGCGCGAAGATGGCGGCTACCACCACCAACACAAATAAGAAACGTTTGACCATCTCCATAAAGTATGCCGCGTCTGATACCCTGTGCGTTACCGAGCCGCGACCGTAAGGGAGTCGGTGCATTTGCAGGAGCCAGGAGGACAAAACGAGTGATGTACCGATTCAGCGCATTGGCCATGCTCGCCGCGGCATGCACAACCGCGCAATCCCTAACCGACCTCCCGCGTATCAAAAACTTCTCCGCCCATCGCGTCTCGAGCGACAACGCGTTCGTGTACAGCAACGACGACAGCAAACGCATCTTCCCCGGCGAAACCTTCGTAATGGCGGATCTACGCGGCCCCGGCGTCGTCGATCACATCTGGATCACCGTGGCCGACAACGAATTCGCATGGCCTCGCTTAGTCCGCCTGCGCGTCTATTACGACGGAAAGAAAACCCCCAGCGTCGACGTCCCTCTGGGAGATTTCTTCGGCGTCGGCCACGGATACGAGCGAGATTTGGATTCTCTACCCATTCGCGACAGCTCATTCGGCCGCGCCCGCAACAGCTATTGGCCCATGCCATTTCGCGAATCCTGCAAAATCACCGTCACCGATGAAGGTAACCGTCCCGTCACTATGTTCTACTATCACGTCGACTGGCAGAAGCACGCATCCTTACCCGATGACGTCGCGTATTTCCACGGCTACTATCGCCAGGAGCGCCCCGCTGTGTCGGGAAAGAACTACGAGTTCTTAAACGTCAAGGGAACTGGCCACTACGTAGGCACGGTGCTGAACGTAATTCAAGCGGGCGTAGGCTGGTTCGGCGAAGGCGACGATCTGTTTTACGTCGACGGCGCCAAACATCCGCAGATTGCCGGCACCGGCACCGAGGATTATTTCAACGAAGCTTGGGGCCTGCGCGTCTCCTACAGCTCTTGGTATGGCACGCCGGTGGCCGAGGGCGAGCGCATCGGCGCCAGGCTCACCGGCTACCGCTGGCACGTTCCCGATCCCATTCCGTTCACCAAGTCGCTGTGGGCGGGCATAGAACACGCGGGCTGGACCTACAACGCCGACGGATCACCGCGATCGGGCTTCGAAGAGCGGCCGGATTATTTTTCGAGCGCGGCGTTCTGGTATCAGAAAGGCGTGAATGAGGACCTTCCCGAGCCGCCGTATGGCGAAGCCCGGCTGCCGCTTGGTAATGCTTTGCAGATCGCCGTCGAGGATTCTATCGCCGAAGTGACGACGGAAAAGGGCAAGGCCTCCGTGCAACGGGAAGTGGATTGGGGACGCGATCTTTTGTTCTTCGAAGCCGAGGGTGTTGGATCGCGCCTCAACATTCCCCTAGACGTTCCCGAGAAAGGCCGCTACGAGATCGTCGCGCGCATCGCCCAGGCGCCCGACTACGGCGACTACTACGCTCTCCTGGACGGAAAGCCAACCAATCTCGACAGCCGCGAAGACGCAACGTCAGAGATCCCACAAACAGGGTCGGAAGTCTTCCACAACTACTTGCCGGAAATCTACGTTGCAGTGGACCGTCCGCTGGGCTGGCTGGAGTTGGAGAAA
This sequence comes from Bryobacterales bacterium, assembly GCA_003166875.1. Lineage (GTDB taxonomy): Bacteria > Acidobacteriota > Terriglobia > Bryobacterales > Bryobacteraceae > Palsa-89. The sequence continues at coordinate 1,919 of PMUN01000350.1, read as the reverse complement.
GGACGGCATACGCTCAGCTTCGTGTGCGTGGGAAAAGATGGACGTTCGTCCGGCTACTACCTCGGCGTCAACGACGTCGCACTGGAGCGAATTCCTGCAGCGTCTGAGGCGCCGTCGATCGAAGCACGCGCACCCGCCACACCCACCTCCGGCATCGTTTACCGCGGCCACCCCCTTTCGGCATATCTCAATCAACAGAAGAGCGCCGAGACCATCCGCGCCATCGGTTCTTTTGGACCGGACGCGGCATCGGCAGTCAATCAAGTAACATCAGCCCTCAGCGATCCGGATCCTGACGTCCGTTCCGCTGCCGCATGGGCCCTGTCACAGATGGGTGCATCCGGCGCGGCAGCCGTACCTGCGTTAGAAAAATCGCTCAGCGATTCAAACGCTCGAGTGCGCAGCTTGTCGGCTGTTGCGTTGCAATCCTTCGGCCCCAAAGCCGTCGCTGCCGTCCCGGCATTGATCACCGCGCTGCACGATCCAATCCCCTACGTGCGCGCCCCGGCCGCCGACGCGTTGGGAAGCATCGGACCATCCGCCAAAGCCGCCGTCGAAGCTCTGACCGAGCGCCTGCTGGTCACCGGCGATCAAGCCTACGTGCTCCGCAGCATGGCGTCGGCATTGGGAAACATCGGCCCAGCCGCCGCTAGCGCATTACCGGCTTTGGAACAAACCCTGAAGCTGCACCGCGTAGTCTACGTAACCCGCGAAGCAATCCTAAAAATAAACCAACAACCCGTCCCAGTCTGGTAATCCCTGTACACTTCTTCGCAGCCTGTGGGGCGGACCCCCTGGTCCGCGCAGGTCCCCCAGGACCCGCTCTTCAAGTCGCCGACGACCACGATGCCCGCACCACGGTACAATATCCATTCCGAAAAGAATCACATGAAAACACCCGTCGTCTACCTCCTCTGCACACTACTCATCACCCCGCTCGCCCACCCAGCGGAACTCGCCCCGCTGCGCGGCTACTCCACCGATGCCACGCGCGATGAGCGAGACTGGGAGGCCAAGTTCCGCGCCATCCCCGATCCCGCCAACGTGCGCGCCTACATGCAGCGCCTTTCGGCCCGGCCACATCACGTCGGTTCACCCTACGACAAAGACAACGCGGAGTGGATTCTCTCAAAATTCAAGGAATGGGGCTTCGATGCCAAGATCGAGACCTTCGACGTCCTCTTCCCCACTCCCAAAGAGCGCTCGCTCGAATTATTGGAGCCGACCCACTTCACCGCCAAGATCGAAGAACCCACCGTCAGTGTCGACCCCACTTCTTCGCAGCACTCGGAACAGCTCCCTGTGTATAACGCTTACTCGATTGATGGCGACGTCACTGCGCCGCTGGTCTACGTCAACTATGGCATCCCAGACGATTACGAACAGCTCGATCGGCTGGGCATATCGGTGAAAGGCGCCATCGTGATCGCGCGCTATGGCGGTTCCTGGCGCGGCATCAAGCCCAAAGTGGCAGCTGAGCATGGCGCCATCGGATGCCTGATTTATTCCGATCCGCACGAGGACGGCTACTTCGCCGGCGAGACATTCCCGGAAGGGCCGTACCGTCCAAAAGACGGCGCGCAGCGCGGCAGCGTGATGGACATGCCGGTCTATCCGGGCGACCCGCTCACTCCGGGCGTCGGCGCCACCAAGGATGCCAAGCGGCTCCCGCTCAGTGAAGCCGTCACACTAACCAAAATTCCCGTGATGCCCATTTCGTATGGCGACGCCCAGCCGTTGCTCGCGGCATTGAAAGGTCCCGTTGCCCCCCAGGCGTGGCGCGGCGCGTTGCCCATCACCTATCACATTGGACCCGGCCCCGCCAAGGTGCACCTGAATCTGAAATTCAACTTCGATATCAAGCCCATCTACGACGTGATTGTCACCATCCCCGGCGCCACATATCCGGACGAGTGGAT
>PMUN01000072.1 GCA_003166875.1 Bryobacterales bacterium | reverse complement strand
ACCGGCCTTCTCATTCCATCTCAGTTACGCCCGCGCGCACCCAACGAGAAACCAGAAACGAGAAACGCGTTTTCAGTTCTCAGCCGGAATCTTCCACCTTCCGGTTTCGAACTCCAGATTGAAATTCTCGCCCAGGTATACGCGCCGCACTTCCGCATCCGCTCCGAGCGCCTCCGGCGTCCCCGCGCGGAAAATCTTGCCGTTGTTGATGATGTAAGCTCGATCCGTAACTGCCAGCGTCTCGCGGACGTTGTGGTCCGTCACCAGAATACCGATGCCCATGTTCTTCAGATCGAAGATGATCCTTTGCAGCTCCAGCACCTGAATTGGATCGATCCCGGAAAATGGCTCGTCCAACAATAGAAAACTCGGCTCAATCACCAGCGAGCGCGCTATCTCCACGCGACGCCGCTCGCCGCCCGAGAGTGCGTAGCCTTTGTTATGCCGCACGGTCTCAAGACCGAGCTGCTCGATCAGCCGGTTCATCCGCTCGCGACGCTCGCGTCCGCTCATGCGCAGCGTCTCGAGAATGGCCATCAGGTTGTCTTCCACCGTGAGCTTGCGGAACACCGAGGCTTCCTGCGGAAGATAACTGATGCCCCGGCGCGCCCGCTGGTACATCGGCATGGACGTGATTTCTTCTTTGCCCTCGCCGTTCGATACCAGTACCTGCCCCGAGTCCGGGCTGATGAGCCCCACGATGATGTAGAAGGATGTGGTCTTGCCCGCCCCGTTCGGGCCCAGCAATCCCACCACTTCGCCCTGCTTTACCCACAAAGAAACGTTGTCCACCACCTTGCGGCCGCGGTAACTTTTCGAGATTTCAGCAGTTTGAAGGGTACGCATCGGGCGGTTACTTCACCTTGCGGTGCAGAACACTCTTGGCAGGTTGAGCTTCCACTCCGTCCACCAGCAGCCTATCATCCTTGGAGAACCAGGTCAATTTTTCGCCCTGCGTAGTACCTCGCAGGCTGTCCACAAATTTCGGGCGGCCGCCGGTCAGCACCACTTTGTCCTGGTCCACAAAATACTCCACATGCTCGGATGTCCCGTCGCGCATACGCCCGGGCGCAGGCGAATGAATCAGCACCTGCCCGTCGGCGATCGCACGATCGAGAGAAGAATCGTTGCTGTCATTGCGCAGGAACGCGCGAATCTCCTTGGCCTTCACATCCATATTCGAACGCTGCAGAATGGCGCCGCCCGTGTACTCCGCGATGCGCTGATTGTCGTCATAGGACAACTCGGGCGCCTTCACAATAGTAAACACGCGTTGAGGCGGGGTGGTTGCGGGTTGCTTGGGATCTTTCGGGGTGGAATCAGCGTCGTCCTTGGCTTTATCCAGCAACTGGCTGATGACGTGTCCATGCGCTTTGAGCGAGCCATCGTACCGGTCGATCTCCACCACGTCCCCCTCCAGCCGGTTCGCGCCTTGCCACAGCACGGCATTCCCTTCATATCGGACTTGATAATTGTTATCGGTGGAAATCATCTTCTTCGCGCGCGCATGCAGCGGCTCATTTTCGTCCAGCATCCCGCCACCGGAATCTTGTTTGTCGGCGTCCTTATCTTTACCCTTGTCGGTGCTCTTAGCGAGACTCTTGTCCTTGCTCTTATTCTTGCCCGCGCTCTTCTCAGGCGTATCGCCGGCGGTCTTATCCTTTTTATCCGGCATGTGCGTCGAGGTTACGTTGCCCTCCGCCGTAAAGTCGCCGGTATTTTGATCCATGAGAATCTTGTCGGCGTCGGCCGATCCGTTGCTGTCTGAAATGCGCGCCTTGCCCGTGAGATCGATCTTGTTGTTCGGTTGATCCAAGAACGCGTGATCCGCTCTGGCCTTCCGGTCGCCCGCTTCGTAGCGGAAATCGCCGGATTGCTCCAGCTTGTCGAGCTGTGAAGCGTTCGGCAAAAATGTAGCCAACAAGTCCTTGCTCCAGGTCAATGCCGGAGCGGGCGTCTCCTTGGCGTCTTTCGGCTTGGGTTTCACGGTTCGCGTCGTAACCGCATTCGAGCGGAAGGACTGGATCTGGTTCTTGGGCCCATAGGCGATAGAAATGCGTTCGCCATTCATCCACCGGTGCGGCTTGTCCGGACCATTGGGAATGAACTCGAGCTCACCAGGCGTATTCGTATTCACGGACTCGATCTCCTGGCCGCCCTCCCGCATCTTTGTCAGAATCATCTCGCTCTTCAGTATCCGCGTGTCCGCGGGATCGGCGCCCGGTTTTGTCACCGGTTTTGATTCCACCGTGCCGTGGCCCTGCGCCAGCGCGGTCTGCAGAATACTGTCGACGGTGGAGGTGTCGAAGGTCAATTCCACGCGATCACCAGTCATGGTTGTAATGGCCGTATCGGCGGTGGAAACCAGCTTGGCCTGCTCCACTCCGGTGATCTTCTGGATTTGGTTGTCGTCGTTGAAGTCGATGGTGAGATAACGCGCCGCATATTCCAGATTGCGATGTGGGCGCTGATCCGTACCGTGAGCTTGCTCTGTTTCCACCTTCTTGATCTGGCCATGGTCGAGTGTGACCACGGCCGGCCCGGCGTTCAGTGTCAACGTGTCGCGGGTTAACCTGGACCAAGGCGAAAGCACGACCTTGGACTCCTTCTCGCTGTAGCTCACCTGGCCGCCCTCGATCTTCATCGGGATTGATTTCGGGTTGGTGCCGCGCCAGAACATTTCCACCTGGCTCCGCATGTCCAACTCGCCGGTCGAAGGATCGTAATTTGCTCCCAATGCCCGACCTTCGCCGCGATCGAATTGAAAAGTGGCCAGACGATCGGTGGATGCTTTGCCGGTTTTGATCTCCACGTGGACCCCGGAGGATTTGATCTTCATCAATTTTCCATTGGGGGGCGGCGGCTGATCAAGCGGCACCTTCATCGTGATCTCGACTTCGCCATCCGAGTAGAGCATGCCCGCGTCCAGGTCGGCTTCGGCTTTGGCACAGGTTACGTGGTTGTATTCCTTGCCGTCTTTGTTTTGGATGTCGAGAGTGACGCCGGATAGATACTGCTTTCCCTCCACCTCCCGCAAATCATCGGCATGAACCGTGACTACGGTCTTCTGATTGGAGGTATGCGTGTACTTCCATTCGCGCGCTGTCCCCGTTATTCCAGGCGGTAGCGCCGCAGGTTTGGCGGGAGCATTGCGCGCCTGCTGTTGCAACCGCGCGTAATAGGTTGCGCCCAGGCCCCATAGAATTGCCAGAAAGGCCACCAGGAACAAAGGCCGCGCGTGTCGCATCGATACTTCCAGCATATCTGGAAGTTTTGAACTGTGTCCATGCTGGGCGGAGTGTGCGTGACGGCTTGGCCGGAGGTGAAGGAGGATTTCAGTTCCATTGACCGTTGAAGGCCCCTAGTTCACGCGCTTCGGTAGGGCCGCGAGGCTACACGTCAATCACGTCCCCATCATCTGGGACCCAAACCCACGCCTCCACGTACGCTCCTGGATCGTCACCTCGGGAGATGCGTGCGTTACTGTCCACTTCGATCTCGCTGTCCACACAGTAAATTTCCTTCGCACGTTTGCGGTACCAGGCGTCGTTCTTGCCTTCGCTCCCCGTTGTCTCTGCGCTGTTGATGGGCTCGTCGCCGCTCATGAGTTGTCTCCCGTTGTTGTGCCTCTCGGTCCGATCTTGAGCACTGGTGTTTGAGAATGCACGCTATGTTGTTAACTGAAAGTTTTCCTCTAGTACAACTCTGGATAGCCGAAATCCGTCGACGAGGGTAATCGGGCTCTTGCCATCTTCGTCAGCCTCAATGATTGCTGCCTTCGAGAAGTGGCTAGTGGTGATGACGGCCCCCTTTGCGAATGGCTGCAAGCTCCCACGCAGTTCGGCAACCTCTTTGCGCCCGACAGAGTGCAGCCAGCGCTTTGCCTGCACCTGGACTAACGTGTTCTCGAAAATCCAGGTGCGTCCTCCGGCTCTGGCGTTCACATCAATACCACCGTCGGCGCTAAATTTTGTTACACATACATCTGAGTAGCCGCAATGCATGAGCAGGTCCTTAACAAAAAACTCAAAGTCCCTTGGCTCCATTGCCAGCAGCCTTCCGCGAACCCGCTCGATGCTTTCGAAGTCCCCTGCCTCCTGACGGTCGTGCTGGTCGATTATCTCGTCATCGTCCCGATGCCTGCCGCTGTGGCGCCTCGAATCGGCCAGTATTTGGCTCGAAATAGTCGCCTCATCAGCAAGGGGTAGGACTTGCTGGCCATGGTGAATCTTGAATTCGAAGAGCCAGACCCTGCGAACCTTACCGTCTGCGCCGAGTTGCGTGTCCGGGTAGTGACGAAGGTACTCAAGTAGTCCCAGATATTTCCAGCGCTTCGGCCCGACGCCTGTATCCCTCCGACTGGCAACCAAACTAAATCCGTGTATTGGGAAATCGAATGTCGCTTGCTCGGTCAACCGATTGTTTACGCCGGCAAGCGTTTGCTGGCCAATCTTACCGGCAGCAGTAAAAGTCAAAATACCGGCTTCGAGCCTGTCGTGGTACGGATTCTCCCCAGCACCGTGCAAACCCTGCACGGAAGTCATGACAACTGCTCTCATCACTGCTTTGTCCTTCAGCGACAGGCGGATACCGCCAGCGTTCGACACTTTGAGGGACTTGAAGATCTCCTCGTTCGAATAGAGCTGCCCGACGACCAGTGCATCAAACAACTCTAGGCTCCCAAACGCCGCATAAACACTCCGGCACGAAAATGATTTTACCTCGATATTGCCTGAACCGCGCGTGTCGCATCGATACTTCCAGCATATCTGGAAGTTTTGAACACTGTCCATGCGCGCACGTGACCACTTTGCCCCACCATCGTCAAAGTTGAGGAGAATCTCGAAACGTTGTTCGCAACCGTCTTGATCGCATTGTTAGCCCCGGCCCCAGATGGGGGCGGCGATCTCGCCCGATTCTTGGGCACGTGGCGCGGCGACTCGTCCTGCGTGGCCAAAAATACAGCTTGCCGCGACGAAACGGTGGTTTACCGTCTGGCCATTCTCCCGAACAAACCCGGCTTCGTCTCGGTCAGTGCCGACAAAATTGTGAACGGCAACGCGATCAATATGGGCACTCTGAAATTCCGGTACGACCAGGCTCAGCGGACATTGGTTTGCGGGTACCCCCCGGGGCGTTTGGCGATCCAAGCTGAATGACGAAAGGATGGAGGGAAAGCTGACGCTTCAAGATGGCACGGAATTCCGGCGTGTGACGCTCGAGCGAGCGCCTTGAGCGCCAAGCCCAGCCGTAGATTGAATTAATATTTGCATTGATATCAATACGTTACAGTGAAATATTGTCACTCCTCGATCCACTCTGCTAATATGATTGAGGCGAACGTGATTACATCCGCCAGTCGGCAACAACTAATCAACATTCAAGCTAGGAGGTTCCAAGTATGAATATTCGACCGCTCTATGACCGCGTGGTGGTCAAACGGATCGAGGAGAAAGAGAACAAAATCGGCGGCCTGTTTATTCCCGATTCGGCCAAGGAGAAGCCGCAGGAAGGCGAAGTAGTGGCCGTTGGAAAAGGCAAGCGCCTGGAAGATGGAAAGCTGGTTGCGTTGGACGTGCAGAAAGGCGACCGCATCCTGTTCGGCAAATATTCGGGCAGCGAGATCCGTCTGGACGGCGAAGAATACATGATCATGCGCGAAGACGAGATTCTCGGAATTCTGGAAGGCGCCACCAAGTCCGCAAAGGTTGCGTAAGAACAGTTCTTGACTTTTTTGTTTTTGAATTTTTAAGGAGAAATAGGAATGCCAGCAAAACAGATTGTATATAGCGAAAATTCCCGCCAGGCGATTCTGCGCGGCGTCAACCAGTTGGCTGACGCGGTGAAGGTCACGCTTGGTCCCCGGGGCCGCAACGTCGTTCTTGAGAAAAAGTTCGGCGGCCCGACCATTACCAAGGACGGCGTCACCGTCGCCAAGGAAATTGAACTGAAAGATCCGCTCGAGAACATGGGCGCGCAGATGGTGCGTGAGGTAGCTTCAAAGACCTCCGACACCGCCGGCGACGGCACCACCACCGCGACGATCCTGGCGCAAGCCATCTTCCGCGAAGGCGTGAAGGCTGTGGCCGCGGGCGCGAACCCGATGGCTCTGAAGCGCGGCGTCGAGAAGGCTGTGGAAGTGATCGTCGAGGATGTAAAGAAGCTGTCCAAGCCGGTTTCGGGTGAGATGATCGCTCAGGTCGGAACCATTTCGGCCAACGGCGACACCACCATCGGCAACATCATNNAAGGACGGCGTCATCACCGTCGAAGAGTCGCGGACCATGGTTACCGAGCTCCAGACCGTGGACGGCATGCAGTTCGATCGCGGGTATCTCTCGCCCTACTTCATTTCGGATCCGGACCGCATGGAATGCGTGCTCGAAGATCCGTACATCCTGATCCACGAAAAGAAGATCAGCAACATGAAAGATCTTCTGCCGCTGCTCGAGCAGATCGCTCGCGCCGGGAAGCCGCTGCTGGTGATCGCCGAGGAAGTGGAAGGCGAAGCGCTGGCAACCCTAGTGGTCAATAAGCTGCGCGGCACATTGAATGCTTGCGCGGTGAAAGCGCCCGGCTTCGGCGACCGCCGCAAGGCCATGCTGGAGGACATCGGCGTCCTGACCGGCGGCCAGGCGATCTTTGAAGAAACCGGCATCAAGCTGGAAGGCGTGCAACTGAAGGACCTGGGGCGCGCCAAGCGCGTCACGGTGGACAAGGACAACACCACCATCGTGGATGGCGGCGGAACCCAAAAGACCATTGAAGCGCGGATCAAGCAATTGCGCGCTCAGATCGAGGAGACCACCAGCGATTACGATCGCGAGAAGCTGCAAGAGCGGTTGGCCAAGCTGGCCGGCGGCGTTGCGGTAATCAAGGTCGGCGCAGCCACCGAGACCGAAATGAAGGAGAAGAAGGCTCGCGTCGAAGACGCGCTGCATGCAACGCGTGCGGCCGTTGAAGAAGGCATCGTTCCAGGCGGCGGCGTGGCGCTACTGCGCGCTGTCCGAGCTCTGGACAACTTCAAGGTCCTCGAAGACGAGCAGATCGGCGTGAACATCGTGAAGCGGGCTTGTGAAGAGCCGGTGCGTCAGATTGTCGGCAACGCCGGCTACGAGGGCGCCATCGTGATCGAGAAGATCCGCGCCAACGCCGATCCCAACTTCGGCTTCAACGCCTCCACGGCGCAGTACGAAGATCTGGTGAAGTCGGGCGTAATCGATCCGACCAAGGTCACTCGGTCGGCTCTGCAGAACGCTTCTTCCATCGCGGCTCTCATGCTGACCACCGAAGCCATGGTGGCGGAGATCCCGGAGAAGAAGTCGTCGGCAGCGCCGGGCGGCGGCCCGCATGGTCCGGATATGGATTACTAAGAAGACGAATTCAAGAATTCAGGAATTCAAGAAGTCAGAATGTGGAGTGCCCGCCCTTCGGGGCGGGCCTTTTTTATTTACTGCGGCGGTTCCATTCGAATAGGACGATGCCGGCTGCTACTGAAACGTTCAGCGATGAGATGGCGCCCGCCATTGGAATGCGCACTAGAACGTCGCAATGTTTCTTAACCAGTTGGTGCAAGCCTTGTCCTTCGCCGCCCAACACTATTACGGTCGGCTTCGCATAGTCAGTTTCGCTGTACAGGTGAGTGGCGCGTTCATCCAATCCATAAATCCAGAACCCTCTCGCTTTAAGCGTCTCCAGTGTCTGGTTCACGTTTCCCACCCGAACCACCGGTAAATGTTCCAGCGCGCCGGCAGCCGCTTTCGCGACCGTCTCGGTAAGCCCGGCCGCGCGGCGATCGGGAACCACAACCGCCGCAGCGCCCGCGGCATGCGCGGTGCGAATGATGGCGCCCAGATTGTGCGGATCTTCCACGCCATCCAACACCACCAACAATTGCGCGTTGACCGCAATTTCATCCAGCTCAGCGTAGCGCTCGGCCGCGCCGAACGCCAGCACTCCCTGGTGCGCGGCGCTATTCGAAGCCCGGTCGAGCGCCTCTCTGGGCTCAAACCGCACCGGCACCGACTGCTGTCGCGCCAGATCGATGATCTCCTGCAGGCGCGGACCACCCGCCCCGCGAGCAATCAAAATCCGATCAAGACCTCGCCCCGCCCGTAACGCTTCGCGCACCGGATGGATTCCGGCCAAGACACCACTCGCGCGCTGTTGCTGTTTCGTAAAATGCCTCCTGCCGCCTGTTTCCTGCAATCTGCTTTCTGCTAAAATCCCAGTATGCTCGAAGCCGCGCTAGAAGAACGCCGCCCAGAGATTCCCGACAAGCTTTATTTTCGCATCGGCGAAGTGAGCCGCCTGGCCGGAATCAAACCGTACGTTCTGCGGTTCTGGGAAACGGAGTTTTCCTCCCTGGGCCCGAAGAAATCGGGTAAAGGTCATCGGCTGTACCGCCGCAAGGATGTGGAACTGGTGCTGGAGATCAAGCGGCTCCTCTACGATAAGCGCTACACCATCGAAGGCGCGCGGAAATATCTGGATACACGCACGCGCGAGGCGGCTCCGCGGACGGGCGAGGGAGCCGCGAAAAAGGCCGGCCGCTCGCAAGGTGACTTGTTCCGGGATCCGGCGCCGGTGCTGCAGCAGATTCGCAAAGAACTTATCGAACTGCTCGAACTTCTCCACTAACCTCCTCGCACTCGAAGCCTGACAGTTCTAATAGTTGCCCCGAGCGAGTCGATAAGAAAAGTGGGCAGCTCCATGATCCGGCTCACTCGCATCAACCACGTTCCGTTGGTCTTAAATGCCGATTTAATCGAACACGTTGAGATTACACCGGATACGGTGATCGCTATGACCAGCGGTCAGAAATTCATGGTGCTGGAATCGGCCGACGAAGTCATCCGGAGGGTAATCCAGTTCCGCCGAGCGATTATGAATCGAGATGAGCCGGCAGTGGTGCACACAAACGACCTACCTGCCGAGGATGTAGTGGCGTAGACCCGACATGGCGGACACAGCTAAAATCGAAAAGCCAAAAACCGAGGGGGCCAAGCCCGACAAAGTAAAGCCGGGTCAGGCCAAAAAAGCTGGTTCACGCCCGGACATTGCCACCATTGGCGGAATCGCGCTGGCATTCGGCGGGATCCTCGGAGGTCTGCTGATGGAAGGCGGCAAGATCAAAGACATCTCGCAGATCACGGCTGCGATCATCGTGCTGGGAGGCACGCTGGGCGCTGTGATGGTAAGCACTCCTCTGTCGGTGATCAAGGGCGCCGCGATGCGCCTGATCCACGTGGTGCTGGACAAAACGCAGCCCCCGGATACAGCCATCGAAGAACTGATCGGATTTGCCACCAAGGCCCGCAAAAACGGGTTGGTCTCGCTCGAAAACGAGGCCATGGAGATCCAGGATACATTCTTAAGAAAAGCGCTGACTCTGGCCGTGGACGGCACGGATCTGCAAGAGATACGTAACATGATGCAGCTCGACATGGACATCTCCGACAGCCGCGCGCAAGCCGAAGCCAAGGTGTTTGAATGCGGCGGGGGGTACTCACCCACTATCGGTATCATAGGCGCGGTGATGGGGCTTATCCAAGTGATGAAGAACCTGGCGAACATCGAAGAGGTAGGGCACGGAATCGCTGTGGCATTCGTAGCCACCGTATACGGCGTGGCGCTGGCCAACATCCTGCTGCTGCCGGCGGCCTCCAAGATCAAAGCGCGTATCGAGCGGGAAACCGAACTGAAAGAACTGAAACTCGAAGGGGTGATTGCCATCGTGGAAGGGTTGAATCCGAAATTGATTCGCAGCAAGTTGGAAGCTTACAAATATGAGGCAAAAGCCCCTGCCAAAGAGAAAGTGACCAAGGAGAAAAAGACGTCAGCCCCCGCGCCTGCCCCTGCCAAGAGCTGATCTCGATAAAACGCCATGGCCCGCAAGAAACATGAAGAACACGTCAACCACGAACGGTGGCTGGTTTCCTACGCCGATTTCATCACCCTGCTGTTCGCCTTCTTCGTAGTGATGTTTGCTACTTCGCAGGTGGACAAAAACAAAGCGCAGGCCGTGTCCGATTCGGTGAAGAAGGCGCTGGAGGGAGAATCATTCAACAGCGTGGTCAAAGTGATCCTGGGAGGAACCATCGATCATACCGGCCAAGGGAACGCGCAAAAGCATGGGCCCGGCGGAGACAAGCGGCTAGCGAAGGTTACCGAAACAAAACCGCAGCCTATAGCGGTGGAGTTGTCGCCCTCGCTCGACGTTTTGACCAAGCAGCTGGCGGAGGAAATCAAGACCGGCAAGCTCGAAATCAGCATGGTTCCGCGCGGGTTGGCGATCAGCTTCACGCAAGCGGCGCTGTTTCCCTCCGGCGAGGATGAAATTGCGAGGGAAACTTATCCCAGCATCAAAAAGATCGCGCAGGCCATGCAGAAAATCCCAAATCCGGCGCGAATGGAAGGCCACACCGATGCAGTTCCAATCCACAATTCGCGCTTCCGGAGCAACTGGGAATTGTCGGCGGCGCGCAGCATCGCGCTGCTCGAGGCAATCAGAGGCTTTGGCGTGGACAAAGACCGGCTCTCCATTGCCGGCTATGCCGACACCAACCCGTTGGAGGACAACGATACTGAAGAAGGCCGCGCGAAAAACCGGCGCGTGGACATCATCATTCTGAATGATACGGGATTGAAGGGAGAGCCGGAACGGCAGATCAGGCCGCAGGAGGCAGGCGGCGGAAGGCCGCAGGAGGCAGGCGGCAGGAAGCAGTAACAAGGGGCCACCCATACAGCGTCAGTTTGCTGCCGCCTGCCGCCTGGAGCCTGCCTCCTATCTTCCCCAGTCCGCCAACTGTTGCAGAATCTGCTGAGCGGCCTTCTGGCCTGCGCTCTTCTTGGAGAGGCCTTCGGCTCGGCTTACCCAATCCTTGCCTAGTCGCACTTCCACCAGAAAAGTCTTGGCGTGCTCGGGACCACGTTCTTCGACGATCGAGTAACGCGGCTGCGGCAGCTTCAAGGCCTGCGCCATTTCCTGCAACGCACTCTTGTGATCGGTGAGTTGCGCTCCTTCTTCGGGCAGGTGAGCTTCGCCGACGATATGCTGAACAACAAACGAGCGCACGGGTTCCATACCCGCATCCAGGTACAAAGCCGCGATTAATGCCTCGAGCGCATTCGCGAGCAGCGCCTTCTTCTCCCTGCCTCCGCTCATTTCCTCGCCGCGTCCCAGAAGCAGATGGTGTCCCAAATCCAGCCGCAACGCTACTTGGTGCAGATGCGAAGCGCTCACCAGGTGAGCTTTGAGCTTGGACAGGCGGCCTTCCGGAAAAGCCGGGTGCTGCGCCACCAATGCCTCGCTGACCAGGAAGCCCAGGATCGCATCGCCGAGAAACTCGAACTGCTCGTTATCGGTGGCCGCGGCTTCGGCGTTTTTTTCGTAGACGCGAGACTTGTGCGTGAGGGAGCGCTCCAGCAGTTCCCGATTCTTAAAGGGATGCCCGAGAACTTCCTCGAGTGTTTCCAGGTGCGCGCTCATTGCCGGCAACAGAACCGGTTACGGAGCGCCAGGGGGCTTGGATCCGGCGGCCTTTCTCTTGGCCGTCTCATCCTTTTTGGCTTGCGCCACCGCTTTGACTTGCGCATTGACGTTGGGCGTATTGATGGCTTTGTCGAAAGCGTCCGTGGCATCATCGAACTTGCCCGAGTCTTCGTAGGCTTGGCCCAACCGCACCCAGGTGGCTGGGTCCGGAGTCGATTGTACGGCAAGCGCCTGCTTAAAGTCCGCTATGGCATCGTCGTACTTCTTCCGCAGAGTCGCGGACTGCCCCAGGGCTTCGTAAGCTTGAGCCTGCACATCCTTCTTGGCGCCTTCCCACTGCGCATCTGGGATATCGGGCCGGGGCTTGGGCATAACTTTGGCGGCATCCAAAGCGGCGTTCGCGTACTTGTCCGCTTTGGTGAGTTTCTCTTCCTTGTCGAGATCGAATTCGCGAGTATGGCGAGCCGTCTCGCCGGCTAGTGTAACCAGCGCGACCGCGTTCTTGGGATCGGCCTCGATCAATCGCTCGCCGTAAAAAACCACTTGCGCGAAGTCACCTTTGCGCTGCTCCGTCAGCATGGCGTCCTGGAGAAGAAAAATCTTGAACTCGGTGTCGGCGAAGTTGGTGAGCACGTTCTCAATAGCCTTGATCCGATCGTCCGGATCGGTTGCGGCTTGCCAGGCGCGCAGAGCGTCCAATTCCTTTTGCGATTTCGGCTTGGGCTGGTTCTGCGCCCAAAGGGCGGAGGCTGCGAGGATCAGGAAGCCGCAGAGCGGCAGCAGGCGTGTAAGTCTCTTGTTCATTCTAGCTCCTACTTTCGAAAATTTTCGCCGCGCGATAATCGCGGGCTACTTGTCTTTATTGAAGGGCTGCGCAAGCCCCTTCTCGGCGGCCTTCTTGACTGAGGCAGGCGCGCCGTCGATCGCCAGCACCGAGCGGTAGTTCTTCTCGGCCTGGTCACGCTCGCCGGCCGCATCTGCCAGCCGGCCCAGGTATAGATAAGCCCACGACATAGTGTCCTTGTCGGGAGAAAGCTCCAACGTTTTTTGAAACAGTTTCTCGGCGAGTTCGGGATCCTTTTGCAAGGCCGCAATTCTCGCCAATCCATAATACGCCTTTGCATGCAGCCCGTTGTCCGAGCCTTGCTCCAGCACACGCAGGTACTTGAGCCGTGCGGATCCCAGGTCCCGCTTGCCGTAAAGATCCTCCGCTTCCTGGAGCGTCTTGGCAGCACCGGTCAGCACGGGTTCCGGGGGAGGAGGCGCGTGTTTCGCTTTTTTTACGGCCGCTTCCTTCGCGAATTGAACATGCTCAAGCCGTTTGTCTTCGCGGTCAAGGTCGATCTGGCCCACCAGGTCCACAAAGTAAAATCGAATTGAATCAACCTGCTTTTCGTAGACCGCCAAACCCTCGGCAAACGCCGGAGTGAGAACAAAGCCCTCGTTCAGAGCTTGGCGCACGATGGCCTGCCGTTGCTCGGCGCCGTGGGCGAGACGGCTCTCCACGGCCTTGATGAGGCATTCGGTGGAGAGCAACAGAAAGTCGTCCTTATAGGCATCATCCAGGGCGGGGGCGGGCGCCGCGAAATCAGCCAGGGCCTTGAGCCGGCTCAGCTGTTCGAAATGCCGCAGCGACAAAGGGTCCAGCAAATAGTGGAGATAGGCGTGCCGGATTTCATCGATCTGCGGCTCGGGCGAAGGGGTCACCACCACGAAATAGTCGTCCTTGTAGCTGCGGCTCTGAATCTGATTCGGAGCGCCCAGCATATCCACGTAAATCTGGAAGCGCCGGCCGAAGAAGCCGCTGGTGGGATTGCGCAGATAGGCGTTCGCTTCGAGCAAAGCCTTGGCCACGCCGCTGTGGTTGACCTCGATCATGCGCTCGTAAGCGGACTGTGATCGTTTCCAAAGCTCCTCGATATTCGCTTCCCGGTAAAAGCCGGCGATCAGAGGATTGAGACCTTCCAGCTTCCGGACATCGTGCGGGATTTCCTCCGGTTTCATACGGTATTGAAAATCGGGCGGGCCCTCGATCGTGAGTGCGAATGAGATGTATTGGCTCAACTCAGCGTCAGTGCTGGCTTGCCGGTGCGCATCGAAGAATTTCTTTAGCGCGTCGACGGAAGCCAGATTTTTTGCCGCGATGATATCTCGAACTTGTTTGCGGATGGGCGCGTTCGCCGATGAATCGAGGTCGGCGTCGTAGCCCGCTGCGTTGATCGCCGCCAGAACGGTGAACAGAGTCTGGCTGCCGTCCAACTGGTTCTCGGGCGCACGGGGCGCGGTCTGACCGAAGGCGACGGCGGAAATTGTGATGAGTAAGAGGGGACGGATCAAGAGCTGCCTGCCCTTTATTGTAACTGGGGACCGATCCTGGGGCTAGGGACTGGGGACTAGGGGCTGGGGGCTGGCCTGTGGTGGCTTACTAGTTCTGAGCGACGTTCACTACTTGGCCGTTATCCAAGTGGACGGTTCCCAGTTGCTTGCCTTTGGACCAATACTGGCAGATCTGCAGCAGGTGTCCATCGTCGGGAATGGTGACCTTGGATTCGGGCTGGCCAAGCACGGCGACCACCCACTCTTCGGATGCACCCACCTGGATTGTGGCAAGGTCTTCGGCGGTCGGTTCCTTGCGCGGAGGCTCCTGGTAAGCAACTACCGCCTGAGGCGGATTGATGGAAGCGTATTCGGTGTCCGCGCGGCGCGGGGCGAAACCTCCGTGTCGCGACCGTGCTGAGCCGCCGCCTATGGATGGCGATTCGCCCCCGCCACTTGGAGGGACCGCTTGGATTAGAGGCGCAGACTCGGGCTCGGGCTTGGCCGGCGTTCTTGTAACGGCCCGCGCACTCGCGGCTTTCTTGGTGGTGGTGTCAGTCTGGCCGAAGATCTTGGTGATGGCGTTGCTCAGGGGTTTCCCGGCAGCCGTTCCGATGGTGGCGCCCGAGGCGGCAGCCGCATGTTCGGCGAGGCTTTGCGCCTGAACGGCGGTGACCAATAAGAAACTTCCAAGCAAAGCGATAGGAGCAAGCGAGCGCATGGATTTCTCCCTCTAGTTGAATCGTAAAGGTGGATGGCCGTTTGCGCCAGCGGGGAAAGAACTTAGTAACCCCTAGGAAAAGGTACTGGTTAGACAGTAGGTGTGCAGGTGCGCGACAACGGCACCGGCTCCCTCACGGTCG
>PMUN01000445.1:13605-22634 GCA_003166875.1 Bryobacterales bacterium | reverse complement strand
GCAGGAGTGCGTGCGCTACGGGCGTCTCCATGACCTTTGGCGGGCCAGCAGGCCCATGGGAACTCTCTAAAGTGAGCATCCATCATTAGTCTCGGGCGAGGAGCTTGGAGCCTTCATGATCGAAGGCGAAGCGAACTTCCCGGAGCCCTTCCCGCTGCATCGCGGCCCGCAACGTGTCGCGGTCTTCGGCATAGAACAGCAGGAAACCGCCGCCGCCTGCGCCCACCAGCTTTCCGCCTACTGCGCCGTTCTCGCGTCCGACGTCGTACCAGCGATTGATTTTCTCGTTCGAGGTTCCGGGCGACCGTTCCTTTTTGTGCAGCCAATGCTCATGCATCAGCTCTCCGAAGCGGCGGACGTTGCCGGCCTCGAGCGCCAGCTTGATGCACTGGCCGAGCTGTTTGATGTAGTGCAGGTTATCGAGCATGGCCGCGTCGCCCATTTCCGAGCGCGTTTTCTGATCGTCCAGCACTACCGAGGCATTGCGCGAATAGCCGGTGAAGAACATCAGCAGATGCTCTTCGAGATCGTACAAGGTTCCGTTACTGATGTTCAGCGGATTGACCTTCACTTCGCCGTCTTGCAGAAACTCGAAGCAGGCCAGACCTCCGTAAGCGGCGATGTACTGATCCTGCTTGCCAGCCGGCTCCTGCAGAGTCTCGATTTCGATCTTGCAGGCTTCCTCCGCCACGACTGCCGGGTCGACATATTTGCGCTTTAGAGCGTGTACGGCGCGCAGAAGGCCGACGGTGAATGCGCCACTCGAGCCGAGGCCAGTGCCGGCCGGAATGTCGGCCATGCTAACGATTTCGATGGGCGCCGGCACTTCGTGGAGACGCAGCACCTCGCGGATGAGCGAGTGCCGAATTTCATCGATTGAAACCGCGTGCTCGAGCGAAGAATATTTCAGGAAATATCCGCCGCCGAAAGTCTCATTGATGCCAACGTAGATGTGTTTGTTGATGGCGGCCGCGATGACGAACCCTCCGTGGTTGCGGTAATAGGACGGCAGGTCGGTGCCGCCGCCGCCGATGGAGATTCTCAAGGGAGTGCGCGAGATGATCATGTGGGCGCGTGCGTGTCTAAGGGGTTTATCGGCAGCTTGGGGGGGTTGGATTAGGCCACGGATGCACACGGATGGACACGGATAAAACGAATTTCTTATCTGTGTGCATCCGTTTGTATCCGTGGCTTAAGAAGTGCGCTTGCCAGGATGCTCAGCTTTTCCCAGGTTGGGACGCGGATGCGGCGGTCTAGCACGGCGAAATTCGAGCGCTCGATGCGGAAGAGTAGGCGGCGGTAGATTTCGATCAGGGCCCAGAGGGAGCGGCGGCTGTTTTTGTGGACTAAGCCGATTAGGGGACGGGATTCTTCGTAATAAGATTTCGCGCGGGCGGCTTCGAAGCGTAGCAGGTCTATGAAGTTTGCGTCGTAGTGGGCTAGGTTCGCGCTAAAGCGTTGGATGTCTTCGGCTGGAATGTAGATGCGGTGGTTCTCGCGGTCCTCGCGGACGTCGCGCAGGATGTTGGTTAGCTGGAACGCGATGCCGCACTTTTCGGCTAGCGCTAGGGCTTCTGGGTTGTCGAAGCCGAAGATGTGGATGATGGTTAGGCCGACTACGCTGGCTACTTGGTAGCAGTAGCGGTAGAGTTCGTCGAAGGTTTGGATTGCGCGCGGCTCCAGATCCTGGCTGACGCCGTCGATCATTTCGTGGAAGTATTGGTGGGGGATGTTGTAGCGCTTTACCGTGTCGTGGAAGGCGGGCCAGAGGGGATTGGCCGGAAAGTCGCCTGTTAGGGCGCGGTCCAAATCTTTTCGCCATTGGTTGATTGCTTCGCTTGACGCGGCTTCGCCTTCGCTGATGTCGTCGCAATAACGCATGAAGGCGTAGATGGCGCACATCGCGTCTTTTTGTTCGCCCGAGAGAAGAAGGAAGGAGTAGTAGAAATTTCTGGCGCGGGTGCGGGCTATGCGGCGGCAGAAAAGGTAGGAGGCATCCAGATTTAACATGCGTTCACACGAGTGTGAANNGCAGGAGTGCGTGCGCCACGAGTCCGATTCTGTCGGCTTTCGAGACCTTGGGTCGGGCTGCTAGGACGTTGTAGTTTTGTTGTTCGATCTTTTTTAGCACGCGCATTCCGCCGCGGCTGAAGAGTTCCAGGTCTAGCGCTAAGCGGCGATTCACCATTTTGATTAGAGGCAGGCCTTCTTCAAAAAGCGCGTGGGCTTTTTCTACTGCTTCGCGCATTACGGCTTGGAAAGCTGGGTTGAAGCGGTGCGCGGCTAGATCTTCCACCGTGTAGCCGTGCTTTGCGAATAGATGCAGAGGAAGGTACACGCGATCTTTCGCAAAATCTACGGTGACGTCCTGCCAGAAGTTGGCTAGCTGGAGGGCGGTGCAGGTGGCGTCCGATAAACGGTCGCGTTCGTCGTCGTCATATCCACACAAGCGCAATACCAGACGGCCTACCGGATTGGCTGAGCAGCGGCAATAGGCGAACAGCTCATCCCAGTTCTGGTAGCGCGCGACGCGTTGATCTTGCTCGAAGGCGCTGATCAGATCGGAGAAGAGCTGGATCGGCAAATTGTATTTGCGGGCGGTGCCTTCTAAGGCCACAAACACAGGATGATGTACCCGGCCTTGATACATGGCTTCGAGTTCGGTACGCCACCAGGCCAGCAGGCGGAGGCTCTCGGCGCGGTCGCCAATTTCATCGCCTAGGTCGTCGGCCCAGCGGCAGAACGCATAGACGTTATAGAAGTCCTGGTGCAGGCGTTTGGGCAGTAGGAAGGAGACGACGTGGAAATTCTCGTAGTGATGCGTTGCGAGCCAGCGCGTGTATTCTTCGGCGGCGGGTACGGTATAGCTATCGTTCAGCGCCTCCGGCGAGTTTACAAACTCCTTGGGGGCGAGCTGCGACACTACGGTATGATGGCGGTCTTCATGTGACCGTTGTGGCTCATCAAGTGGCGCATCACTTCCAGCAGATTGGTGAGCGGCTCAACGCGGTTCACAAAATCGCGCGCCGTGATCACCTGGCGGCTGACGAACTCCAGAGCCTTCCGAATGTGGGCCGGCGTGTGGTGGAAACTCGCCTTACAGGTGATTTCGGAATAGTGCAACAACGAGGTGTCCATGTTGATGTGGCTGTCGTTGGGGCAACCGCCGAAGAAATTAACCGTTCCACCTCTGCGAAGCAGCCGCACAGCCGTCTGCCAGGCATCCGGATGCCCCACGGCTTCAATGGCGATGTCGGCGCCACGTCCTGCAGTCAACTCTCGGACCTGCTGGACCGTATCGTCCGTTTCGCCCGAAATCAGCAGTTCGTCCGCGCCCATGTGCGCCGCCCGGGTCAGTTGCGCTTTACGGCGTCCAATCGCGATCACTCTCGCGCCGTAGGCTTTGGCCAGCCGGACGAACATCAGGCCGATTGGGCCGAGTCCTATTACGGCTACGTTGTCTCCCTTGGCGATAGAAGTCTCATCCAAGCCACGCAGCACGCAAGCCAGCGGTTCTATTAACGCGGCGTCCTGATAGCTCACGTGGCTGGGAATCTCGTACATGTTGCGTTCGACGATCCTAGAAGGGATGCGAATGTACTCCGCATAAGCGCCGTTGTTGAACAGCAGATCGTCGCAAAGATTTTCGTTACCGCGCTTGCAATAGAAGCATTCGAGACAAGGCGCTGAATTGGCCGCCACCACCCGCTGGCCGATTCGGAAGCCTTTGACATCCGGCCCCATGGCGACAATATCCCCGGCCAGTTCGTGACCGAACAACGCCGGTGGGACGATCATGCGGGCATGGTAACCGCGGCGGAACACCTTCACGTCGGTACCGCACGTGAGGGCAGCCTGTACCCGGACCAGCACATCGCCGTTGGAAATCTTCGGTACTGATACCTCCTCTATTTGCAAGTTTTCCTTGCCGTAGAGGACGGCGGCAATCATCTGTGTGTTCACTAAGACCACCTCTGAGGCTGAACTATAATTTTCAACGATTTAGGCTCCGGATGCAACGCGAGGTCGATTCCGGCCCGTATCTCATTCAAAGCAAAGCGGTGCGAGATCAAGTCTTCAACAGGTAACAGACCGCTAAACACAAGGTCGGCAGATTCCTGCTGAAGATCCACCGAGGCGCTATACGAGCCGAAGATCACGCGTTCACCCACGCAAACATCGGCTCCTGAAACCTCAATACGCTCATGGTGTGACGTTTGTGCGAACAAAAGAATACGGCTCCCTGGACGGGAATAACGCACGGCCTGCTCCACGATACCGGGAGCGGAAGCCGCGATAATCACGCTATCAGCGCCGCGGCCGCCCGTCATCTCCATAATACGGTCGAGCAAGGCTGGTTCGCGCGGATCGAAGGCGCCTGCCGCGCCGAGGCGAACCGACAACTCGCGGCGGAAAGGCATGGTATCAGTGGCGAGCAGCGTAGCGCCGTAGCGCTTCACCAGCATGGTGAAAAGCAAACCGATGGGTCCCTGGCCCAGTACTACCACTACATCTTCAGGCTTCGGATCCAGTTGGACCACGCCTTTGAGGCAAGTATTGAGAGGCTCGACGAAACTGGCGCGGTCAAAGGAAACGCCGTCCGGGATCTTTTCGACGCCGCGGCGGACGATCCAATCCATGATGCGAACGTACTGCGAGAATCCGCCGCCGGCGGGTTCATATCCGGCCGTCACGCCGACATTTTTATAGACTGGGCACTGCGCGTACAATTTGTGACGGCAGTAGAAACATTCCATACAGGGAATGTGGTGGAAGACGATCACGCGGTCGCCGACCACGTAATCGCGAACGCCCGCGCCTACCGCTGCGACCACTCCGGCTGTCTCATGCCCGAAAATGCGCGGCGGGGCGAGCAGGTTGTGTTCAATTTTCTTGAGATCGGTATGGCAGATGCCGCAGCTTTCCACGCGGACCAGCAGCTCGCCTGGGCCGATGGTGGGGGTCGGGATGGCTTCGACAGAGATCTTGCTATCGCCGGTGTAGACGGCTGCCTGCATCGTAGCTGGGGCGGCGATGAGTTCAGAATCTAGTATCGGCAATGAAGTCCCCTAGCGCCTGGGAGGCGTTTTTACATGTTTTGTTCAGCTTTATGAGCTTCGGAAATACCGTTGGGCTGCGGAAAGCTGCAGCTACGATTTTGGATCGGCTGAAGCGGCCACTGGAATCGCGCATGGCGTTGAAATCCAGAGGCATGTTTTCGTCTGCTGTGTCGGTGACTACGCGGATCGAGTAGAAGGGTAGGTTATATTCTTTGGCTTTCGCCGCTACGGCTGCGGCTTCCATTTCGATTGCGGCGGCGCCGGTTTTGCGGAGTTGGGATTTTTCGGCGGCGGTGACGACGACGCGGTCGATGGAGAGGAGAGTGCCGGATTTGTGGGGGTTGGGGTTAGCAGTGCTAAAGGCACCGACTCCCTCACGGTCGCGGTTCGGTATGGTGTCGCCGGGCGTGTGGTGGGTAAGTATTTCGGTTGCGACGAAGATGTCGGACAGCTTTAGCGCTGGATCTAATGCGCCGCAAAAACCTGTGCTTACTAAACCGGTCAACCTTTCGCGTCCTTTCGCAATTTCCACTGCTTCGCCCGCCAGCTTCGGACCTGGGCCGTTCGCCACCAGTAACGCCGCCTTGCCGTTCAGCCAGATTTTCCTGGCGAAATCCAGCGGCCAGTTCAGCTTGACTACTCTCTCCGCATGGCGCAGGAGGCCCGAGAATTCGCGAGCCTCCGCCGCCACGAAAGCTAACAACTAGACGTAACCATTTGCGCGAAACCAATCGACGGCGCGCTTGAGTGCGCCATCCACTGGGCCGGGGTTGAATCCCAATTCGCGCTTCGCCTTGTCGGACGAAACGAACATTTTCACCTTGGCCATCTTTACCGCATCCAGCGGGGCACGCGGCTCCTGGCCCGTCAGATTGGCCCAACCGGTACTCGCAAGTCCGGCCGCGTAGGCAAGGGGATACGGAATTCGCCAGCGCGGGACCTTTCCTTCACTGATGCGCGCCAGGCGTTCCAGGATCTGCTTCAGCGTTAGATTCTCGCAACCCAATATGTAGCGCTGGCCCGGCTGGCCGCGCTCGGCTGCTAGCAGATGACCTTCGGCGGTGTCCTCTACATCCACGACGTTGAGACCGGTGTCCACAAATGCCGGCATAGCGCCTTTTAGATAGTCCACCACGATTTTGCCGGTCGGTGTGGGTTTAAAGTCGTGATCGCCCATGGGCGCGGTTGGATTTACGATGACCACCGGAAATCCTGAAGTGGCGAATTCGATAGCCACCTGCTCAGCCTGAAATTTGGACCGCTTATAGGCCCCGGTCATTTGTTCGAGACGCACCTCCACGTCTTCACTGCCCGGCTGATCCTTGCGGATCCCGATGCAGCCCACGGTGCTGGTATAGACGACCCGGTCCACTCCGGCTTCGCGCGCCGCGGTCAACAGATTTCGCGTACCCTCGACATTCGAGCTGTAAAGCTCAGCCGGATCCTTGGCCCACAGCCGATAATCGGCTGCGATGTGAAACACCAGCCCGCATCCCGTCACGGCGCGCTCCAAAGATCCGGAGTCGCGCAAATCTCCACTTACGACTTCCAAGTCTAATTCGCGGACTTTACTCGTGGGCCGAACCAAAGCCCGCACGGTGTGACCGCGCGTGAGCAACTTTCTGGCTACATGCCACCCGATGAAACCGGTCGCCCCGGTAACCAGAGTTGGCTTCACTTAATTCAAATTCTATCGAAACGCCCAAGTCATCAGCTTGAACGTATCGCCAAGTTTCGAATTGATTCCGAGCGCCGCTGATGGCTCGAAACCGCAATGCACCATGCAATGGTCACATCTCGGATCGTTACCCGCTCCGTAGTTTTCCCACTGGGTTTTGTTCATCAGCTCTTCAAACGTCTTGTAATGACCGTCCGTGATCAAGTAACACGGGCCTTTCCAGCCCTTCACGTTATATGTAGGATTGCCCCAGGCTGTGCAGGGATAGTCGCGCTTGCCTTGCAGGAATTCGAGATAGGTGGGCGTGCTGAATAATGGGAACCGGTCGGCCAGCTTGTCGATGGTTTTGAACTTTTCGTGGATATCGTCGCGAGTCATGAAAATCTCGCGATCGTTCACCGATGAGTAACCATAAGCCGGTGAAATGGTATGGCCGTCCACCTTGAACTGCGCCAGATACTCAAACATCTCTTCGATCTCGTTCATGTCCGTCTCTTTGTAGACGGTGGTGTTGGTGCAAACGCGGAAACCGGCCTGCTTGGCGGCCTTGACCCCTTGGATGGCTTCGCGGAAGACGCCTTCGCGCTCAACCGCGATGTCGTGGTTCTTCTCCATGCCGTCCAGGTGCACGTTAAAGAAGAATTTGTCGGCAGGCTTGAACTCCTTCAGCCGCTTCTGGATGAACATCCCATTGGTGCACAGATAAATGGTCTTGTTCTCCTCGATCAGTTTCGCAGTCAGCGGCCCGAGCTCGGGATACAGCATCGGCTCGCCGCCACAGATGGAAACGATGGGCGCGCCGCATTCGTGAACCGCATCCAGACACTGCTGGAGCGACAACTTCTGTGTGATGGTGGATTCGTATTCCCGGATGCGCCCGCAGCCGGTGCAGGTCAGGTTGCAGGTGTGCAGCGGCTCCAGCATCAGCACCAGCGGAAACCGCTTGTTGATCATCGGGTGCGGCTTGCGGTCGGCGCCGGTATGGGTGTACACAATCCGGAACGGGTTGGAGGCGTCCGGGGCGGTCACCACGGTTTTCTGCCACTCCGGATTCGGGCGGAACTTGTTGCGGGCGATATAACTCGCCATGCCCGCCGTCATCGAAAGGGGAAATCTCATTTAGTCTTGTCCTCGGGAGCCGGATTTTATTCGGAGGCCAGGTTCTTTTGTTCTGAGGCCAGGATCTTTTGTTCTCAGGAAAGTGTTCAGAGCCAGCAGTGGGAAGGAATTCCGGTACAAGTGATAGCACAGGTAGAAAACCTGCGGGAATCCGGTGCCGGTGGCCAGTTGTTCATCCCAGGTTCCGTCGCTTTTCTGCGTGCGGACCAGGTAATCCATGCCGTCCAGCAGGCTAGTGCTAGTGGTGTCGCCGCCTGCGAGCAATGCCAGAACGGCCCAAGCGGTTTGAGAGGGCGTGCTAGACGCCGCGACGTAGGTTTCTTGCTTGTAACTCTCGCAACTTTCGCCCCAGCCGCCATCGAAGTTCTGGATGGCGCGCACCCATTCGAGCGCCCGTTGGATGTAAGCTTCGCGGTCGCTGACCCCGGCCGCTTGTAGCCCCCGCAACGCCAGGAACGTGCCGTACACGTAATCCACACCCCAGCGTCCGTACCAGCTTCCGTCTTCTTCCTGCGTACGCACCAGATACTCGATACCTCGCCGAACCGCAGGATGCGACTGGTCCAGCCCATAAGCGCACAAGGCTTCGAGCACACGCCCCGTGATATCCGGGCAAGTGGGATCGAGCATCGCGTTGTGATCGGCGAAGGGAACAAAGCTGAGTGGGCGCCAGTTGTTGTCGACATCAAACGCCGCCCAGCCGCCGTCCTTGGATTGCATGTCGAGCAACCACTGGATGGCTCGGCGCTCGCACGCCTGCTGCTCGGCCGGCCGGGACGCGTGGGAGCGGCTCAAGCCCAGCAGGACCTGGGCTGTGTCGTCGATATCCGGATAAAACTCGTTGGCGAATTCGAAATACCAACCGGAGGGTTGCGTCTTCGGGCGTTTTACGGACCAATCGCCCTTGCGCCGCACTTCCTTGGTGAGAAGCCAGTCGGCGCACTTTCGCAGCGCGTTCTCAGGAGGCTCGGGCGATTCGCCCAGCGCATAAGCCGCGATTCCGGAATCCCAAACCACGGAGAAGCAGGGCTGGAAGAAGAAGCGGCGGCCGTCTTCCACCATAAGACCGTCAAACTGCTTTTGCGCTTCCACGCGATCCGGATGATCGGGCGCGTAGCCAAGCAGGTCGAGCGCCATTATGACGTACATCATGGGTGGATAGATGGCGCCCA
>PMUN01000445.1:0-13586 GCA_003166875.1 Bryobacterales bacterium | reverse complement strand
CTGTCGATCCGCAAAAACACATTGCGCCAGGTGAAGCTCTCGCGGCTGCGTGGAAATTCCGGATGCCCTCCGGCCAGGAACAGCTCCTTGAGGTTGAATCCTTCCGGAACCGGCCGCTTGGGATTCATGGAATGCACAATCGAGAGCGGGATTACGATGGCCCGGGTCCAGGAGGACATCTGGTAGATGAACCTGCCGAGCAGCATGATCTCGGGCGGAATGGAGGGGCAATCCTCGCGCGGATAGAGATCGAACAGGCTGAGGTTCACTTTGACGTAACTGTTAGCCGATTGAATCCCGCCGAGCGCCAGGATTCGTTCCCTTGCACTTGTCAGATGCGGATCGTCATAAGCCACTCCGGCGAGTTTGAGTGAGAAGTAGGCCTTGATGGTGGCGTTCAAATCCGCCGGACCTTGCGGGTAGATATTGAAGCCACCATCAGGCAATTGCCGCGCCAGAATGGAAGCTGCTGCCCGGTTGATCCTGGGCCGCGTTGGAGGATCCCATACGCCATTCACGGGCGGATGGAGCCAGAGCTGCAACAGGATGTAATCCGATTCGAGGGTGGTGTCGGCGGTAAGCTCGCCCATCCAATAGCCGGGCTGGTGCTGCGTACGCAGGAAATAGTCGACCGTGCGCGCGGCCGCTTTGGACGTTCCTGCCAGCAACGAATCGGCAACCTGAAGCTGCGGCATCATATGGTGGCTATGGTGGTCAGTTTCAAGGCGGAGCGTTCCAGGTCAGAAGGCAGATGGAATCGAACGTCTTCTTCTTTTAGTTCCATCTCTTCCATAAAATCGAAGCCAAATTGCGTCTCAAGCGACTGGATCAACTCCTGCACCAGGTTTTCCGGGGCCGAAGCGCCCGCTGTAACTGCCACTGTATGGATGCCTTCCAGCCACGAAGGGTTCACCTCCCGGCTGTCATCCACCAGGTAGGCCGGCACGCCTTCATTCTCACAGACTTCTACCAGGCGGCGCGAATTCGAGCTGTTTTGTGACCCTACCACCAATAGTACTTCCGTAAGAGGTACTACGGCTTTCACCCCAAGTTGGCGATTCTCGGTGGCGTAGCAAATATCCTGGGTTTTCGGTCCCTTGATGGCGGGGAAACGCTCCTGCAGGCGGGCAACGATGTCCTTGGTTTCATCGAGACTCAGGGTGGTTTGCGTGAGATAGGACATCTTCTCGGGGTCCTTCACCTCCAGCTTGTCGACATCCGCGACGGATGAAACCAGCATGGTGGATTCTGGGGCTTCTCCCAGCGTACCAATCACTTCGTCATGGCCGGAATGTCCGATCAAAATGATCGTATAATCCTGACGGGCGAAGCGGACCGCTTCTAAGTGGACCTTGGTGACCAGCGGGCAAGTGGCGTCGATCACCTGGAGGTTCCGCTGTTTCGCTTCATCGCGAACTGCCGGGGAAACGCCATGGGCGCTGAAGATCACCCGCGCGCCTTCGGGCACTTCACTTAGCTCGTCGACGAAGATGGCGCCGGCCTGGCGAAGTTCATCCACGACGTGGCGGTTATGTACAATCTCTTTGCGCACGTAAACCGGCGCGCCATAGAGGTTTAGGACGATTTTGACGACATCGATCGCCCTAACGACACCCGCGCAAAACCCGCGGGGTCTTAGTAGGATGATCTTCTTACCGGGACTGCCGTTTTTCACCTCACCCATTGGAATTTATTATAGCAGCCTGTAACGGATGGCGGACACTAGGGAGGGGGCTAGGGCTGACCGGGGGGGTGTAGCCTGCTGTAACTTTGTTTTTGAACGCATTCAAAATTTAGCTTGACAGCAGTGAAGCTTGAGCTTATTCTGTTCTTGAACATGTTCAAAATCTAAGAGGAGAATCCAATGTTCATCGTCTACAGCTATTTCGTTTATCTAGCCATTAGTTTAAGTGTTACCGTATGGGTGGCCAAAACCCTGCACCGGCGCGGACGGGTATTCCTGGTGGATGCCTTTCACGGCCAGCAGGAACTGGCGGACTCGATCAATCACCTGTTGGTGGTGGGTTTCTATTTGATCAACGTCGGCTATGTGGCCTTCGCTTTAAAAAGTACGGAGAACCCCGCCAACCTGCGCCAGGCCATCGAACTGGTGAGTGACAAGTTGGGATTAGTACTACTGGTTCTGGGCGGGATGCACTTCTTCAACCTGTTCGTTTTCTCGCGAGTTCGAAGGCGTGCGCAAGAAAGCCTGGCGCCGCCGCCGTTTCCCCCCGATGCCGTATTGACAGCCTCGCCACATTTGCAAGGGAGCTAACCGGATGCGATATCTGACCGTGGTGTGTGACCAGCAATGCGGGCTTTGCACTCGACTGGGCGAATGGCTAGGCGCGCAGCCCAAATGGATCGGTATACGGCTACTTCCGTCCAATCTGGCCGCCGACGCATATCCAACACTGGCGCCTCGCATCGCCCGCGAAGAACTGGTAGTGGTGAGCGACGATGGCGGGGTCTACCTTGGTGACCATGCCTGGCTCATGTGCCTGTACGCGCTGAAGCACTACCCGGAGCTGGGCAAAGCGGCTCTCCAGTCCGACGTTGCTGCCTTTGGCGCGTTCAGCTTTCGCGATCCTGTCAGCCAACCGCCTGAAGATATCAGGATGGCTGCAGCTTAAAAGTGACGACGAGCTGGCGGTGCAGCTTAGCGCCGTCCAGCCTCCGAGGTGTCATTGTTGAGGTGTATCGGAATTCAAGAATTCGAGGAAGCCAAGGAAGCCAAAGAAGAAATGATGGCGTGGCCTGCGGGCCACGCGTTCCACCTTCCTCGACTTCGTGAATTCCCCGGATTCTTGGATTTAGTTCGGAGGTATCACTATGGAGGTATCGCTTAAGGCCCCGGGGCGCAGCACTCCTAAAGCCGAGGAGACCCGCTCGCGAATCCTCTCCGCGGCGCTCGGACTATTCCGCGAGCGCGGCTTCGACGAAACCACCATGCGCGATATTGCGAGCGCGGCGGAGGTAGCGATCGGCGCCGCGTACTACTATTTCGAATCGAAGGAAGCGCTTGTCATGGCATTCTACGGCGAAGCCAGCCAAACCATGCACGATCAGATCGAGGCGGCCTTGGGAAGAAAAGTAGACCTGAAGGCGCGGTTGCGCGCAGTGATCGACGTCAAGTTCGAATACTTCGGGCCCAATCGCAAGTTTCTAGGCGCACTGCTAAGGCACGCCGCGGATCCGGAGCATCCGCTTTCGCCTTTCAGCTTGCAGACGCGCGATATCCGTGAGCGGGACATGCAACATTTCTCGAGCGCCCTTGAAGGAAGTAACCTGAACGTGCCCGATGACCTTAAGCCGCATTTACCTAATTTGCTGTGGCTATATCAAATGAGTCTGATTCTGTTTTGGATCTACGATCGCTCGCCCAGCCAGCAGCGTACTGAAAAGTTAGTGGACAAAAGCATCGGCATCGTAGCCGGCGTTTTGAAATTGTCGAAGTCGCCGTTTTTGCGGCCGGTGCGGAGAATGGCGATTGAACTTTTGGAAGCAGTGTCGAATAACGGCGCGCCATTGGGCGCACCCTGAACCCAGGCGGCAGAAAGCAGGCGGCAGGAAGCAGAAAGCAGAAAGCAGAAGGCAGAAACCAGCGACCAGCCACGAGCGTATGGGTGAGCCACACGTGAAGCACGTTGAGGGACGCCTGTTGGAAATGCGGCTGAAGGGCCGCAGCGGAATTTCGCGAGCGCTGTACGTAACAGCCGTCGGCCGGCGGGTGGTGATCGTCCGGGTCTTCGTGAAGAAAACGGAGAAGACGCCGCGGAGTGAGATTGACCTGGCCCTGTCTCGGGCGAAATCGGTTTAATGAAGGAGATGTGACAATGGCACGCATATCTGACATGCACAAGAAGTGGATGAAGGAGCCGAAATACAAGAAGGCCTACGACGCGCTTGAGGAGGAGTTTGTCCTAGCGGCGGCTGTGATGGATGTGCGGAACCGCGCTGGTCTTACGCAAGAGGAACTGGCCCGGAAGATGGGCACGACGCAGCCCGTGGTTGCCCGGCTGGAAAGCGGCCGCTCGCGGCCGTCGATGCGGACGCTGGAGCGTTTGGCAGACGCGACCAGGTCGCGGTTGCTCATCAGCTTTGAGCCACGTGAGGCAAAGCGGCGGGCGGGCTGAAGACGCAGGCGGCAGGCGGCAGGAACCAGGCGGCAGGCGGCAGGAACCAGAAACCAGAAACCGGCCTTTATTTCGCGATCCCGAGTTTTTTCATCTTCGATTGCAGCGTAGTGCGCTTCATGCCTAGCTTGGCGGCTGCGCCATTCGGGCCCCCTACTACTCCATTCGAGCGTTCCAGGACGCGGCGGATGTGGTCGCGCTCGGCTTCTTCCAGCGTTACTGGTGATGCGGTTTCGGTTGAGGCGGAGCGTAACTCGGAGATTGGGATTTGGAGCGTTGTGCCGCGCGTCAGGATGACCGCGCGTTCGATCAGGTTTTCCAGTTCCCGCACGTTGCCCGGCCACGGATAGCGAACCAGCGCGTCCATGGTCTCCTGCGAAATGCTTTCCACGTGTTTGTTCATGCGGCGCGCGAACTTCTGGGTGAAGTAGCGAACCAGCTTGGGGATGTCATCGACACGCTCGCGTAGCGGCGGCACCGAAATCGGAAATACGCTCAGCCGGTAATAAAGATCGGTGCGGAACTGGCGCTCATTGATCATTTGCGCCAGGTCGCGATTGGTGGCGGCTACCAGCCGCACGTCCACCTTGATGGTCCGCGTGCCGCCCAGCCGCTCGAATTCGTGCTCCTGCAGAGCGCGCAAAAGTTTCGGTTGTAATTCGAGCGGAATATCGCCGATTTCATCCAGAAACAACGTTCCTTTGTTGGCTAATTCGAAGCGGCCGGCCTTTTGCATGATGGCGCCGGTAAAGGCGCCTTTCTCGTGACCGAATAGCTCGCTTTCAAGGAGCCCGGTGGGGATGGCCGCGCAGTTCAGCTTGACAAACGTCCGCTCCCGGCGCCCGCTCAGATCGTGAAGCGCGCGAGCGATCAGCTCCTTTCCAGTTCCGGTTTCTCCCAGGATCAGAACAGAAGCATCCGTCGGCGCAACGGTTTCCACTTGGTCGAGGACGCTGCGGAACTGCGGGCTATCGCCAATAATCTCGCCGAAGTTCCGATCGGTCCGGATTTCGTCCTGCAAATATAATTTTTCTTCGGCTAACTGATCCTTTAATTGGCCGATTTCCTGGTAGGAGGTGGCATTTTCGATAGCGATGGCTGCCTGGCCTGCCACCTGGCTCAAGAAATCGATGTCCGAATCGCTGAAAGCGCGTTCCCGCGTGCTACCGACGTTGAGCGTGCCCAGCACATGCAAGCGCGTAATCAAAGGAAGGCAGCAGATGGATTTTAACCCCGCCTTGGCAAGCCGCTGGACTATCGGAGAAGAGACTCGCGCCAGAGCATCGGCATCCAGAATGACTGGGCGCCGGGTTTCCACAGCTTCGCCGGCGGGCGTTTCGCTCATCGCGGCGCTGGCGCCTTCTTCGAGAACGCCGCCGGGTCCGTCGAACACCAGCGCGTGAACGCGGAGCTGATCGGTTCCCGGCACGCGCAGTGCGAGGCTGGAGTATTCGTGGGGCACCGCGCGCCGCAGGCACGCCGTGATGCTGGGAAATAGGTCGCGAATATCCAATTCCGATACCAGGGTGTTGGTAATCTCGAGCAGAACCTGCAGCCGATCTCGTTCGCGCGCCAGTTGCTGCTGGTATTTTTCGGCCTTTTCGAAGTTCAGCGTGTTGTCTACGGCAACGGCTACCTGAGAGGCAATCTGGCGCATCAGGTCGAGTTGTTCCTCTACGTCGGGAGCGGGCCCGAATCCAAAGACTAACGCCCCCAACCGGTGTTGAGCGGTAGTCAACGGCAGCCAGCAGGATGTGACGATGTTGTTGCGACGCAATAGTTCCATCACGCTGGGCCAACGGGTTTCGAGCCGTACGTCGGGAATCACGAGCGGTTGCTGGTGCAGGAATACCCATCCGGAGGGAGATTCTTCGGGTGCGAGTTCCAGTTGCGGCGCTTCGGCTGGGGCCCCCGAAGCAGTTTCCAGAATGTGCAACCGCATGGTGTTGGTCGCCGCGTCGTGGAGCACCAGGTTCAGGAAATCGAAGCGCAGAATGGAGCGTAGGCCAGTGGAAAGGTCGCGAAAGAGGCCAGCCAGATCGCGATGCTGCAGGATTGCTTTGGAGACATCGAGGAGCGACTGATAGGCGAGAGGTTCCAACTAAAAACTAGTATAGGACGTGGGTGGCCGGTCATTGCTACACAAGAAAAGAGCGATAATGTATCAAAGTCCTTCAAGGAGCGTGAACGGGTGATGCGTCGAAATCTAACTTCGATCGTGTGTCTATTGGCGTTGGGTGTGGCAAGCGTGTCGGCTGAGGAACCTAGCGATCGTTTCTATCAGGCGATCCGCAATAACGACCTCGCGTCCCTTCGCGCTCTGGTGAAGAGCTCGGGCGTAAATATAAAGGACCAGCGGGAATCCACTCCTTTGATGTATGCAGCCGCTTACGGCAGTTTGGATGCGATGAAGCTGCTGTTGGACGCGGGCGCCGACGTGAACGCCAAGAACGCGTTTGACGTAACGGCGCTCTTGTGGTGCACGAACGACCTTGCAAAGGTCCGCTTGCTGGTGGAAAAGGGCGCGAACGTAAATGCGCGCTCCAAGCAAGGCCGGATGCCCTTGATTATTGCCGCCTCACACGATGGCAACTCCGAGACCGTAAAACTGCTGATCGAGAAAGGTGCGGATGTTTCGGCGCGTACGCAGCGTGAGACCTCGGCTCTCCACGAAGCGGCTGATGCGAACGATACGGAGAGCGTGAGGCTGTTACTCGCCAAAGGCGCCGACGTTAACGCCAAGGACGCTTTCGGCAACACTCCTTTGATGTATGCGGCTACCCACGGCAACGTTGAAGTGATGAAGCTGTTCTTAGCGAAGGGCGCGGATGTCAACGTGGTGGACTCTTCCGAAGGTGCACGGGTCAAGAATGGCCCCATCGCGCTCGGCAACTTCACCGCGTTGCACCTTGCGGCTATCTCAGGTGGTTCGGATGCGGTGAAGTTGCTGCTGGACGCCGGTGCGAAAGTAAATGTGCAGGACGTGCGGGGAATGACTCCGCTGATGCTGGCAATCGGGACCGATCGGCCGGACATTGGTGCGATCCGGCTGCTGCTTGAAAAGGGCGCGGACAAGAACATCAAATCGAAAGCCGGCGAGACTGCAGTGGACTGGGCCAAGAAGTTCAACTACCCTCCGGTGTTGGATGCACTTGGCATCGACCACAAACAAGTGGCGGCAGCGGCGTTTGCGCTGCCGGCCGGCGACAGCAAGCTGCCGAGTCCGAAAGAAGCTGCCGCGAAGAGCATCGCGCTTTTGCAGCGCGCCAACGGGAATTTTTTCCAGGAAGGCGGTTGCGTGTCCTGTCACGCGCAGAACTTGACCGGCTTGGCCGTGTCAGTGGCCCGCGCCAATGGAATCAAAGTGGACGAAGCAGCGGCGGCGGCGCAATTGAAGACCGTCAAGTTGCAATGGGCCGCGTTTGAGCAGGTTCTGCTGCAGCGTATGGATCCGCCCGGAGCGGTGGACACCACCATGTATTCGCTCCTCCAGCTAGCGGTGGAGGGCGCGCCGCCGGACCGTGCCATTGATGCATTGATCCACAACATGGCCGGACAGCAGCGCAAGGATGGAAGCTGGCAGCTGGGAGGTAACGCGCGGCCACCCATTGAAGACGGCGATTTTTCAAGAACTGCCTTTTCTATTCGGGCGTCGTCGATCTACGCTCCTCCAGGCCGTAAAGCGGAGTTCGACCAGCGCATCCAGCGCGCGGCGGCGTGGCTCCAGGCAGCCAATCCGCGGAGTACCGAAGATAGGAACATGCAGCTACTCGGCCTGAAGTGGGCCAGCCGGGATCGGCGCTCGCTGGAAGAACCACTCAAGAATCTGATCGCGCTCGAACGCGCGGATGGCGGGTGGGCCCAAACGCCTGAGCTAACGAGCGATGCCTACGCTACCGGAAGCGTGCTCTACACGATGCATGAGTTGGGCGTACCGGCGAGTGACGCGGCTTATCAGCGCGGCGTCGCCTATTTGTTGCGAACTCAACTCGAAGATGGCTCCTGGCATGTCGCCAGCCGCGCGCCGAAATTCCAGCCTTATTTCCAGAGCGGGTTCCCGCATGATCACGATCAGTGGATCTCGGCGGCGGCGACGGCGTGGGCGGCGATTGCGCTCAGCAATGCGGTTCCTAATGGGCCGGCCGCGGTGGCGCTGAGGTAAGCCCCCCCGGGATTGTTTCTACAGGACGTCTGCGAATCCGCGCTTCAGGTGGCGGAAAAATAGTCCGCCCAGGACGAATACTGTGACGGCGTAGGCCGCGACGATAGCCAAATCGTGCAGGCTCGGGATGCGGTAGGAGAGCAACCGGTCGCGATAGGCGCGCACCAGGAAGGCGAGCGGATTCGCGCGCACCAGAAATCGGAACCGTTCCGGGACCATCTGCTCGTTGATGAAAATGGGTGTCATCCAGAACCAGAACGTTAGCACCACCGAAATTACTTGCGCGGTGTCCCGAAGATAAACCTGGAGACTGGAAACGAACCAGCCTACGCCGATCGAAAACAGACCGATCAGCACCATGTAAATGGGCAATGAAAACATCCAAAGGCTGAAGTGCCCGTTGTAGAATCCCACCACCGCGATCACCAGGACTAGCGCCATGAGATGGCTGATGAGCGAAGAGAGGAAAATCGAAACCGGGACAATTTCGGACGGAAAGACTGTCTTGGTGATCAGGTTAGTGTTCTCCAGCAGCGAGGATGCGGACCGAACCACGGTCTCTTGAAACAGCAGCCAGGGGAGAAAACCACAGAACAGGAACAGCGAATAATTGTGGGTCACTTCGTTGGGTGGGAGCGTGGCGTGCATGCAGACTTGGAATACAAAGACCCAACTGACCAGCAACACCACGGGATGAATCAGTCCCCATAACCAACCCACCGCCGAGCCGATGAAGCGTGTCTCGAAATCGCGGCGCACCAGTTGAAACAACAGCGTTCGGCGGAGTACAAGGTTCTGAGCGAAATGGCGGCCAGGAATTGTCATTCGACCTCAGGTTACTATGTTGGACAAGCCTCCGGCTTGTCGTCGGGACAAGATAGAGTCTTGTCCTACTTTATGAAAGCCTGCATTCTTCGCTCACCGGCGCGCATCGAGACCAACCCGCTCGAGTTCACCGAAGTTCCGAAGCCCGAGCCGGGTGATGGACAGGTGCTGGTTCGAGTGAACGCGTGCGCGGTCTGCCGCACCGATCTGCACGTGATTGAAGGCGAGCTGGCTCCGCGCAAATTTCCCATCACGCCGGGTCATCAAGTG
Organism: Bryobacterales bacterium; assembly: GCA_003166875.1. GTDB lineage: Bacteria > Acidobacteriota > Terriglobia > Bryobacterales > Bryobacteraceae > Palsa-89. The sequence goes on along the minus strand of PMUN01000445.1, from coordinate 4,193 downwards.
GTGGGAATTGTGGAGGCCGCGGGCAGCGGCGCGAAGCTTCACCCGATCGGGACGCGCGTGGGCATCGCGTGGCTGCACTCAACCGACGGAACTTGCGACTATTGCAAAGCCGGCCAGGAAAATCTTTGCGACCATCCCAGCTTTACCGGCTATACAGTGGATGGCGGCTACGCGGAATATGCGCTGGCGGAAGAAAGCTTCGTCTATCCGATTCCGGAGGGGTTTGCCGATCTCGCGGCCGCGCCCTTGTTATGCGCCGGGATCATCGGGTTCCGATGCCTGCGCCTTGGAAATGTCGAGCACGGCGGTCGGCTTGGACTGTACGGTTTTGGAGCAGCCGCGCACGTTGCAGTCCAGGTGGCGCGCCACTGGGGCGCCGAGGTCTATGCTTGCACGCGCGATCAGCGGCATCAGAAGCTGGCGCTTGAATTGGGCGCGGTGTGGGCCGGCGGCACGGTGGACCCTCCGCCGGTTTCACTCGATAGCGCCATCATCTTCGCGCCCGCCGGTGAAATTGTTCCAGCCGCGTTGAAGGCGCTGAAAAAAGGAGGGACGCTGGTGCTGGGCGGCATTCACATGAGCACCATCCCGCCGATGGATTACGATTTGCTATATCAGGAACGGGTGGTCCGCAGCGTGGCCAACAATACGCGGCAGGACGGGCACGATTTTCTACGCATCGCGGCCCAGATTCCCGTTCATGTCGAGACCCAGGTTTATCCGCTGTCCGAAGCGAATCGGGCGCTGAATGCGCTCAAAAACGATGCGATTCGCGGCGCGGCTGTGCTCCAGGTGCGGTAAGTAGGGCGGACCCCCTGGTCCNNCCAGCAGGCCGACGAGGGCGTCGGCCGCGGACCAGGGGGGTCCGCCCCACTTGGCATTCTCCATCCGAAACCAATCGGCTGTGCTCCAGGTGCGCCAGGGCTCCTGGGTGAAATCACGCACCTCTGAGGCGCAAGTGTCCGCCATTGCAGGGTTTATTCGCTGGCACGCGGCGTGCAATCTCCGGAGTAGGAGTTCGTCATGCAAACTTTCCAGAAAATTCTCTTCCCCATCGACATGTCGGATGGCTGCACCGCGGCAGCTCCCTTTGTTGCAACCATGGCCAAGAAGTTTCAGGCCGAGGTTACGTTATTGCACGTGCTCCAAATGCCTCCGGGCTATGTGACGGATTGGTACGGGTACATGGCCTTGGTGGACACGAACGCGATCCGCGAGGCGCGCCAAAACGAATTCGATACCTATTTGAGCAACGAGTTCTCCGGGGTCACTCTGCGGCGCGAGATGTTGGAAGGCGATGCGGCGCAGGTGATCAGCAACTATGCCTCGGAGAAGGGGACGGATCTGATCATGATGCCGACCCACGGCTACGGCATTTTCCGCGGCATGTTGCTTGGTTCTGTGACCGCGAAAGTGTTGCACGACGCAGCCTGCCCGGTGTGGACCGGAGTGCATGTGGAGGAGACGCCTCCAAATTCGGCGGCGTTTGAGAGAATCATGTGCGCGGTAGATCTCACGGATAAAAGCATCCCGACCATGCAGTTCGCGTCCCAGCTCGCGCACGATTTTCATGCCAAGCTGTGGCTGATTCACGCGGTGCCCTGCGCCGAGACGCGTCCGCAGAAATACTTTGAGGCGGACCTGCAGGTGTTTCTAGAAGACGAAGCGAGAAAGGCCATCGGTAAAATGCAGGAGGCCGCTGGAGTTGTGGCGCAGCTCTGCCTGGGGGCGGGAGAGGTTCCACACGTAGTGCGGGCGGCCGCCGAACATCACGGCGCGGATCTGGTGATAATCGGGCGAGGGCACGCGACGCGCGCGCTTGGAAGGTTGCGGACCAATGTGTATTCCATCATCCGGCAGTCTCCATGCCCGGTGATTAGTGTGTAAACGCGACAAGCCAGAGGCTTGTCCTACGCTACTTGCTGTACAAGCGGCGGTAGACTTCGGCATTGCGCAATACGCTCTGGACGTAGACGCGCGTCTCTGAGAACGGAATGCTCTCCACAAACTCGGCCGGATCGCGATAGGTGGTCCCATTCAGCCAACCGGTCACGCGCGATTTGCCCGCATTGTAAGACGCTAGCGTCGCTTCCCATTTGCCTTGATGTTGATCTAAGAGGGCCTTGAGGTAATAGGTGCCAATCTTCACATTCGTGTCCGGCGTATACAGCATGGCGGTGCTGTAGCGGCGGATTTTGAGCTTCCGGCTGAGCTCGCGTCCGGTACCGGGCAGCACCTGCGTCAACCCGCGCGCGTTGGAGCGGGATATAGCTTTCGGATTGAACTCGGATTCCTGCCGGATCAGGGCCGCAACCAGGTAAGGATCGATGGAGTGTTCGCGCGCGTAGCCTTCGATGGAACTCCGGTAGGGCAGGGGAAAGGCCAGGCGCCAGAATTTATCGGGAGCCGTACTCATGGACATCGACAAATATGCGGGCGCGTAGCGCTTGATGAATCGAATCCCTTGATCCGGTGCATCGCGCCGGTTCGCGAGTTCGGCCAGTTCCAGCGCCATGAGCTGCGGCTGGCCGTCCACTTTGGCGCCGTAACGCAGCTCGCCTTCCGCAAAATCATCCAATCCAGCGCCGGCAAGCAAACGGGCGCGCTCGATGCGATCTTTCGTAGTTTGATTCGCCACGAAAGTTTCCGGACTACCCGGCTTCGCGAGCGGGAGCGCGCTCAGGAATTGCGATACCTCCGCCGATCGCGCGGCTGACGAAACGCCCGGCTGTGAAAGCCGTCCACGCGCCAGCATCGCGTAGTAATAATTTGGGTACAGGTTATTGATCCGCTCGTAGAAAACGCGCGCGGCGCCCCAATCCTGTTTTGACTCGGCCGTGCGTCCCAAAAAATACATGGCCGGGCTCGCGTGGTCCGAATCCGGATACCGTTTCAAATGCTCTCGAAGCATCGGTTCAGCGCCGGCAGGATCTCGCAAATACTGAGCCCACGCAAACTTCCAGTGGCACTGCGCGGAGCGAGGATCGGTTGGGAACGATTCGTAACAGGTATGGTTAAGCGGCGAAGCCGTGTCCTTCTGATTGTGCGCCGAGTAGTAATTCGCGGCCGCGATGAGCGCCTGCAATCGCCAGACGGATTGTGGATAAGCTGCGGAGAGACGATCCAGGTTGGCGGCCATTTCGTCGATCCGGTCCAACTTTCGCGCGCATTGCGTCAGATAATACAACCGCTCGGCCTCGGATTCGCCTGCGGCGGCCTGGAACGAGGTCAAGTGCTGATAAGCAGGTTTGTATTCACCCGCCAGATATTGGGCGGCGCCCATGCGAACTCGGGCCAGGTCGAGATCCGCGCCACTCAACCGGGCGAGCAGCGCGGTCAGTTCCTTGCGAGCGCGAGTGTAATCGCCGCCATCGATCATTTTGAACGATCGAGCGAGCAGGGAAGCGGGCGGGAGAGTTGGAGAGCCAGCTAGAGCGGCCTCGGCGTCGGATGCTTCCGGCGCGAGGGGATGCTCGATGTAGATCTTTTGGTAACGCGCGGTTGCCGCGGCGGCGTTTCCTTGGGCTGCATAGGCGCGCGCGAGTAGCAAGTCCGCCTGCTGCTCGGTAAGATCCGCGAGATGCTGGTCGACTAGGGCGGCAGCCTTCAGAGCTTGGCTCAGTTGCAGCCATGAATTCGCTTCCAAGATCACCGAATTGGTCACCCAGGGAGACGCAGGCACGGATTGCCAGACCGGCAGCAAGGACGCCTCGGTGGCCGGGAAATCGCGCAGCTCCGATTGGGAAACTGCGGTTAAATATCCGATGGTGTCAACCAGTTTGGGGAGGCGCTTGCGGGCTGCGTCTAAATGACGCACGGCATCGCCGAACTGCCGCTGGTCGATTTCCGTTGCTCCGAGTGCCAGCAGGGCCAGAGCGCCAGATTGATCTTTGGGGTGCGCGTTGGCAAAGTGGAGCACCGCGGCGCGCGTACGCGGGTTCGGAGTTTTCCGATAGTTGCCGGCCAGGGTTTGGAGCGAGGGAACGGGCGCGGCTGAGCAGGCCAGCGAGGCAAGAGCCAGGGCGACCCAGATTTTAGCGGGCATGCGACCGTCGGGCAGACCCCCTGGTCTGCGCGGGTCCCCCTGGACCCGCTCTTCGGCAACGGAATCAGCTTCCTTCAAAACCCGGCACGCCGACGGGGGCGTCGGCTGCGGTCCAGGGGGACCGCCCCACTAAGAATACAAATTGAGC
>PMUN01000477.1 GCA_003166875.1 Bryobacterales bacterium | reverse complement strand
AAAGTAGTTGACGCCGGACAGTCGTGATGTACTGATCGGTGTTTTGGCAGCAGTCGGCTACATAGCGGTAGTCAGCGCCGGCACCACCCTCCTGGTCTTGCTCAACTCTCGCGTTCAACTCCCCAGGCAATTCTTTCCGTGGGCCATGGTTTCCGTACCGTCCGCGATCGCTGCAATTCCATGGAACGTGACTCGTTGGACCGTCGTTGACCTGGGAGCGATCTTCCTTCTGTACCTGGTCCGCACTCTAAGCAAACGCAGATGGGTGGCGGAAATCGTTGTGACCATCGTGTTTGCGGCGACTGCCTTGCGGACCGGTGACCATCCAGCGTTCGCTTTCATTTGGGCAGCTAGTCTGGTGCTCTTGTGCCGCGTGGGATTCCTCGCGGCCTGTACCTTCGATACGACACGGTACACGCTGCACTACTTTCCGCTTACATTCCATCCGTCGGCCTGGTATTTCAGCCAGTCCGTGGTGGTATTGACGTTCTGCGCCGGCCTTGCCGTCTATGGTTTTTATATCAGCCTGGGAGGCAAACCTGTCTTTGGCCGTGGGCGCGGTATTCTTTCATTTTCGGAAGAGTAGTTCAGCCGGTGGTCCGCCAAGTCAGCGGTGGGAGCATCCGGGCCAACAACAGGGCCGTCGTTTTCCATCATTTAAGCTGGAACAGCCCCACTCGATCCGGCGGCTTCTAGTTTCTGCTCTTTTAGCTGACTCAATCCAACATATCCACTCGTTGCGCGCGAGCGGTGTAATATCCTCCCATGTCGTTAAGGCCTGCGGGTCGGATGCAAGCGCTCTTTCCAGATCTGCGGGCATTTCGTGAACCACACCGCCAGAAATCTTTTTTCGCGACATAGATAAGCTCTCTCCTTTCGCAACTCCCGCGCAAGGATCGGCGCTGAGCAAAGGATGTGATGGTTTGGTCATGCCGAGGTCCTGACGCTCAGTTTAACTCGGCGCTTCACGATCAACTCCGGTCGTGTAACGCGCCACTCGGAGAATACTAGGAAGCGGTTGCTCTTTTCGGCCTTCGGATTCGTCCCGACAAACGCCGGTCACATCATCCGCCTTCAATTCGCAATGACACGGCTGCGCGACCGGAATGGATGCGGACATAACGGGGCCAGCCCACAGCATGCGGCACTCGAAAGCGCTTCACTCACTTCGGGGAGGTGGCGTTGAACCGGGATCGGCAGATCGTCATTGGTCAAATAGGGCATCCTGCCAAGCCGCCGCGTCCTATCGTCTCATGGGATGCATTACTGCACTGCAAGCTTCAAATTATTCCGCGACTGCGGAACCTCTTAGTTTTAGCGCTGCGCCGCGCCGCTACGTCCCATGATGGGCCACACATCCACGATCCGATCGCCCTGGGCGACATAGTAGCGATCGTAGTAATTCGTGCTGTTGTCGAGCGTAGTGCAATAGATTTCCAAACGATCGCCGAGTTTGGGTTCGCTCGAGCCATCCTTCCACTTCAGTAGCCCATACTCGGCGCCCTGGGTCGCCACCTCCAACCAAGGCATGCCCTTGACGGCATCGGTCGCCCTCACGCCTGCCTTGTTGCCGTAGTCAATCGTGACCTGGTTGGGATGACGTTTGCTGTCGACCGTCGTGAGGATAGTGAGAGCACCGCCGAAGTCCGTATAGGCCGCGTCGTTGTCCTTGCCGCCCACAGCGAAATAAGCGGTGTCCATAAACACGTAGGATCCCGCCTCCAGTTCGGTTAGTCCGTTCTCGTGGTCGATATTGTAGGTGCCGGTGGAGCCACCGGTGAAAATATTGACGGGCAACCCGGACTTCTTGCACAACTCGACCGTCTCTCTCGCTTGGGCCATGTCCTTGGCGGATTGCTCGCGCCGTTTCTGCCAGCCGTGCGTGTGGGAGGCGAATCCAGAATAGGCCATAATGCCGTCGAACTTCATGCGTTTTGAAGAAGCCACCTTCTGCGCGAGTTCCAGTGCAGGCTGGCCATTTTCGATACCCTGTCTGCTCAGGCCAGCGTACACCGACACCAACATCTTAAGGCGGGCATTTTCGGCTTCCGCCGCCTGTTCAATCCAATCCACCACCAAGGGATCATCGACTACGAAACTAAACGTCGGGTCCTTCTTGGACAGAGCGACGGCTCGTTCGATCGCGTTCCGGCTGGCCGGCTGCTTGGTCCACATCACATTTTTCAGGCCGGCGCCGGACATTAACTCCGCCTCGGCGATGGTGGCACAGGTGAGTCCGATCGCTCCGTGCGCCATCTGGAGCTTGGCGACATCCACGCTTTTGTGAATCTTGACGTGCGGGCGAACATCGATGCCAAGCGCTTTGGTTCGTTCCGCCATGGCCTTCACGTTGCGCTCAAATATCGCCTGGTCGACGATCATGCACGGCGTAGGCAGAACGTCTTTGGTCATGTCGCGGAAATCGCGGCGACGAATGAGGGCTTCGAACTCTGTGTAAGGAAACCCGGTGGAACTCGTTTTCGCGGCCCGAACCTTGGCGGACGTTAAGGCCGCCATCGCAGCAGCGTTGGCAGACAGGAATCCACGGCGTGATGTCATCAGATGCCTCCTCGATGCAGCGTATCACGAACCCATTGGGGTTAACTGCCAGCCTCTCGGCGTACTATTCCGTTCTTAGTGCAGTCATGGGAGAGATGGATGCGGCCACGCTGGCTGGTATCAGGGCCGCGATGGCCGCGCATATCGCCAGCGCCCCCGTTGCGACGGCCAATGCGAGGCTCTACATCGAAATACTCTTCGAGAGCGAGAAGGTTACGAGTGCCGACAGAATTTGCTTGCGCAGCACTGACTGACCTCAAGTTCTTGAGTGATAACTCAGACCGGCGCCTGTCCCTTCCAGTGAGCTTCGAAGTCATACATGGCATGCTTGATCGGAACACCGCGAACATCGATTCTGCTGAGGTCCGCCGTTCCCAACCCGGCCGCCTCTCCCATAAGCGCTGTGTTGTCGGCGTACTGCTGCGTCTCCCCAGGCGGAACGAGTTGCTCTGCCGGGTGATCTTTCGGGCTCTTGTACAGCCGGAAGGGAGCCTCGTGCCGCCCGGCTCGCGGATTGTAGCCCATGGTCGCCATGGCGACTGCATCGGTCGAAACACAATTGGCGCCGACAACCAACAGCCCCGGTTTGGCATGCTTGGTGCCGGGCATGCCGCTGGACTCGCCGCCAATCAAAGTCTCGATTCCATCCAGGATGGCCAGATCGATGGGGCGTGCGCCACAAAGATCCGTCAACAGCCGCGGCATCCGCCAACCCTCATACCGGTCCGACGTGAGATCGATCTCCTGGGGCACGCCCGCGGGCGGCGCTACCTGGCCGTAGTGGAACACGCGTTCCCGAACCCACTGCGACGCCCCCGGAGGTTGGGGCGTTAACCCATACAGCAATTCGGGCGTGATCCCGAACAGGTTCTTCATGGACAGCGTGACTCCCAGCTCCTCGTGGTTCTTCATTTTGCCGACGCTCACGAAGAAATCGCAATCCTCATAAGAATGGTTCACACTGAAGGCCGGAAAAATGTATGGCCGCGATGTTTTCACTTTCAGGGTGGAATATTGTTTGGCCGTGCCGAGGCCATTCGTATCCTCGAACTCCACGATCTTGGCCGAGTTCTTAATCGCATTCACATCCCACCCATCGTTTAAGAGCGTGTCTTCGAGCGGTGCTCCATACCTTTTCCGGAAGGTACTTTCCAACAACCGAATGCGCTTGGCGCCCAGCTTGGCAAAGACAGTTGTGAGTGCGCCGACAACATTGGGGTGCACCCAATGCGTCTGGCCCGCGCTGAGACCCACCTGGCGCCCATGGCCCATCGCACCAGTCAGGTTCAATTTCATCGCAACAGTCTTGCCCCGAACCCGCTGGCCCAGGCCGCCGATCTGATCGAACATCTGCTCGAACTGCGAGACCAGGTCCAAGTCGTAGCTGACTACCTTCGCAACCGAGACTGGCCCGGCGGGAACTGAGAGTCCGCTTTCTTGGGCTTTCACAGCCAGAGCGCCCGCTGCCAGGCCAGAAACCGCGAAAAGGTCGCGCCGTGAAAAGGTGTTGCAAAACTTTTCCATATGATTCTCCTTGAAAGGTTATTCCAAAAGCACGGCCCCCCAAGTGGCCAGTTGGGGGATCAATAATTCCGTGCGGTTATTCCCGGTCGCGTGAACGGGAAGATTGATCGGCGCGCACTCCGGTGTGTAAAAGCGGGCCGCATTGAAATTGCCGTTGAACCGGATAGTTACCCGATTGCTTGGAAGCGTGGCGTAGTTGAGCACCTGGATCAGCGCTTGCTTCTCTCGGGTGCTCACGTAGGAAATAACAGACGGTACATTGAACACGCTGAGGCCCAGAACATCGGGTTCCAGCAATTCCACCAAATCTTTGGAGACCGCCTCGGGCTCAGGCGGATTGTCCTTATAGACCACCGCGCGGCCTTTTCCGATCCGGATTTCAGCGAAAGGCTCAACCGTGGGAACATTCTTGGGAACATTTCCCCACCACGGGCCAGCCACCACCAACCCACCCTTATCCGCAAAATCGCTCAGCAGCAGCCGCTCAGTTCCGGTAGGAGCAGCAAGATCCGGAGCCAACACCGCTTGAAAGCTCGCCAACAACTCCTGGCTAAGCGCCGAGCGCGCGATCAAACGGTACGGTACCTGCCGGCGCGCCACCAGGTTCAAGTATTCGTTCGAAACCTCAGGATCTTGACTAGCGGCATCTACGATGATTCCGACGTTTCCATAGGGCAGGAAGCTGCGCCAGCCGGCATGATCCTCGGCGAACTTGAGGTGGGTTGCGATGTTTCGCCACGTGCCGAGAGCGCCCGCCTCCCTCCGAAACAACCGGGAGCGAAGATCGTCGTCCGGCGCAACAATCCAGCGGCCCCCGGCCACGGCTGCGTCCGCTACGCACCGGACATAATCACCGAGCAAGCCTGGGTTGGGCTGCTGGTTGATCCAGATGGGCCGCCATTCCGGACCTCCCCGGAGCGACTTGACCAGCCAGATGTTGGATTCGATCCATGGCTCAGCGGAGGGCCCCGCACGAATTCCCATGTCCGACAAGTTGCGAGCGCTGGGACGTACGCCTTCCACAGCTAACAAGGAGAGACGCGCGGCTCGCGCGGATGCCGTATCGCGCCAGATGGGGACTACCGGGACGGAGCTATTCCTTGCGCGCAGAGCCGACTCCACTTTTGCGGCGAAGCCGGCGGGAAATTCTCCGTCCAGAACCAAGCCATCCAGGCGCGATTCAACGGCGCCCCGGGCGACGGCCAATGAGTCTGCGCCCGGATAGACCACTCCGAGCACTGCAACGCCACGCTCTCGAGCCATCCGGGCATACTCTCCGGCCAGCTGTTGCTGCTTTGCTTCGGCTTCTGATGAGGCCCCGATACTAAACGTGATCAGCAGGGCGTTGATGGGGGTGCCGTTCAGTAAATCCAGAGTGGCGGGTTGGTACCATTTCGCGATGGCTTCCCGAGCCTCTGCGCTCAGCGTTTTGTCTTTGGCACGGCGGGCCAACTCCAGCGGTCCGCCGTCCCATCGCGCCGGAACCCACTGGCTCGGATTCGGCGCGCACATCCCGATCGAAGCGGAGCCAAATAACCATACCGGTAGGACTGTGAGGCATCGACTCTGCATCGGAAGCTCAACCATTTCGTCGCCAGTGCAAGCCGGTTGCCAATGTCGTGGCGCTTGACCACGTCCGCTGCGATTATGTTCAGCGAACGTGGAAGCGGCATTTCGCCCCTAGACTCTGGGGCATGTCACCCAAATTTCGTGAGAAGGGAATGTAGTGGCACGCAGGAAAGCTCGAATTCGAAAATCGCTCGCATGAGTTATTCATAATCAGAATCGCCCCTTTGAGGGAAATGTGGTCCGGCTGTGGACGGCATGACGAGACGCTCAGGAGTTATCTCTTACGGTCCAAGACCATCGGGGAGTTTTGACCAGATAGGTAACGGGAAACGCGCTTGCAACCGGCTATGACACTCCGATTCGAACCCTTTTCGGCCAATCTAACGGTTGTGCGCCAAGATCGATCTACCGCCGGGAACTGATGGTGCACATAGGCGGCACACACGTGGCGATTGATCGCATTCCAAGCGCTAAACAGGACAAAGAAACGTGATGTACTTTGATTTGAGCGAATCAGCGTCGATCGGGCAGAGTGTTTCAGAAGTCACTCGTAGTCCTCGGCAGTGTTGTTCTGATGAACTTGGGCAGAATGATGTCTAACTGCCAGATACTGGATAAAGACGGTAAGGGTGCACGTTGGATAAAATAGAAGATATGGCCCTTGCAACGGACATAGTAACGGCATCGGAACGCGCCCGCCGAACACGCGTTTACGAAGAGGCCCTTGCGTCCATCCGTCTTGAAGGGTTTGAGCTCGACGAGCAAGTGAAGGCGCTTTACGGGCGGTCATCAGTGGGGAATTGACTCTAGCCGAAGTAGGGAGCGCAATCGATGAGCTCGACACCCGAGAATTCGGACCCGTATCTCTATCCCGGCACAAGTGTCCTGAGGAACCTGCGCGGTCTCACTGATCCGGGACAACTGTAACGCTTCGAGGCGCGCCGGACCCACCAACGTATCGCGGAGTTGATCGACAATCCCCTCTCGGGAGAGTCCGATCTCGCCCACCTGAAGGCGATTCATCGCTACATGTTCCAGGACGTGTACGAATGGGCGGGACAGTTTCGGACGGTGAACATCTCTAAGGGCGGTCGCCTTTTCGGGCTCGCTGATTTCCTAGAACCATCACTCCAGCAGGTCCTGACGAAACTGGCGGCTGAAAAACATCTGGTCAATCTCGATGCCGATACCTTTGCCGGCCGTGCCGCCTACTTTCTCGGCGAACTGAACGCTGCGCATCCGTTTCGCGAGGGAAACGGCCGGATGCAGCGCGAGTTTATTCGTGAACAAGGACTGAAGGCCGGACATTACATCGACTGGAGGGCGGCGACCGCCGAGGAAATGATCGAGGCGTCACAGGTAAGCCAAGGAAGACGCGTAAAACGCTGCGGAATTTTGCCTCGGGATCTCTTGCACGACTGTCTTCATCATTCCCGTCCGCCCGTCGAACCCAATCACGGTTGGTGGTTGAAATTCCAAGCGAACCTGGCCCCGGTGGCTCGGCCCAGAGGCTGATTCCGGGCCTCGATCGGTGTAATCCGACGGCGATAGGGGCGTGTACGACAATTGATCGTGGTCTAGATAACAAAATGGACAATCTTGAGTCAAGCACTGAAAGGCGGAACCATTCCAGCGTGACGTGCGTACGATCTATCGGCGAGCGGGAATTGCGGTCTTGGTCTGTTCGCTTGTTTCTAACAAACAACTGGGATAACGCGGAGGACTCCGAGACTGTCCTCCACGCAGATAAGGAGATCGATGAAGATCAGTATCGTGAGAAAACTCATTCTGATAATGCTTTCCGTATTGGCTCCCGCGTCGGTTTGCCGGGCGCAATCGCAGGTTGCCGGCGATTGGCTGGGAACGCTGAATGCCGGGGGCACTCAACTCCACCTAGTCCTGCACATTGCCACAGCCAAGGACGGAGGCCTCACGGCGACATTGGACAGCGTCGATCAGGGCGCCAACGACATTCCAGTGAGCACAATCTCGCTCAAGGATTCCAAGCTGAGCTTGACGGTCAATGACATTCATGGGACCTACGAAGGCAACGTCAACAAAGAAGCAACAGAGATCACAGGCACGTGGTTGCAGGGACAACCGCTCGAACTGAATTTCAAGCGTGCGCCCGCACAATCCACAGCCACTGCCGCCGCAGCGGCACAACCATTAAAGCCCAGTCTAGACGGGCTCGATGACTTCGTCATACAGGCCATGAAGGACTGGAAGGTGCCGGGACTGGCCATTGCAGTTATCCAGGGCGACACAGTGATTCTTAAGAAGGGTTACGGCTACCGCGATCTGGAGAAACAGTTGCCGGTAACTCCGAATACGCTCTTCGCGATAGGCTCGATCACCAAGTCCTTCACCGTGACTACACTGGGCATGGAGATGGACGAAGGTAAAGTGGACTGGGATAAGTCGGTCCGCGATTATCTGCCCACATTCAAGCTGTACGAGCCGGTCCTCACCGAGCAGATGACCATCCGCGATCTGATTACGCATCGCTCCGGACTTCCGCGTCATGATTTCGTCTGGTACACGTCGGACTTCACGCGCGAAGACCTGCTGCGCCGCTTGCAATATCTGGAGCCCAGCAAGCCCCTGCGCGCGATGTTCCAGTACAACAACCTGATGTTCATGACGGCGGGTTATATTGCAGGCCAGTTGAACGGCACCAATTGGGAGGATGCTGTCACCCGGCGGATCTTTAAGCCGTTGGAGATGACCGGCACGAATTTCTCTGAACTGGACAGCCAGAACAGCGCTGACTTTGCGCAGCCCTATCGAAAGGGCAGTGACTTGAAGGCCGAATTGAAACGCATCCCCTTTGACGCACAATGCCCGAATCGCTGCGCCATGGGTCCGGCCGGCGAAATCAACTCGAACGTCGCGGATATGAGCAAGTATCTGCTCTTCCACATGAACCACGGCAAGATCGCAGGCAAGCAGTTGCTTTCCGAAAACAATTCCATCCAGATGCAAACCCCGCAGATGGCCATTCAGGGCGCGCCTGCCTATAAGGAACTCGGTGAAGCCAGTTATGGGATGGGTTTCTTCCTCTCTTCTTACCGTGGACACAAGGAGGTGGAGCACGGCGGGAACATTGACGGCTTCAGCGCCGAGCTTGCGTTTCTGCCGTCCGATAAAATCGGCGTCGTCATCCTAACCAATCTGGATGGGAACCCGCTGCCAAGCATCGTCGCGGAGAACGTCTTCGACCGGCTGCTCGGCCTCGATCAGGTTCCATGGAACCAGCGTACGCTGGCCGCTGAAGCGGGAGGGAAGAAATCCGAGCAGGAGGCGAAAGACAAAGGCTACACGCCACGCAAACTGGGAACCCATCCATCCCACGATTTGAAGGATTATGCCGGGGATTACTCGAACCCTGGGTATGGGACTGTTACCATTGCGCCCGATAGCGATAAATTCAAAATGACACTCAACAAGGTAACGCGACCGCTGGAGCACTATCATTACGATATGTTCCAGGTGCCGTCCGACCCGCTCGATGATCTTCAAAAGACGAAAGTCGTCTTTCTCACCGACATGGACGGAGATATTTCCAGTCTATCCATGCCGCTTCAACCAGACGTGAAGGACATCGTTTTCACCCGCATGCCCGACCGGCAACTCACCCAGCGCAGCTTCATTGAGGCCTTCACCGGCGACTATGAGATTCAGGGATCTCCAGTGCCGTTGAAAGTCTCGCTCCGCGGTGAAAACTCCCTCATCATCAGCGTTCCCGGACAGCCCGATTACAAACTGAACCCGAAGCGTGGCACGACCTTCCAGCTCGCAGACATTGCCGGCATCACCATCGAGTTTAAGCGGGACGCCGCAGGAAAAGTGACCGAGGCCGTCCTCAACCAACTGGGCACAGTCGTCATTCTGAAGAAGAAACTGACTCCCTGAGGCGAGGGCCTGTTTTAGAGCGTGGGCCTGATAGTTCTTAGTTATCTATCCCGGCGTCTACCTAGGGCATTTTTCTCAGGGCTAATTCGGTTCTTGAATACAGATTGTGAGTGCACAAACACACTTCAGCTCGAAGTGTCCGCAGGCTTGGCGGCCCGAAGCATCTGCCCACTCACGGCCCAGCCGAACAACGAGCAGCAAGCAATCACATCTCCAGGAATGTGCGGAAGTTAACGATGCAGGCACGTGACGCGAATCTCCCTTAGTCACTTCGTTCGAGACATATGCTTAACCGCGCTGCCTTGCAAACGCGTCAGAAGTTCGCTGCGCCTCGCGCAATCCAGCCAAACTGCAAACGCAGTCACGCCGGTACGGCTTGGCGAAATTTACATGTCAAACTGTTCTGAGCTTCGGAGACATAGCTCAACCGATAGTCCAGTTGCGATGAGGCGTGCACCGGAAACCAAGAAATAAGTGAAACGAATATCCTTCCCGCGTCACTACACAATGAACGTTAAGGCCGGACGCTTCGAGCGAGCAGGAGGTTGTGAATGGCGCAGGATACTTCAGTTTCCTTGTCTCGGCTTGCTGCACTGACCGCAGACCTCCAGCCTGTTTCAGGCGCCTCAGATAAGACGCTTCACCAGGCGCGAGTCACTATCGCTAGCGCGCTGGCGTCCGCTGATTCCTCAATCTACGCACCAGCCGCGTCGTCTGTCTCCCCCGCGGTGTCGGCTCGAATGGTTTAGCGTAAACGTTAAATCCGGCTGGTTCGACAGCACAGACATCGCTCGACGTCTTACAAGCCGCGATCTCCGAGTCGTCGCCAGATCTTGTTGGCGGCGATTCATTCGCGATCGTGCGTCGAACGATTCCGCTCACAGTTTCGGGAATATCCGGCCTCACACCAGATGCGCTAGCAGGGTACGCGGCCGATCTCAGCTTTGGTCCATTCCAAGATCCGATCGGGCGTCCCGTATGGATCGACCTGTACCGCTTCGTTCGGCAAGTCAACTTGGTGCGAGTCGCGGGCGGGACTCCGTTCCTATCCATTCCCGTTCGAGGGCTCTTGGGAACGGAGAGCAGCCTGGTGCTGGGATCAGGTTCGGTGTGGGTCGCATCGTCACTACTCGCCACGGGCACACCGGCCAGCAGTTACACAGGGCTCCTGATTTCGGGCGGGACCGTGCAGTTCAGCAGCCCACTGCCTCACTCCGGGCTGGAGATCGTGGTCCCGCTCGCGGTCACCTGTACTCTGCAACTGGACTTCAACCCCGGCGTTGCAGCTGACGGCAGCGGCGCTGGCCAAGACGCTCGTGTTAGCGTGGTGAGCCTGCCTGCAAAGGCAACATTCGTGTTTTCTATGGCCGGGGCGCTGGTCTCTTCGGTCTCAACTGCAAACGCAACCGTGTACGGATCCACTGTGGAAATCGACGTTTCCGCGGGACCAGGGACCTTCAACGCGGTGACCTCTCAGATCTTCTACGCTGCCACTACCCCCACGACGACGTTCGCGATCAAGGACGTTTCCAATACCGATCTGGCCTTGCACTGGATCGTGGCGCTTCGGATGACTATCGACCGTGACTGGAGTTGGAGCGGGCTCGCCTCGACCGGCATACCGATTCAGCGCAATGGGGTCCAGGTGGGCCAAGTCGTCCCTCAATTCACTGCCGATAACGACGCATTAATCTCGCCGGATCGAACTTCGACCGATCTCGTCTTCTTCGACGTGGTGGAACCGAAGCCAGCCGCCGGGCAGTTCCCGGCCGAGATTAACCTCACCTATACGATCACGCCGAACTTTGTGGGCGTTCCGAAGACCGTCGACCCACCGTTGACGGTGAGCGTCGAACTGCCAATCACCACTCCGCCGGCTCAGGTTCCAAAGCTCGTATCGGCGGGCATCGCGCTCTCGGACTACGTGCGATCTGCGGACTACTCGACCACCGACCCGCGACAGCGCGTCCTGTGGCTGGAGTTCGATCGGGCACCCGACAATCCGCGCGACAGCTTCTTCGGTCGTATCCTCGCCTATGCGCCGGACCCCATGCTTACCATTCCAGAAGGCGATCCCGCCGAAACTGCGGAGCCGCCGCTGCCGGTCGATCCAGAACTGATCCGAACCATTATTCCAGGACAGTCGGATGATGGTGCGGGACTCGGGGCGATGACCGCGCTGATCCCGTCCGATTCGCGGGTTCACTTCCTTTTGCCGCTACCGGCGGGCACGCCGAGCGACGCACCCGAGTTGCTCGGTTTCTACACGTATGAGTTCCGTGCCGGTCACGCGAAGGGTTGGAGTACAGCGCAGGGCCGATTCGGATTGCCACTTCGAGTCACGGGCGTCCAGCATCCGGCGCCCCTATTGAACTGCGTGATCTACCGGAACTCTTCAGGAATCACAGCGAGCGCGGCATTCGCGACGCCGGTTCAGGACGGTCGATCGGTGCGGCATTTCCCACCTGTTAGCGAAATGTACGTGATGATCTACGCTCAGGTGTATCAGAGCGATGGCGCCGACTTCCGGAACGTGCTTCTGGGGTACCGGCCGGCCAAGTTTATCGCCGATAGGCTGAAGTCCGAAGGAGTCCCCGATGCACTCTATGGAAACGCGACCTGGTCCACGAGTGAGATTCAGCTCTTGTTGGCGGGCCTAACTCTGGATTCGGATACACCGCTCAGCTGTCTGGCGGTGGAAATGCTGCCGAGCAGCAATCCCATCCCCGACCCACTGGGACGGGCCTTGGCTATGAGCGGTTACTCCGCACTTCGCCCTTGGTTCCAGTACCTGGCTGCTGTGGTTGCTGATCGTCGGCTCGGTATTGCAGTGATCTTAAGCGTCTGTCCGATTGCCGGCTTCTATCGAAGCCGGCAACTCCAAAAGTGGTTTGAGGATTACACAAGTCGATAGGGACGACTTGACGGAAGGCGCTAGTGCGGCGGTCCAAGTCGGCTTGGGTCCGCCGATGTTATCGGCGCCCGACACCTGATGCGCTCATCCTGGCGGACACGAAGGATCACGCAGAACGGAGCACTTGCTCATCCTCCCGTATGTTCATCGCAGAGTTGGCGGATGGCCTGATGAACCGCGCGCGCCAGGCGAGCAAGCTGAATGCTGGGGTGCTGTCGGGCTCTCCGTGACGCATCCGGGGGAAAAAGCAGGTTTCGCGCCTCGCGGGAAAACTCGAGTTGGACACCTGCTTGGCGCTGTCCGCGATTGGTGATGGTGGCCTCCTCGGTGCCCCGCAGATGCACCGGCGCGCGTTCCCGGATTGCATCCTGGGCGTGGACGCCGTGCTGGTCGACGACCGCATTGATTTGATCGAGAAGGATGTGTCTGCCGTATTCCACCTGCCTCCGACGTAGACGATAGATGCACCGCAGTCGTCCGCGCCATGGAAGGACACGACGAAGCTCGTCTGGGCAAGCAGTCCGGCGAGGACGGGTTCGTCAAACGCAGTGCTCGTGAGGTGAAACGCCTCATGGTTCCCGCTGCGAAGGAGACCGGCGCACTCGTACCAAGCCCACGGTCCTAGTGGTGCGACGTGCTGCAGGAGTTCGGAGGTTCCCGGTTCCGTCCCGCCGCCGTGGGGCGCGATGAGCAAGCACGAGTGGAGCGTCGCCGCGTTCCCGGTAGCCACGCGAAAATCGCGATCACTGACGAAACATCGTGAGCTTTCGGTAGGCGTG
>PMUN01000029.1 GCA_003166875.1 Bryobacterales bacterium | reverse complement strand
ATTATCATTTTGCGCCGACACCTCGCGACTGCGCCCTTGCTTTCTTGGTTGTGATTCGATAGATTGAGCTTAAGTTCCTTCCGCGAAGTCCCAGCGCAGTATTCCAAATCACAGCAGCGAACACAGGTGCATATAACGGCACCAGTGGGAAATGAGGCGGGATGCCGAGAGTCAGTAAGCGCTCCATCGCGATAACGGAGAATCCGCAGGACTTCGCAAGATCGTTCGCCGTTCCCCGATTTGACCCGACCAACTCCAACGTTCCCCGCATGGAGATCGTCTACAAGCCGATCGACTGGTTCCGTGAATATAGTCGCAACCCGCGCAAGAACGATGCCGCAGTCGATCGCATGTGCGCCTCGATCCGGGAGTTTGGATTCGCAGTGCCCATGCTTTGCCGCTCCAACGGCGAAGTGGTCGATGGACATTTGAGATATAAGAGCTCAAAGAAGCTCGGCATGCAGGAACTGCCGGTGGTGCTCTGTGATCACTGGACGGAAGGTCAGGTCAAGGCATTTAGACTGATGGTCAACCGATCAGTGACGTGGGCCGAGTGGGACGAGGATCTACTTGCGCTTGAATTGCAGGAAATCCAGGAGTCGGACTTCGATCTTTCCCTAACGGGTTTTGATCCCGGCGAGATCGATGCCCTGTTGGCTCTCGATGACGACGAAAAATCGAATGCGGTGCCGCCGCTTCCGGAATCGCCCGTCTCCCTATCGGGAGACCTCTGGCTGTTGGGAATGCACCGAGTACTCTGCGGAGACGCCACCAGCGCGGGAGCTGTTGCGAGGTTGCTTGGCGAGCGCAAGCCGCGGCTGATGGTCACTGATCCCCCGTACGGCATCGAACTCGACAGCGAATGGAGAGACAAAGCGGGCCTGAACGGTCTGGGACCGGCCGAGCCAAGCTATTTGAAAAAGCGCACGGCAGGTCATACCGAGACAACCATCTCAGGTGACACGCGCTCCGATTGGTCCGCGGCGTTCGAGTTGGTCCCAAGCCTCGAGGCCGCGTATGTCTGGCACGCGAGCAAATTCACCCGAGAAGTGCTCGATGGCTTGCTGCGAATAGGGTTCCTCCACCACCAGCAGATCATCTGGAACAAGGGCAGGACAGTCTTAACCAGGACCCTGTATTGGTTCGCCCACGAACCATGCTGGTTCGTCAGAAAGAAGAACGCCCCGTGGTACGGCAAGGCTGGCCAGAACTCAACTATTTGGGATTCACCCTCACCGAAATTCGTAATGGGCAGCTCGGACGAGGATAAATATGATCATCCGACGCAAAAGCCGATCGAGCTGATGCGGAAGCCGATTCTGAACCACCTGCGGCGTGGCGAACTGGTCTATGATCCATTCCTTGGCAGCGGAACGACGCTCGCAGCGGCTGAACTAACTGAGCGAATCTGCTACGGCCTAGAGCTGGATCCGAAGTACGTTGACGTGGTGGTGCAGCGCTGGCAACAATTGACCAGCAAACAGGCTACGCTCGACGGCGACGGGCGGACATTCGATGACATCGCGGTGGAACGACGTGGAGCGTCGAAGTGAATCGAGCGCTGTCTCCGCGAGATCGCGGCCGCGGAGATGGAGATCCTGGCGGGCAATCCAGACGTCAACGGCTTGTGCTTGGCGCTAGCGGACTGGTCGGTCGAGCTTCGCATACTCCAGAACAAGAAACGCCGCCAGGCGGGTCCCCGGCGGCGCAATGTCTGATTGATCGGAGCTCAGCTCTTGTAGGTCCGCTCTCCACCCTCGTTCTTCGTGGACTCGATCTTGATCCCGTGCTTCTTGGCGGCGGTGGACAGGTAGCCTCTTACGCTGTGAGCCTGCCAGTCGGTCGCCTTCATGAGCTCAGCGAGCGTGGCGCCTTTCGCTCGCGCGATCATCTCCAGGATTTTTGCTCCCTTGGTTTCAGAGCGTGGAGTAGCGGTCTTTTCGCGCCGGGCTTTCGCGGGCTTCTTTCGGGCCTTGCTACTCTTCTTCGGAGCAGAAGTCTTGGCCTTACCCTTGGCGGGTTTCTGGCCCTTGGGCGCGCCCTTCTTCTGGCTGGCAGCCTTCTTCAAGGGAGCCCTCTCCGGCGCGCCGTGCGCGCCCTGTGCCGCAACGGTGGCGGCTGTGTTGGTTTCTTCGGTAGTCATGTTGGTTCAAAGTCCCTTTCTGCGCGTCTTTCGCGCATTACGATTCATCACTCCGCTGCGCAAGAATTGCAAGCAGATTTTACTGGTCGTGTAGGAGAAGGCGAAGGGT
The DNA here is from genome assembly GCA_003166875.1 of Bryobacterales bacterium. Taxonomy (GTDB): domain Bacteria; phylum Acidobacteriota; class Terriglobia; order Bryobacterales; family Bryobacteraceae; genus Palsa-89. The sequence goes on along the minus strand of PMUN01000029.1, from coordinate 8,711 downwards.
TGGCGATGGGGAGCGTCAAAGGTGTCGAGATGACCGCAGGTGGCTCCGGGTGAGCGGACACGGATCGAAATTCGGGCGTAAGAAGGAGGACGCGATCGTCGCACTGCTGACGCAGCGGACGATCGAGGACGCCGCGCGCGCGGTGAATGTCTCGACGAAGACAATCTTGCGCTGGCTCAAGGACCCAGAATTCGATGTGGCATATCGTGCGGCGAAGCGGGCAGCCTTCGGTCAGTCAATCGCAAGGCTGCATAATCTATCCAGTGCGGCGGTTTCGATTCTGGGCAAAGTCATGCTGGATTCGGCGACTCCTCCGGCAACCAGGGTTCGCGCGGCGGACAGCATCTTGGAGCACACCGCCAAGGCTATCGAGATGGAAGATATCGAACGGCGTGTATCGGAACTAGAGCGGGCCGCCGAGGATCAAGACCGGAAACGATGAAATGATGAGGTCATTGGCGAAGCGTCTCGACCGTCTGGAAAGTGCGTTGCGGTATCGACTTGGGGAAAGGGATCAGTTATTTGCGCAGCTTGCTAAACTATCGCCTGCGGAGCGGCGCGCGAGAATCCATTTCCTTGCCGCTCGGATTGTCAAGAATCGCGGGATCGAGTTGGCGCCTGGGGAGCGCATCGAAGATGCCGCAATTCGTGCAATCAAGGCAAATTTGCAAGGCCATCGCGCAGACCAGATTTAGTAGCCTCTAGCTGGGAAAGCAAAGGAACAATTCAAACTCTTAAAATCACTGCGGATAGACTGGGAGTTACGATTCGCCACCTAATAGATAAGCTGTAGGCCCTCGGAAGTTTGTCCATGTTTGGCGGGCGCGGCTGTGACATGGTCCTCCACCGAACCACAAGAGAGGTATTCATGTGTGCATGCCTAAAACGCCCAGTGAGTCTAGACCCGCCAAAAAGCCCGCGCCACCTCCCGCGCCCGAGCGGTTCGTCTCCTACGAATCCGACCTGCGTTTCATCAAGAAAGGCGGTAGGATCTACATCGTCGAGGTTACGACGAAGATTTCGGAGCTCAAGCGAACCGACAATAACGTGATCGAATTTCCTGCTAAGCGAGCCAAGGCGATGATCAGCAGCAAGGCGGATTAATACGGTTATTAGTCAGGACAATCCGTTCTGGCCCTTACACTGCTGAATGGGTGATGCTGGCGCCGCCAGGCGGGTTGCCCTTCTTGCCGGCGGAGGTTTGCCGGAATTCCGGACATCTGCGGACATCTGCGGACATCTGCGTCGCGCATGATCTCGTGAACCATTCGTTTCCGTTCGAGGAGCGGCCGCGCCCCAACCAACGTCGCGTAGACCAGCGCCGATCCCGACGGATTCAGCTTTGCCACAAACACGTGCGACGAGTTGCTGGGCGGACTGGTTTGAAAGGCTCCTGCGGTAACCGGAAAGTTCGGCGACGAAGTTGTCCCGGAGACGTATGCGTTACCGCTCTCGTCCACCGCAATCCCATATGCGATATCGGCGCTGCTTCCGCCCAGGTACGTGGAGTATACGACCTTGCCCGATTGGTCCAGCTTCGTAATAAAAGCATCCGGCATGTACCGGGTATCTGCCGAAGGCTCTCGAAGGGAAGATACACCTCTCGGATTTTCTTCAGTTCGAGGAAAACTGGTCAGTCACAAATCGTGAACGCGGCAAACTGATCGACAGGGACATCTCGGGCAAGTTGAGTACAGACGACCGTGCGCGCCTTCAACTTTTGCAAGCCTACGCCGACTATCACATCCAGAAAGTATCTCCACGCCCCACCCATTTGCTCGATGAGCTTGAGAAACGACTCTTAGGCTCACCAGAGAAGAGTCGCGGCCGATGAACGGATTTGAGTATCCAGCATCCCCGCACGTCAGAATCGAGAAACCCGACTGCCATCCTTGTACTGCTATGCGCTGTCTCTTGCTGGCCGCAGACGCCACAATCCTCCACACCTCTAGATAACCAACGTGTCAACGCTCTATCCCACTCCGACCTGAGCACCGATGAACTCATACGGATCATCATGACGGCTCCGGAGGTTAATTTCGAACTTTCTCCCGGAAGCACGGACGCTCTTACCAAGGCCGGTGTGAAGGACGAAGTGATCCGCGCGATGGCGGCACGGGCGAATGGTAAAGTCTACACTCCCACAGCGGCTAAAGCCCCTGTGGCCCTAGCAGCGGTCGCAGCGAATCCGACAACAACACGACCAGCAGCAGTGGGGGTTATCCTAGCGGACATTCCCTCGGAGCCAGGGCTGTATACAGTTACGGATCACGGACCGTTCAGGATTGAAGGACAGGTGATCTCGTTCGAGAGGACTGGCAGCCTGCTGGTGTCCGGCGTGACTGCGGGAATTAAGTCCAGGAAGATTAACGTCCAGCTTCCTGGAGCACATTCTCCAAATGTCTTTGGCAAATCGACGGAGTTTTTCTACCGGATGTCGCCTGAAATGATCCAACAAGGTGGCGGGCCTGGCGACCTTGTTCTCCTGCGGATGGAGGTCAAAGGCACGCGGAGGCAAGTTGAAACGGGTGCGCAAGGTCTTTGGAGAGCGAGCAAAGGCATCTCAATCAAGCGCCAGATTGAGACCGCGCTTCACGAAGTGAAACCAGGTCTATTCCTCATCAAGGCGGTGGGTGAGCTAAGCCAAGGAGAATACGGCTTCTACATGTTCCGAGGGAACGTGCTCCCACCTTACTTCTATGATTTCTCCGTTCCATAGGATGCCAACCATGCTGGCTTTAGCTTAGAAGTGGACGCTTATTATCATGGACACGAGCGGCGATCTGGGGACGCAGCGCTGGGTGATGAAGATTTGGGTAGCGGGAACGCTCGTATCGGTCGTTAAATACGTCAGCCCGCCAAATAGAACTAACCTCTCCCAAAGGACGAGTCGGAGTCTCGTTCTCGTGTTTGTCCAAAATGCTCATCCAATGTCGTGACGTACCCGGCAGATCGCCGTCTGTTTATCCCGGCGCCTCGGCCTGATAATTACCATTATCGGCGCCTATTCGCGATCGTCAAATTTGGAGGCCACAGGATGAGAACCCGACTTTTCAAGCCGTGGCAGCAAGCCAATAAACACTACGGTTTCCTCGGGGTATCTCGCGCAGAGCAAACAGCGCACGCTGCTATCGACAAAGGACAACTAAGTGGCGATAGCAGCTTGCGGCATGGTGTAGCACCCCATATCCTCTCAACGGTTTAACTGCTACCGGCCTGCCGTTTCGCAGCGAGGGAATGCATCGTTTCGTGCACGCGAACCATTGCAAGTGTGTCCATCTTGCAATACTCGAGAAGTTGATTCCGGGTAACGCCGATCTGCTCCCCAACAATTTGGCCGCGAGCCATTTGGGCGAATCGCGCAATCGCTGTGCCGCCATCCGCGATGCCCATTCCCTTATAGGACAAGTCGGGAACGAGGGCGGGCAGGACTTTCTTGATCGTGTACTTTCCTCTGAACCCTGGATGGTAGATGTACTTCTCAACGAGTGGAAGGAGATCTTTCAACCTTTGTAGGACTGCTCCCAGCTGTGGAGCCACATCAGGGAATGCGCGAGCTAAGTCGCTTACTCGCTGCCGTTCGAAACCGCTGTATACGAAGATCGCGCCGCGATGCCCGAGCTTCTCGATAAGCGTCTCTGCGAGTTCTCGTTCGCAATCCCTCAGAGCGTCCGCGAGGAACTCGCTATGACGGAGTTCGCCGTCAATACTATCGCGATGATGGATGCTGAACTGCGTCAGCACTTGCCGATGGCAACCGTGACCGTTGTACGTCGGGAGAAATGTCATCACGGTCTCGAAATCCAAATAATGACAGGGCCATTCGATGGCCGCGAGGGCCTCCGCGAGCCCCGGTTCGACGACGGTGTTACCGTGTACCTGACTGCGTCAGCGGCCACTAGGATGGCTAGGGCCATGGGGGCGAAGATTGCCCGGATGCTGTTTCAGAACCATCCCCCTGCGACACGCCTCGGTTCTATATATAAGGAAGGGGGCTTGTGCCGGGAACCTTTTCGGAACAGCAGCTTCCGACTGCCCGTAGCGTCATTGGCCTCGGCGGTTTACAATGCTCCCCAGTATGCCCCCTCCTCTGCTCGCGTATAGAAAAGCAGCGAACCCGAACTTCGAAAGTGGTGAGTATGGCGGTCGCGTTTGGCTCGCCGAACATGATGTCTGTCCGTACTGCTCGTCGACCCTCTCGGAGCTCGGGAGTTTCCACGCGCCCGCCCATAATCTCGTGAAGATGGAGGATCCAAACTTCGCGCCAGCGTTCTGTACAAAATGTGGGTGCGGACGGACCGAGGTCGACGAGAGCAGCGCCAAACACTGGGAAGAGGCCGGTCGCGCTTATTATAAGCCGCGCAATGTCACGCACGGTGCGTGCCTCTTTCGCGTGGCCACCTGCAATGTCTGTGGCTGGTGGCTGGCGGTAGAGGATGCCGATATCGGCAACAACGGGTATGCGAACGGTGTCTGCGGGATACTTGAGTCGTTTGACGTGAGTTCTGCTTCCATTCCGCTGGAAGTGCTCTCCGAAGAGTTGCCCCGCCAACTGCACCGTATTCACGATGTTCACCCACGGAAAATGCAAGACCTTGTGGGTTCCGTCCTTTCCGGCGTCTATGCGTGTGAGGTGCACCAGGTCGGATTCAGCCGCGACGGCGGAGTGGATTTGTTGCTCCTGACCGCGGACGCACCAATCGCGGTTCAAGTGAAGCGTCGAGAATCCTCTACGCGCGCTGAGGCGGTAAGCGGCGTCCGCGAATTTCTCGGTGCCGCTCTCCTTCTCGGGCATAGCGACATGATGTACGTCACGACCGCACCTCGATTCTTTGCCGACGCAATAGCAGCGGCGAACTCGGCCGTGAAGCGTCAACTCGTGCGTTCCTTTCAGCTCATTCAGCGCTCGGAGCTCGCGGCCCTTCTACGCTCCGTCTCAACGCCCAACAACTGGCAAGTCGCGATCGAAGCCGCGCGCAAGAACTCCGATCACACCCCCAAGATTCCCAATCCCTACGAACTGAAGCAACACACCGACGATTGAAACGCGGAGGCCTGCCCTCAATTCGACTGCGTGGAGGCTTACCTACAATTGAAGGTTTCCTTTGGTACCGTGGAGTCACAATGTCACAGCCTCACCATTCTAGTGGGGAAGCCACCGAGGGTGCTCCAGACCTCATCGCCCTTCTATACGAAACATGTATTATCGGAGCTAGCGCGTTAATGAGGCACGACCAAAATGTCGGCTCTAACACGCCCGACCGAATCAAGGCTCTCGCTCCCACACAAAAAGACCCGACAGATCCCCGGACTGTTGTCACGCAAGCCGATCTGGAGTCCGAACGCGCGATTGTTGCTTACCTCTCAGGCAAACTGCACTGCAGCTTTCTCTCAGAAGAGGCCGGATCGATCAAACCCAAACGGCCTTCACCATTTAGGGCTATAGTGGACTCGCTCGATGGATCGAAGAACTTTCTGGCTGGTAGTCTCGGCCTCTATGCGATCTCAATCGCCCTAGAGCACAACGGGGATCTGGTTGCCGGGGCTGTTGCCTTGCCTCGGTTCAACCGCGCTCTGATAGCTGAGCGTGGCCGGGGTGTCTTCTTGGTCACTTTGGATGGGACGGAGTCGCCCTCCAGTTCCCATCAGCTGAAGATTGGCGGCAGCGAGGAGGTGACTCTTAACCGAGCGCGCCTGTATGTGAGTAGAGGCTCAGGCGCTGCGACCTCACTCCTGGAGGCGCCCCTGTCTGATGTTCTTAGGAATGTGACTGAAGGTGTGAATTATGGAAGTTGTTCTGTCGGGCTGTACTCAGTTGCGCTTAATAGTATCGACGGATTGGTTGTACCCAAACAGCGCTATTGGGACTTCGCGGCGGGCCTCGTGATCATAGAGGAATTGGGAGGCCACTCCGCGATTTGGCGAAGTAGCTGGCACGACCGCGCACTGTCGCCCGAGTTGGCTAAGGCTGACACCACATCCTATTTCGATGTCGTAGTTTCACTCAACCGGAAACTTCTCGATAGTCTGGTCGAGCTAATCGCATCAGCCGTGGGGCCAAAAGAGTAAACTCAAAGATGCCTTGGTCAAGAACAGAACAAACCAATAAGTTCGCCAGAGCCTGAGGAGGCCTTAGACTTTGAGTCTGTGCGCATGCAGCGCACGCACTTGGGCCTCTGAACGAGGTTTCGATTCCGCGCCGTTTCTGGGCTGATTAATCCTCCATGCTGACCGAGTACGCTCGGTGTGCTGAGTGCGCCAGCCAATACTCAGACCTGCTAGTGACAATTAGCCAAGCGAGCACAAGATCGGCTGTGCAACATTCAAGCCTCTTCCCAACTGTTTTCGGAAGTGTATAATCGGGATACTTGGCTGAGATCAAGCCAGCGGTGATTTATGACCGATGCCGACGATTCAACCGGGGGTGATTCGGCTCCGCGCCCCGAACCCGCGAAACGGGAGGGTTCACCATCTCGCCGTGAGATCCTTGTGCGTGTAGCCCAAGCGGCAAGTATCTTTTCCGCCTTCGCGCAACTCTATCACTTGTGTTCTGAGAGGTCAAAAACGCAAAATGAACGCCTCAGGACGATCATGTCGGAACTGTTTGGGCCTCGATTGGGTGACAGTCATTCGGTCATCGTCGTGCCCCCGTTTCATCATCCCGACTGGGGCGGGAAGCCCCATTTTTCGGTTTCGGGTGAAGAAGTCGGTACTGCATATGAGCAAATGTTCCGTGGCACAGACGCAGACGTACGTGTCACTTCAAAGCCTTTGCGCCCGAATCCGAGTGATGGCCTGGTCGTAATTGGTAGTCGCTTTGACAATATCGAAGCATCGAGGCGCTTGGGACACGCCGATGCTCCACTTGAGGGCAAAGGACGGTTCGTGATAAAGCATCACGCTAGTTGGCAGACACAAGCAGAATGGGTCTTTCACACTCCGATCAATGTTAGCAGAACGGCTGTGAAGCTTCCATCGTTTACACATAGTAGCCGTGACCACATGATCGTTAGTAGGAATTTTAAGATATACAAATCGAACTACCGGTCAGTCGGTGACAATGTTGAACGTGAGGACGATTATCTCTTAATCACGGTCCTGCCACGGTTTGATACCAGCAGGCCACAACGCGTCGTGCTTCTTGAAGGCCTGCATCGGTCAGGAACTAGGATCGCTGCCAACCTATTCAATACTCCCCCGATCACAGAACTTGATAAACTTCGCCGGAAAGTACATGGACCATACTACCAAGCGGTCTTCCGATCCAGTGTACATCTTAGGGGGGCCGAGCTGTTCCCCGATACACCTCGGTTAGTTGACGCGCGAACGCTGGAGATCTAGGGGCGCAGAGCCGTAGACGGAGCCAAACTGCCCGTTGCTAAACACCTCAAGTTAGACATCACGTGAGTATGACGCCCTCTATTCAGAAAAAGACTCTGATCATCTTTTCCGGGCCCCCATGTTCTGGCAAGTCAGCGCTTGCTCAGTCCTTATCCTCCGCCACTGGGATTCAACATCTCGAAATGGACAGTATCCGAAAACGGTTGATGCCGGGATCGGTTCAGTCGAAGGCGGACAGAGTGGTCGCCTACCGGGCGATGGAATTTGTCGCCAGCACTCTCCTAACTCACGGAGTTCCTGTCATCCTAAATGCCACATTTGGACCTCTTGAACACCGACGCGAAATCATAGACATTTCAAAAGAGCTCAGCGTGCCAATCTATCTCGTCGAGTGTAAGGTCGAACCCACAACTGCTGTCCACCGCTTTGAGAGCCGTCATGAGCCACATCCTGCTGTGGACTTAACGGCAGAACGCGTCGCCCTCCTGGCGCAAACATTTTCTTATTCAGGCGCTGGGCTGCTGCTCGACACTTCCATTGATGACATCAAGTCTTGCCTGGAGAGTGTGAGCGTCTACTTGTCGCATGGCGATCCAATCAGGTCGGCCGAATGGCTGACGCCGGTCTGTCGATAACGGTCGGTCGGGCAGTCGATTAGTTACGTGGAATGGTTTCTGCTGACCGGGTTGTGGTCGTGTCCATTCACCACTCCCGTCGGAAGAGAGTAAGCGTCCGGTGAGGACCGCCTTCCCTCGGCAATCCAAGCCTGTGATCTTGGAAGAATGGGAAGTGCGCGAAGCGCGGAAGTTTTGCTCAGCCAGGCGTCGGCGAAGCGGCGATATCGGTCGAAGCAAGAGCGGCGTCAGATCGTGGAAGAGACGTTGCAGCCGGAAGCGTCGGTGGCCGTCATCGCCCGGCAGCATGGGGTGAACGCCAACCAAGTGTTCCATTGGCGAAAGCTGTATCGCGAGGGACGCCTGGAGGTGGGGCCGGCCGCAGCGCAACTGGTGCCGGTGCGGATCAGCGAAGTGGTGAGTGGGGAGCAAGCGCCCACGAAGTTTTACGCGGGCGTGATTGTGGTGGAGATCGGAAGAGCCCGCATCCGTATCGAAGGAGCGGTGGACACCGACAGCCTGCGGCTCATCCTGGAGCGAGTGGGTCGATGATTTCGCTGCCGAGCGGCACCCACATCTGGATTGCCGCCGGCGTCACCGATCTGCGGCGCGGGTTCACCGGGCTGAGCGCGGTGGCGCAAACGGTGTTGGAAAAAGAGCCGTACTCGGGGCATGTTTTCGTGACGCTCCCAAGATACGGCGTTTTAGGAAGCTTGCGGAACAGCGCGTTATCCACCATTGATCGGCATAGGGGCG
>PMUN01000249.1 GCA_003166875.1 Bryobacterales bacterium | reverse complement strand
TCGACGCGCCGGCGGGCTCCTTGGGGTGATCCAAGATTATCGGATCCCTTCCCACGAAGCTCTCGATCAAGCTGCGATTCTCTTCCCGCGTGCCATGCAATTCGATGAACACGTCGCAGCCGAGCAGTGCATCCACCACTTCTGGAGTGAACAGGCTGAACTCGCCCCCCTCAATGTCGCAGAAGATCAGGGCGCGCTTGCCGCGCACCAGATCCACCAGCTTGCCGCTACTGCACCAGCCCGAAATTGTTACCAGAGGCGAGACTTGGTTCAGAGCGGCAATTTCTTTGATCATCTGGCGCTCGCATCCGTTCACGTCAAACGCCACAACCCGCTTGCCGGTCAACCACGCCAAACCGACTGCATAGTACCCCTCCGCTGCACCGATGTCGATTATCAGGTCGCAACGGGTAGCGGCTTCCTCAAGGAACGGATACAACTGCCGCTCGTAGGTGCCAAGCAGGTTGGGAGTGGCGTGATGCGTTAAGACCGCGGCCCGAGTGTAGCGCATGCCGCGAAAAGGACCGCTTTGCACGGTGTAGTCGAAATGTTCCGCTACCTTCAGAGCAAGATCCAACATGCCTTCCTGCCGAAGCCAGTGAATCGCATGACGCCGCATATAGCGCGTTTCCAAGTCAAGGTACGCCTGGATCGGCAGCACGCAACGCAACACGTTCGCAACCTGCTTCTTGACACTCATCCCCGCATCCTCATTACCGCGTTGCTCCGCGGCACGCCGTACGGCTGGGCCGTTACTGACCTGTCAGCCGACGCCGGCATTTTGCAAGGAACGTCGACCGTGTGCGGCCTGCCAACAAATTCAGCGCTGAAGCAGACGCCCATCGAGACACCAACCGATAGAATGCGGCTCATCCGGATCTCCTAATTCGGAATCCTATCCCAGCTCTGAACTAAAACTGCACGTCTAGGTGATCTTTTTAGATATAAGTAGTGTCGAGAGGGTACGTGGTGTTGGGCATACGCAAGTTTCCCCGCGTCTATGAGGAAGTAGCTGATGACGCGGACGCTCTGGCATTGGTCACCGAGTGGCAGCAATATCTGGAGCTGGATTGGGAGGCGCTGGCCGGGGCGTATGCGATCGCCCATTGTGCTGGATGAGCGCCATGCATTGGATCGGGCGAGGTTGACCAGGTTCGGATTCCGTTATCTCGGAATCCCCGGCTAGAACTTAATATCAGCCCGAACGGAGGCCGCCCTAAGCCGAAGATTTCGCGGATCCGATTCAATGCCAGTTCTCGGAACCTCTGCTGGGACGTCTGAGACGCTAAGATGAAAGTATCGACGTTCGCAAGCTTCGACAGTGGTTCCTTCGCTTGCTCCTGGTCTTGCTGGGAGCAATGTTCGTGGCCGGACTGATCCGCTGGCAACCCACGCTTTCGTTTCTTGGGCGCTACCTGGTTTATTCTCTGCCTCCGCAATCCGCTGACATTATTTTGGTCCTGGCGGGAGACTTCTATGGGCCCCGAGTCTTCAAGGCGGCCGAATTGGCGAAGCAAGGATACGCACCCGTGGTATTGATCAGCGGCGGACCCTATCAGCGTGGAACAGAGGGCGACTACGCAATTGCGTTCCTCGCCACGCATGGCTACTCAACGCACTTGTTTGAAAGTTTCGGACACAACGCTCGTTCCACTATCGAGGAAGCGATTGCCCTTCGCGGCGAGCTCCGAAGACGTCACGTGAAGCGGGTGATTCTCGTAACCAGCGATTTCCACTCACGCCGGTCGGCAATTGTGTTTCGACTGTTTTGCCCAGGCATCGATTTCATTTCGGTTCCGGGGCCGGAGCCCAAGTTTCATGCGGATCGATGGTGGATGGATGATCACTCGCGGGCGCTCTTCTACTCCGAATGGACCAAGATCTTCGGCACGGTACTGATGGCTTACCCAAAGGACCTCATCGGACGGCTGTGGGGAAGCTGAGCGGCGGGATTATGGGCATCAATCGGAGTTCTACAACTCGAGCGGTGGGTAAGGTATCAGTATGGACGATGTGAAGGGAGGCATCGTAGAGGGCGAGCTGATGAAGCACGGGCCGATGAAGCCCGCGCCTGCGGTGGCGAGAATTTTCATTTGGTATTTCGATTCGTACTGGCAAGGAGGCTCTAGTGCGTTCGCCCCCCTGACCGGGATTGGAAAGGTTGACGAACAGGCTCAGTCTGGGACGACGGGTGCGCGACATAAAAGTGGAATAGCTGGCGTGATGTGGGGCAGGCTGGCAGCCTGCGCGGCGGTTGGCTACCGCCGCAGTGTAGTGCAAGCACGGGCGGTTGGCCGATTGACAATCGGCTGCAGCTTACCAAGCTGCCCCACACCATCCTCCCCCAGCCTCGTGTACACCTACGCTCGGATTCCAGCCGTTTCCTGATGAATCCCTTTGGCCTCCACTTTTATGTCGCACACCCTGGGACGACAGCCGCAATGTATTCGTCGAGATACTGCTATAGTGTGGTGACAAGGCACCTCGCGCTCTTTGGCACCTTTTTCGTGCAGCCGCACCCAGCCGCGGCACCCCTGCACGAAATAGTCACGCACTTTCATCTGGAGCACGGCGTTCACGCGCGCGAAGGTGTAGGTCATGACGCCGACGAGCGCGCGATCGCGCAAGCCGGTAAGGTCGGGCATCTCAATTTCCGCGCAGGCAAACGCGGCGCCGACCGCCTGGAATGATTAATCGTCATATCCGTGCTTGATCCGGTGTTTTCACGCGGCCGGCGATCGCTGCGGGCAATCGCAGGAAATCTTTCGTGTTCCAGGTGTAGATGGTTTCGGCGCCGGCCTTGAGCGCGCAATGTCCGAGGATCGCGTCATAGATGGCCCCGCCGAGGATGCCGACCGTCGCGGAATCGTCGAGCATGTGAAAATACTCCTGCTCGTCGAGACCCACGAGCGTGAAGCGCTCGCGGATATTGCTGATGAACAGAAGGGCCTGATCGCCGCTCGCGCGCCGGGAGGCGACTCGCATGCCAGTGAGGGTGCCGTAGACTTCGGCGAGGCTGTGCAGGCCACAGCACGCGTCGCTTTTCTGGCAGCGGACAAAAAGATCGAAGCTTGGCTGGTGATGCGGGTGCTCAACGTGGAACGCGGCGACCAGCGCGGAAGTATCGAGGAAAGATTTCACTTGGTCTCCTCGGAATTCCGGCGATCGCGCTGCTCGCGGATATCGCGGAGCGCTTCCGCGGTTTCGTCGGAGGCCATGGGCTTGCCGGTGCTGAAGACCCAGACGCCCTGCTTCTTTTGCAGAGGCGAGGAGCTGCGCCGGGGGCGCAACTTGACCTCGTCGCCATGGACCGTAACATCCAGAGTGTCGCCTGGGGAGAGGTGCAGCTCGTCCCGGAGGTTCTTGGGAAGCACGACGCGGCCCGCTCGGTCGAGGGTCACTTTGCTATTCATGATTCCATCATAACTTGGGTTGTGCCAGTTGGGAAATGGTATTTAGTGGTCCCACTAGTGTTTTCCTATTAACGAGAAGCACGCCGTGTACCAGGGCCCGGAGTGCAATGAAATCAGCGCGGGCCACCGCCTTCATCACCCGCCGTTCACCCTCAAAAGCCTCCACCTAACATAACCCTAGCCCCGGCGGCGCCTCGCGAACCTCGTGGCCGCTCAGTTCCACAAGTTTGCCGCACCGCTTTGAACGATTTCTGATGTCGTCCTTTTAACTGGTAGAGGTACCTGCACCACGAACTGCGCCCGCCGGAGTTGACTGTCCGCCGAATATCGCGCGCAGAGACTATTCCAGGTTGATGGACAGCTTGTCGCCTGTTGGCTCATCTGCTCTGTCTCTCAAATCGATTCCTGTGTATACCCACACGCGGCGACCATCTCGACTGCGCTGGGCCATTTCGATCTGGGGACGGAGCATTTGAAGTCGCCGCCCGAACAGCTGTTTAGAGGCTGGCCTACGAGAGGATTGCCGGCAGGCTGACGTGTAAGCCGCATGCAATTCGGANNTAAACCAGCAGCGCCTGCGAACTCGCTCTAAGCCGTCCAGCGCGTTGTTCAGGGCGCCGCTCAGTTCTCTATGTCCGCACAATCGGGCATGCAGAATGTGGCGGGGCGTCTCGCCGCGCATATGACGAAAACGTTTTGAGAAAGGCACGATGAGCCAACGGTCAAAGAACGCCTGAGATGCATCGTTGCTAGCCGGTAGCCGGTTCGCCGAGAATAGAAGGCGCGCAAACGGCGTGAATTCGAACGAGTCGCGGTATTTGATCTCCGCCGTGATGCGATCGCACCCCGTAATGGCCTTGAACATGGCGGAGCTTGACAGTCGATCACTGGGCAGATCTGTGCAGATGTTCGCCANNGTTTTCGGCGCCGACGAAGCGGGTTGCCAGATCAAGGAATGCACTCTTACCGTTCCCGCCCTCACCTAGCAGGCAGATGGCCTTCTGCACCGATCGGTCGGGCGTGAGCAGATCGCCGAGGACCTCCCAACCCAGGTCGGCCGCGTCCTCCGGGAAGACCTCGCCGATGAATTTGTCGATCTCAGGGCAGGTCGCTTGTGGGTTAAACGTAAGCGGAATGCGAATGGTGGATAAAAGGTCGGGCGAGTGTGGGAAGAGCTGCCGGGTTCTGACGTTCAGGAATCCATTCTCGATATTGATCAGCTCGCCTGAGGGCCGTTCCGGCAATTCGGGCACATCCAGCGCAATGAACTCGACGATCTCTCGCCCGAGCGCCCTGCTCCACATCTCGGAGCCGTCGTAGTCTAAGAGCAGATGCTTGACACGCTGGCGAATCAGCATTTCGCCATCGGGTCTGTAAACGCCACCTCGGTACGCGTACAGGACTCCGCTGCCATTGCGGGCAAAGTGCTCCTTTGCGATGATAGCGCCAGCGAGGTCGCGCACCAGGGTTCTCGGACTCATGAGCCTCACAGAGACCTCGTTAGCCGGTCACTCTTTAGCCCGCTGCATGGTTATCCTTTGGGAGCGGGTAAAGGGAAAGTTCTTTCATTGGAAAGTCTTTGACGTTGTCAGTGAGCAAGATCAACTGGTTGGAGAGCGCGACGGCTGCAATGATCACGTCACCGAGATTGAGAGTAATGCCCTTGCGGCGATGCTCGCGCTTGAGCTCGCCAGCTGAGCGGGCAGCCGCCACGGTAATGGGGAAGTATTGCAGACTGGCAAGAAAGGCTTCCGTGGCGACTTCTTCTTTGGGCCGCAAGCCCGCATATACTTCGGTCACGTTAATTGGACAGCAGGCCAAGAGGTGGCCATCGTTCAGGAGTTCCAACAACAGAGCGGGACGACCACGTTTATTGTTGAGCGCGTCAATGATGACGCTGGTGTCGAGCAGAAAAGTCGCCATGTCAACGGTCGGTTACTCTTTCCAGGCGCCGATCGTATTCCCGGCGCAGCTTCTTAACCCACTTAGCGGCTCCCTGCTTCAGCTCCGGGTGGTCCTTGTCCTTCCAGGCGCCCGCGGCGGCCTGCAGGGCCTTGATTTGGCGTAAGCGCATCAGCTCCTTTTCAGCGGCCCGGGTAAGGAAGTTGCTGCGGCCGCGCTTGCCGACCAACGTGTCAATTTGGGCTACCAACTGCTCGGAGATCACAATATGGGTACGTCTCATAGGCATGAAATAATAGACTAGGAAGGGCCTCTGCCGGCCCACATCAATGTTAACAGGTCATGGGACTTTGCCCATCACAACTCAGAATAAACAGCATTGGGAAATGAACCGACGCACGGGACAGAGCCAAATCAAGCTCTGCTCGCGACGTGTTCTCCATTTTTCTCCGACCCTGTGCACCGATCGGTCTCTGGCGGCCCGCAGCCGAAAAGATCCAATTCACTGCGACCGCTCATCCCGATGAATCAACTTGTGGCAGTCCCGGCAGACCGGCTCGAGGTTCTCCACGCGGTGCGTTCCACCATGCGATAGGTACTTGCGGTGATGAACGTCGAGCCGCCCGCTCGACGGGCACCGCGCACACCGCCAGCCATGCTGCTCCATCGCCTTGCGGCTGTGGACGAGAAGTACACCGTGTACCAGGGCACGAAGTGCAATGAAATCGGCGCGGCCCACCGCCTTCACCACCAGCCTTTCGCCTTCAAAAGCCCCCACTGTACATAAACCTCGCTCAGGCGGCAGATCGCGAACCTCGTAGCCAGTCAGCCGCTCCGCTCTCCTCTTGGTCATCCCGCCTCCTTCCTACCCGATCACCAATCGGTGCCCACCGAACTTCAGGTCGGCGCCGGTGATCGCAATGCCGTTCTTCAGTTCCGCCGCGATAGCTTTTTTGTCGGGCCTCGGTTCCACTTTCTCGACCCGTGATTCAAACACCTTCCGGTCCTCGGAGCCCACGCGGATCAGCATTGCCTCCCAAACATAGGCCGGCATCGTGACCGTCACGTGCTTGTAGGCCGCGGGAATCGCACTCAGATCGGTAATCAAGACTGAATCGGGATTCTTCTGGATGCGCATGCTGGAGACGTTCCCCTCCAGGCGCTGAATACCCTTCCGGTCGGCCGGCGCGAGTTGTTCGATTAACTGAACGACGTAGCTTTCCAGCTGCTCCTCGACGCTCGCAATAAAGGCTTTCCGCTTCTCGATTCGCTCAATCTCGGCATCGGCGAACTTCCGCTGATGTTCGCAGTGTTTCAAGAAGGCCACCACCGCATCCCGTTTTTCCTTGGTGCGGCGCAGCGCCTGGCCAATCTCGTCCAAAATAATCTGGCGCGTGGGTTCGTCTTCGGCCAGGGCGATGCTATTGGCCAGAGCCTGAAGGTTGTCTTCGAGCTCGTACAGCGTGCAGCCGTTGTTTGGAAACTTGATTAGCTCGTTTGCCATGCGTCAGCCCGCCTGTCCCAATGTCTCGGCGCTCACCGCTTCACCCTCTCCGGCTAGCGTCACCTCGCCCTGATTCTCCCGGACGTTCGACCGCAGTTGTTCCAGCAGGATGTAAACGTCCTTGGCGCACAACCGCGCCGGCTGTGCGCTCTGGAATTGCCCGGGGCGATCGACGCCGTGCTGCCGCAGAATGCGGTAATACTCGGACACGCCCGTCGAGCCCGCGAGCGCCTCGACCGATGCCTTGAGCGCATCGAACTCCTTCACTACACCCCGCGGCGAACACATCCTCTTCCAGATCGCGGCCAGTTCCTCGGTCAGTACCGCTACTGTCTGCAGCCCGCCTACCCCGTTTACTGCCCCGCCCTTCTTCGGCTCAACCGGCGCCATCGTAGCTTCTTTGGATGGCTCCGGCTCAACTCGTTTCGCCGGGACACCTCCGAGCCATTCCTTAAGCACATCCGCCAGTTCCTTCCCTGGTTTTGGAAACACTCCGCCCGCCAGTTTGGGGCATCGTGACTTAGTGATGACCAGCGTATTCTCCTGGTCCATATCGCCGCAGACATCGAATTCATACTCGATGCCATCGCGCATTACCGGAGCGAGTCCCACCTTGCGGGGAACTGTTTTGCCGGTCCGTTCATCGCGCTCCAGTATCCACTCGGTCTTGGCCCGCATGCTGGCCAGGATATGCAGCGGCGCGCTGACGATCTTGTCGATCAGTGCGTTGTGAAGCGGTGTAACCTGCTTCCAGGCGGCGAAGCTATTGGGTGTTTGCATGCGCCGCGCTGCCCGATCCACTTTGTCGAGCTCACCGTCCTTGCCATTCCAGAAGTGCGACAGCGAGTCGATACAAACTACCCGGTAACCCTTTGCTGCAGCTTCGTCGATAATTTCGATCAGCCGTTGGGGATCGTACGATTCGAGTTCGAGCACGTCGAATTCGAAGATATCGGCGTACTTGCTGGCGCTGCCGCGCTCGGTATCAACCAGTGCAACAGGTCCGCCTAGTTCGGTTGCGAGTTGCAGGAGCGTGTAGGTCTTTCCGCTCCCCGAGGGGCCACAAACGGCAAAGCGCAGCTTGGCATCGTACTTCACGGCTTTGCGGAACTGGAGTGGCTCGGGCCGCGAGAGAGCGATATGACTTGTGTGCGATTCATTTCTGGAAACAGGACGATCCTGCGCGGCAGTCGGTGTAGCCACCGGCTGCTGCGCGCTTTCGGTATTCCCGTTGCGGGCTGAAAGTAGCATTGACAGTTTCTCCATTTCGTTTCGGTGTCTTGCTGGGCGGAGCCTCACGACTTCGCCTTGATTTAAGTTGGATCATGCCACCTCCGGTAAGATCACCAGCGCACTGATGGCCTTGCGGCAGTGCTGAATTACGGCAACTAAGTGCTGGCGTTCCACGGGGCGCGTGCTTTCTGGGTTAGCTGCGATCTGGAAGGCTTCGGCCAGGTAGTTTCGAGTGATCCTCTGCATTTTCGCGCCGTGGCACGCTGGACATGGTTCTGGTCCCCAGGGGTCGATGCCGCCAGGATCAAAGCCCGAGCCACCGCACTCCTCGCAGTTCACTTCGATTTCGAGGACGTGGAGCGGCTGTGTTTCCGGGCGGGCGATTTCCGCTCTCTTGCTGGCGGGCTTGAGCGGTGAAGCGGGCAGGTACGGCGTCGCTATGGCCTCCACGTGGTCATTCGGGGTCCCTTCCAGGTTTTCTGGGACAAAACCGTTGGGATTGCGGCTGAGCACTTGGATGTGGGCAACTTCGGGCGTTTTGAAGTAGCGTTCGTCAGCTTGGAATGGGCTCATGATCGGCCTTGGTTCTCCTTGATGTTGCATCATTTTCCATTATACGTAGGGCCTACGTATAAGTCAAGTGCGCATTGCAAGATGCTTACGGGGTTAGTATGCTTTTGGGGGTAGTGGCGAAGAAGAAGGCTGGATTGTCGGCAGAGGCGCTTGACTTCTTTAGGAAGCAAGGTGCACGTGGCGGAAAGGCGCGAAAGAAAAGTCTCACCAAAGAGCAACTCAGCGAGCAGGGCCGGAAGGCTGTGATGGCGAGATGGGCCAAGGCGCAGAAGAAGGATGGGAAATGAGAGCGCTACTTCCTCGATTTCCTCTTGCTATCTCATCAGTTCGCAACCGGAGGGCCCTGCACCTTAAACTTGCCACGGTCGGGAGGTAGCGACGTTCACAACTACGGTGCGAATACTGCACGCGTTGCACGCGATTCCTTCCACTTGTATTGTTGCGGATAGTCTGAAAGGTTATCTCGGACGCTTGCCTCATCGTGTGCAAGGTAAGCACTGCCCCTGCTGGAATTCCCCATTTTTGTACGACCTAAAGGACGCCCCATATGCGTCAAGCAACAGATGTCAGAGAGCAAGCTACCGGCCATAGCGTGAAAAAAGCACCGCCCAGGCTGACGCTATCGTGCTCTGGACATCACTGTACGAAGGATATAGTTAATGCGTGTCGAATAGCCCTCTCCGTACCGCTTGAGCCATTCATAGACGTCGCGATCCAGGCGGGCAGCCACCAGCACTTTAGGCGCCCGGCGGACTTGCGCCAGCTGCGCGTCGCTCAGTGGAGGGATATCCGAGTAGTCGATACCAGAATCGTCTCCGGCGGCTTGACGCTTGGCGATGCGAGCCAGGACCGCCTTTTGAGTCTTATTCGGCGGCTTGCTGAAGATAGATTCGGCGCTCACGCTGATTCGCTTCCCGCGCCGAGATGATCCGGATGATTTCTTCGCCATTGATATCGTCCTCACGGTACATGTGCACTACCAACAGAAGAGCCGCAGAAACCGACCCAATTGCGTGCCATCGCTGTTCGCCATCGACAACGCGGTCCTCAATAACTACCACGTTCGGATCGTTGAACACGCGAGCTGCGGTTTCGAAGTCCAAACCAGCATGCTTCATCTGGTTGGTTCGATTCTTCTTTGAATCCCATTCGAAGCGCACTGTTATACAAACTGTATAACATCGTTCCGCGTAAGTCAACGGCCTGAGCCCATGCCCACAAGAGGCGGGAGCAGAGTTCCAAACAACTGACATCGTCCTCTGCTGGGATGTGAGATCCCCCGTGTCTCACTCGACGACTACGAACATTGCGCCGTGCTGTTTGCGAGTCGGCCTTACCGTGATTTCAACGTCCTGGCCAAGAGCGGTCAGGAAGTCCATGAGGCGTTCGACCGAGAAGGTGCCGGAGCGATTGCGCATCAATAAGGACACATGGGGTTGCTGGATGCCAAGGATCTTTCCGGCTTCAACCTGGGTAAGGCCGCGTTCCTTGATGATACGGTAGATTTGGAGCGTCAGCCGCGCTTTGAGGAGCTCCTGTTCGGGATGGGGCAGTCCAAGGTCGGCGAAAACATTCCTACTGCCTTTGGTTGCCTTGATCGGTTTTTTCATTCTCGGAGTCATGCTAGTTATGCCTTTCTCTGTGGAGACGTTCCGCCTCAGCCAGCCGGCGTTGGATGAGGTCAAGATCTTTCTTGGGCATTGCGATACCCTTTTTCGATTTCTTCTGGAAGGCGTGCAGGAC
>PMUN01000348.1 GCA_003166875.1 Bryobacterales bacterium | reverse complement strand
TCGCCAGGAGTGGCAACGCGGCACGCAAAAGTGCGTGCGCTACGCGTGGCGCGAACACTCTCGATCCCACTAATGGCAGCGGACCGGGGGCTCGCCTGGACCACCCTCCAAACAAGGAATGGCGCTCAGATATTCATAGATGGCAGTGAGATCGTCCACCGTCATGTTCTGAAGGACGGGCCACGGCATGATTTGCAAAAGGGCGCCTTGGAATGGAGGCGGGAGGCAGTTGGTGGTTACCGTCGAAGAGCAAGACGGATGAATATGGTCCAGATCGGCGCCGGTACGGATGATCTGGAAAAACTCTGCAAAGGTGTGGCCGCCGCTCATCCCGGTTTTATCCGGCGTCAGGTTCCGGGAAACAATGTGTGTTGTGGAGTTCGGCCCTAACGTACCGAAATCCTGGCCACCCCCCAAATAGGTCGCCGAATTGATGATGGCCGGTTGGCCAAAATATGGGCTGGACGTATATTCGGTCATCGGGCTAGCCGTGTGGCACCCATTGCAGTCCGACACTGCGTTCACCAGATAGCTGCCCAATCCAACCATGTTTTGGTTAGCGGCCGTTAGTTTCAGCGGAACGGGTGCAATCGCAAGCCCGAGCTGAACCTTCTCGTTGTAGGCGCCGCCCGGCTGGGTCTGTCCTCGCGAAGTGTTCGCGAACAATCCTAGAAAAAGGACCGCAGTCAATCCGGCGCTCGCCATTAGTCCGTTCGTCAATTTCATAACTCCTCCTTGAATTTCCCCCAAAAGGGAGCTCCAGTTTCGCTTCCATGGGGCCTGGTTGTCCATGCTTCCGGCCTTCCCTCAGGAGGGATTGCGGGTTCCCGTATAATAGGCTGAGCACGACGGACTTACATGCCCGCATTCCCTGCGTGGCAGCGGAAAGACTTGCTGGACATGGCGGGAGATTCGCAGACGATTCGTTTTGGAGTCTTCGAACTCGACCTCCGTACCCGGGAATTGCGGAAGGCTGGCTGCAAGGTGCGAATCCAGGAGCAGCCCTTTGGCGTGCTGGTTTCGCTCTTGGAACGCTCGGGCGAACTCGTGACGCGCGACGAGCTGCGCCAGAAGCTCTGGCAATCCGACACTTTCGTCGACTTCGACACGGGCCTGAACAAGGCGATTACCAAGATACGTGATGCCTTGGATGACTCAGCGGCATCGCCCCGGTTTATCGAAACGCTGCCGAAGCGCGGGTACCGCTTCATCGCGCCCATTGAAAAGATGGCTCCGGCTCCCGAAGCAGCGGCACCCGTGGAGTCCACCGAGCGCCCTCTTACTCGCGGCGTCCGGACAAAGCGGGCCGTCGGCGCGGGACTGGCTGTCCTGCTGCTTGTTGCCGCAATCGCATGGCTCCTGTGGTCACGCGAAAGCGCGCCGGCCCGAATACGATCCATTGCCGTGCTTCCTTTGGATAACCTCTCCGGCGATTCCAATCAGGACTACTTCGCCGACGGAATGACTGACGAACTGATCACGGACCTGGCGCAGATCCACTCGCTTCGGGTGATTTCGCGGACGTCGGTGATGCAGTTTAAGCACACCAGGAAAAACCTGCGTGAGATTGCCGCCGAACTCAACGTGGATGCAGTGGTGGAAGGTTCGGTGCTGCGCTCCGGCGATCACGTGCGGGTCACGGCTCAGCTCCTGGATGCGCGGCGGGATCGTCATCTCTGGGCGGCCAGCTACCAACGCGAGATGGCCGACATCATCGGGCTGCAGGGACAAGTGGCCAAGGCCATCGTCGATCAGGTGAAGGTGAAACTTACGCCGGAAGAGGGCGCCAAGCTCGCCCAACGGCGCCCGGCCAATCCCGAAGCTTACGACGCATTGTTGCGAGGCCGGTTCCTGTGGAACAGAAGGAACCCCGCGGCAGCGGAGCAGGCCATCGGCTATTTCCATCAGTCGGTCGAAAAAGATCCCGGCAATGCCGAGGCATGGGCGGCGCTGGCGGGTTGCTACACATCGCTGGGCGCGGACATTGGCTCCGCGGACCCTGCCACCGTGGCGCCTCAGGCGCGCGCTGCTGTCCAAAAGGCACTCGAACTAGATCCCAACCTTGCCCAGGCGCATGGCGCTCTCGCCAGAATCAAGTTATGGTACGACTGGGATTGGGCTGGATCGGAACGTGAGTTCCGCCGGACCATTGAGTTGAACCCCAACGACTCCGACAATCACCGGAATTATTCACACTATCTCCAGTTGCGGAAGCGCTTCGATGAGGCTCTTGAGGAAAACCGACGCGCGCTCGATCTGGCTCCGCTGGATATTCTGGGCTCCATGCACTTGGCATGGCTTTACAGCGATATGCGCGATGGAGGCAAAACGCTCAAGCAAGCCGAGCGTGTACTGGAGATGGATCCTGCTTTCACAGGCGCGTACCTTTACGTCGCGCGCGGTAATGAACTGCAGGGGAAGTGGACCGAAGCGATCGCCGCTTATGAACGGACGAAGGACGTGTATGGCCAGGGATATCTCGCGGGAGTGGCTCACGCGTGGGCCGCTTCCGGAAACAGGCGGCAAGCGGAAGCTGCTTTGGCGAACCTCAAGGAATTCTCAAAAACGAAACTATATTTCTCCGCTCGACTTCGCGCGGTATTACGCAGCGCTCCCAGATCGAGATCGGGCGTTCGGCTTTCTGGAAAAAGCATATCGCGAGCACGCGCCGGGGCTAATCGCCCTGGAAGTCGCCTACGAGTGGGACACGCTGCGAACGGACGCCCGGTTTCAATCGCTGGAACGGCGGGTGGGATTTTGAGTACGCTAGATAGCTTGGCCATGGTAAATACAGTTCGCGGACCCATCGACAGCGCCCAACTCGGCGTCACCCTGATGCATGAGCATATCTTCGTGCTCTCCACCGAGATCATGCTGAATTATCCGGAGGCTTGGGGTGACGAGGAACGGCGCATTCAGGAAGCCGTTGCGCGGCTCAACGAACTCGCCTCGCGCGGGATCAAATCGGTGGTGGATCTTACGGTGATTGGCCTCGGCCGCTACATTCCCCGCATCGCGCGCGTGGCGGCGGGGACGCCGGTGAACATTATCGTGGCGACCGGAATCTACACCTACAACGAGATTCCGTTTTACTTTCATTTCCGTGGACCTGGAACCATGCTGGAGGGTCCGGAGCTGATGGTGGACATGTTCGTGCGCGACATCCGGCAGGGCATTGCGGACACGGGCGTGAAGGCGGGAATTCTGAAGTGCGCCACGGATACCCTGGGGATGACGAAAGGCGTGGAGCGGGTTCTGCGATGCGTTGCGCAGGCGCATCGGGAAACGGGAGTCCCGATTTCCACTCACACTCACGCGGGCACCAAGCGCGGCCTGGAGCAGCAGCGCGTCTTCCGCGAAGAAGGCGTGGATCTTTCGCGCGTCGTCATCGGGCATTCTGGCGACACCACCGACATCGCGTATCTCGAAGAGCTGATCGCAAGCGGCTCCTACCTGGGCATGGATCGCTTCGGAATAGACACCTTTCTTCCGTTTGAAGATCGAGTGAATACCGTGGCGCGGATGTGCGAGCGCGGCCACGCGGACAAAATGGTGCTCTCGCACGATGCCGCCTGTTTTAACGACTGGCTGCCGGAGCGCGATCTGCCGGCAATGATGCCTAACTGGCACTACTTGCACATCCACAACGATGTGATCCCGGCGTTGAAGCAGCGCGGCGTGACTGACGACCAGATCCGCATGATGCTCGTAGACAATCCGCGCGCCATTTTCGAGCGGCAGAATGCATACTAAATAGGATGATTCGGCCTTTCGATCAATCCGGCATCACGCGCGGCGAGGACAACATTTCGCGCTATGACGGGCGTCCTGGTTCGCTGCTCGAAATGTTGCGCAACACAGTGGACCAGCACGCATCGAGCGAAGCTATCGTCGAGATCGGCGGCGAACGGGTCATCTATCGTGAGCTGTGGGACCGTGCGGCTCGTCTCGCGGGCGGCTTGAAAAGCCTTGGAATCGCGCCCGGCGATCGCGTGGCGATCCGGCTGGGCAATGGTCTGGACTGGTGTATCGCGTTTTGGGGAACACTGATGGCTGGCGCCGTTGTGGTGCCAGTCAATACGCGCTTTGCGGAGCCCGAAGTGGAATATGTAATCAACGATTCGGGGTCGCGGTTCGTCTTTCTGCCCGGCCAGCCGTTGCCTGCGGGCGCTCCATTCGGCGTAGAAAATCTCGCGCCAACCGATTTGGCCGCCATCTTCTATACCAGCGGGACCACCGGATTTCCAAAAGGCGCCATGACCACGCACGAGAATTTTCTTTCGAACACCGAAACGTGCCGCCGCATCGCGCCGCTTCCCATGGATGGCAGCGTGCGCACGCTTGTGAGCGTACCTCTGTTCCACGTAACCGGTTGCAATAGCCAACTGCTCACCAGTTGCGAAGGCGGCGGAACTACCGTGATCATGCGCACGTTCGACGTGCAGGCTTTCTTGCGCGCCATCGGCGAAGAGCGCATCAACTCACTCACGTCGGTACCCGCGATTCATTGGATGGCGATCAATCAGCCGAATTTTTCCGAGATCGATACCAGCGGCGTTCGCTGGGTGATGTATGGCGGCGCGCCGATCGCGCCGGACTTGGTGGGCCGCATCGCGGTGGCATTTCCGAACGCGCGGGTGGGCAACGGATTTGGATTGACGGAGACATCGTCAGTGGCTACGTTTCTGCCACACGAGTTCGCGCACATACGACCCGATTCGGTGGGCTTCGCCGCGCCGGTGGTGGACCTGGATCTATTCGAGCCGGATTCGGACAGCGTTGGGGAATTGCTGGTCCGCGCTCCCAACGTAGTGCCAGGCTATTGGAACAAGCCGGAAGCCAGTGCGCAGACCTTCGTGAAAGGCTGGCTGCACACCGGCGACCTGGCGCGCATCGACCAAGACGGATTCGTCCAAATCGTCGATCGCAAGAAAGACATGGTCAACCGCGGCGGCGAAAACGTATATTGCGTCGAGGTGGAGAATGCGCTGTGCGCGCATCCGGCGGTGTTCGAATGTGCGGTGATGGGCGTGCCCGATCCGATGATGGGTGAAAAAGTGGGAGCAGTAGTAGTGCTCAAACCAGGCGTGAAAGCGGAGCGGCGCGAGATCTGCGAGTTTCTCAAGGGCCGCTTGGCCGATTTCAAGATCCCGCAATTCATGGTGATCCGCACGGAGGCGTTGCCGCGAAATCCTGGCGGCAAGATACTGAAACCCCGTCTGCGCAAAGAGGCGGAGTGGGGCCAAGCGCTGCGTTAGAAAACCCTTAGCAGGCGGAAGCGCCTGCCCCACTTTGCTGCAAACACAGTGGCGCACGCGCTTTCGCCTGCGAACAGGATGGAACTAACTCTGCGTTAGTCCGTAGAGCCATCCGGGTATACGACTGATACCGATGCATCACCAGTACTAAGTTGGATTCTTCCAAAAATGAACCTGAAAGCCCTCTGGTAAGTTGCGATTCCTTGCACTAACCTTGATCTTGAAGTCATGCTTACTCGCTCCAAACAGACGCGTGGAACACTGATTCCCCTGTACGCGCTGGGCGCGATCTTTTTTATTCCACTGGCGATTGGAGTTTTGCTGGTGAATAACAGCGCCAACAGGAACGATCACGCTAACCAGGTGAGCCGCGACGTTGGCAGCATGTACGCGCAAGGCCTGGATTTTTCGAACACAGCGAATCAGGACATTGCCCTTAAAGTGGCCGAAGGGCTGGGCATGGACATACGGGGAGGGAAAGGTGTCCTGATCCTCAGTAAGATTCGCGTGGTGCATAACACGGACTGTGCGGCGGTTGGCGCCGGACGTTGCGGGAACGAAGGGTACGCCGTCATCACGCAGCGGTATGTCATCGGGAACCGGGCTCTGCGCGCCAGCTCCTTTGGGACGCCCGAACACATCGATCCCGGCACAGGCAATGTGCGGGACTGGATGAATGACGTAACGGCGCGCGCGGAAGATTTTCCGGTGAATCTGAAAGCGGGAGAATCCACGTACGCAGCGGAGTGCTACCTGGCGTCGCAGGAGCGCGGGGGAGTGTACTCGCGCGCCATGTTCTAGAAGAAGTGAGTTGGCAGGCGGAAGCGCCTGCCCCACATCCAGAGACGTGGTAAAACATTCCTTGTATGGCATTCGTGAAAGTTGGCGCACTCTCCGCGCTACCGCCCGGCTCGGTGATGGAAGTTATCCTCGGCGATGATTCCTACGCGATCTGCAATCTTAGCGGCGAACTGCACGCGTTGTGGGGAATTTGCCCGCACGCCGGCGGGCCCATCGGACAAGGAACATTGCAGGACAATATCGTAACTTGTCCCTGGCATGAGTGGGCTTACGATTGCCGCACTGGCGAAAATGATTTTGATCCGGCGGTTAAGCTGGACACGTTCGCCGTGAAAGTGGAAGGGGACGATATTCTGCTGGACCCGGCGCCGCGTGCCTGAACTACCTGAAGTAGAAACGGTAGTCCGGACGTTAGCGCCGAAGATCACCGGGCGGCGCATCCTGGATGCTAAATTTTCTTCGCATCACGTGGTGCGCCAGAAATTCCCCGTGCTTCGTCGGCGCGTTCGCAATCAACTTGTGAAGTCGGTCCGGCGGCACGGCAAGTTCATTGTGCTGGAGCTGGAACAGGGCGTGCTCACGATTCATTTGGGGATGACCGGCAAGCTGCTGCTCAATTCCGAGCCGGGCCCCTACGCGCGCGCTATTTTCAAGCTCGACGAAGGCCTTCTGGTTTACGACGACATCCGCCATTTCGGGCGAATCGAGTGGAGCGCGGGGCTGCTGGACCGCGCGGAGGCTTTGGGGCCGGATGCACTCGACATCGCGCTCGATGATTTTCTGGAGCGGCTTAAGAAGCGGAAGACGGGGATCAAATCGCTGCTGCTGAATCAGAAATTTCTGCGCGGCATGGGAAACATTTACACGGACGAGGCTCTCCACGAGGCTCGCATTCACCCGCGCGCGATTGCGTCCAGATTGAGCAAAGAGCGGGCCACGCGTTTGCACCGCGCGATGGTAGATATTCTGGCCACGGCCATTCGCCTGAAAGGATCATCCATCTCAGACTATGTCGACGCGGATGGACAAAAAGGCAGCTTCCAGTTGCAGCACCAGGTTTACGGCCGCGCCGGTGAGCCGTGCCCTACCTGCGGAACGGCGATCCGCCGGATCGTGGTGGGCCAGCGTGGTACTCACTACTGTCCGAAGTGCCAACGGAGTTGAGAATCTGATCCGCCACTTGGGCGACCAGTTTCATCGCGGCGACATCGTGGACGCGAACGATGTGTGCGCCGGCCAGGATTGCGGCTGTGACCGCGGCCGCGGTAGCGTAGTCGAGCGGAGTCTCTCGGGACCGGTCCAACTCAGCCAGAAACGACTTGCGCGACGGACCGACCAGGATGGGCAGATCGAGCGTTGCGAGGGCGCCCAACCGCGCCAGAATCTCCGCGTTCTGCTCCTTGCGTTTTCCGAAGCCGAGCCCGGGATCGATCGCGATCCGCGCACGATCCATTCCAGCATGCACGGCGCGGTGCACTGATGCGTCCAGATCGTGCTGGATGGAGCCGATTACGTCCTTGAGCGGCGGGAGTTTGGCCCACGTTTCCGGCGTGCCGCGCATATGATTCAGGACGAGCGCGGCGTCATGATTGGCGGTGACGCGCGCTAGTTGTGCATCGAACGTCAGCCCTGAAGGATCGTTGATGATCTCCACGCCGTGCTCCAGCGCTTTTTCTGCAACAGCGGCTTTGTAAGTATCCACCGAGATGGGGATGGCAAGTTTTCCACGCAGGCGCTTCAATACCGGAATCAGGCGACGCAATTCTTCGGCTTCGGAAATACGCGCTGAGCCCGGACGAGTGGATTCTGCGCCAATGTCGATGACGTCCGCGCCCTGTTCTTCCAGTTCAATGGCGCGAGCGAAGGCGCGATCCGGATCGAGATAATTTCCGCCATCGGAAAAAGAATCGGGTGTTACGTTGAGCACGCCCATGATCAGCGTGCGTTCGCCGGCGAGCAGCTCGCGATTCTTCAGCTTCCAGACGAAGTGGCGCCTATTCATAACTTAGCGTTTGGATCAGGTTGGCAGACGGAAGCGTCTGCCCCACGCAACAGCATAGCCGCAACCAAAACCGGCCGACGGGGGCGTCGGCCGCGGACCAGGGGGTCCGCCCCACAAATCTTCGCGGGCTGCAAAGATTTTCAGGTCTAGTAGTACATTGGCTCGCGACAAGCAAACCAAGCGTCGGCATGAGTGCGTGCGCCACGATGGATTTGGCATTATTCATAGCGGAGAGCCACGATCGGGTCCAGATTCGCGGCACGATTGGCCGGATAGTATCCAAAGAAAACGCCCACCGCGACCGAAATGCCTACGCCCAGCACTACCCAAAGCAACGAAAGCGTGGCGGGGATGGAGGGCATCAAACTCCGCACCACGAAGGCGATGATTGCTCCTAATGTGATTCCGATTGCGCCGCCCGTACAGGAAAGCACGGTCGCCTCCATCAAAAACTGGAGACGGATATCGGCCTTGCGGGCGCCAATGGCCTTGCGCACGCCGATTTCGCTGGTTCGCTCGGTGACTGAGATCAGCATGATGTTCATCACTCCAATGCCGCCCACCAGAAGGCCGACCGAGCTGATGATGCCGGTCAGGAGTACCAGCGCGCCAGTGAGGTTGTTCCACAAGGCCGTAATGAAGTCCGGCGAGATGATCTCGAAATCGTTCTCCGCTTTGAAAGGTACATGGCGCCGCCGGCGCAGAGCCTCCGTCACTTCGTCCTTAGCCTTTTGAACATCGCCATCTTTGGGAGCCGTGAATGCGATGGCCCACTCCTTGGTGTCCGGATAGTCCTTGTGGAACTTGTTCAACGGAATCATGGCAAATTGATTTATTCCACCTGCGCCGAAGAAGCCCGAGTCCTTTTCAAAAACGCCGATGACCTCGAATAGCTGGCCATTCAGGCGGACCTGTTTGCCGAGCGGGTCAGAATGCGGGAACAGGGAATCGGCAATGTCCACTCCCAGGACCACGACGGCGCGCGAGTGATCTTCATCGTAACGCGAGATGAAGCGTCCCTGTCCCACTGTGTATGCGGGAATGGCTTCGGATAGCTCCGGTTCGGCGCCGCGCAGGAAGACGCGTTCCACCCGCTGGCCTTCGTAGCTGATGACATTGGTTTGGCCGAAGAAGAACGCGCGAGTGCCGAAGGTAGTAGCGGTCGCAATATCGGGACAGGTTTCGCGCAAGTACGCGGCGTCTGAAAAGTCCAGGTACTTCCGGATGCGAATTCTTAGCGGCAGACGATTCGGATCCTGTCCGGCAGGCAGGCGGCTGACGAAGAAGGTGCGCGAGCCGAGTGAATCCACTTTGGTCTGTACGAATCGGTTCAGTCCATCGATGATGGACGCCACGGTGATGACCGAGGTGACACCGATGACGATGCCCAGGATGGTGAGCCCGGAGCGGACCTTGTGCGAACGCAGGGTGTCGAGCGCCACCAGGAGGTTTTCGATGGCTTCGTGGCGGGTCATATTATTGGCCGCGAATGAACGCGAATGAACGCAAATTTCATTCGGTCCTCAATGCGACTACTGGGTCCAGCTTGGCGGCGCGCGTGGCTGGGTAGATTCCGAAAAACAAGCCGATGATGGAGCTTAACACTAGGCCGAGAATTGCAACCCAGGTTTGCACGGAGGCTGGGAACGACGTGAAGGTGCGCAGCCCGAGTGCGCACAGGAATCCAAATAGGATGCCGATGGCGCCGCCCGCAAGGCATTGCAGAACGCTCTCGGAAAGGAATTGGTGCATGATGTCCTGCTGGGTGGCGCCCATAGCGCGGCGGATGCCGATCTCCTTGGTTCGTTCCGTGACGCTCACCAGCATCACGTTCATGATGACGATACCACCCACTACGGCTGAAATGGAGCTGACCATGATGAACACGGCGAAAAATGCAGAGCTGATGCTTTGCCAGAGCGAAATGTAGCTGTCTTTGGTGCCGATAAAGAAATCCTCCGATGCGCCCAGCAGGATGTGCCGGCGTGCGCGAAGAACCAGCCGCGCTTCATCCTGCGCATTTGCAAAGGCCGCACCTTCCGCGGCTTTCACTTGGATGGTGATGCTGGATCTGGTTCCACGCATGCGCAGATAAGTATTCATGGGAACAATCACGAAGTTGTCCTGATCCTGCCCCAGCACTGAACCAATTCTCTCCATCGTGCCCACTACCGTGAACTCCTGATTGTCCAGGCGGATTATCTGCCCGAGGGCGCTTGCGCCGCCGAAGAGCTGCTGCGCAAGGTCGTCACCAATCAGGCACACATAGGCCGACCGTTGATCTTCGCTGTCGGTGAAGTAGCGGCCCTGCAGCACGGTCCGCGAGTCGATATCCGCCATGGTTGGAGTGTGGCCGATGAATGAAATGTCGGTCATTTCCTTGTCGCGATACTGTGCCCGCGCGGTGCCGCTCACCGATGCGCCCACCAGCGAGCAGTCGGGACAACCTTCCGCGATCGCGTGCGTGTCTTCCATGTGCAGATCTTTATACTTCAGCGCCTTGATGACCTCGTTGAAATCGGTGACGATGAAGGGGATTTTTGCGATCTGGAAAACATCCGTGCCGAGGCGCGCGATTTTTTGTTCCACGTAAACGTTGGCGCCCTGCACGATGGTCATCACCGTGATCAGAGTGGCGACTCCCATGGTGAGCCCGATGGTGGTTAGCACCGCGCGCAGCTTGTGCTGGCGTAGTGCGTCGATGCTCTGGCTCAGGTTGTCGGCGAGGTTTAGCATCTCAAGGTTCGATCCGCTTCCACTTTTTTCCGACGCGTACGACCACTACGCTGATGGGCTTAAGTGAGAAGTCAGTGTACTTTACTCCGTCAACCTCCACAGCTCCGGCCCGAATCAGCCGCTCGGCATCGGTTCGTGACTGGACCATATTTGTCCCGAGCAAGATCTTGGGCAAACTTGAGCCGGCCTCGGGCGGAAAATGCACGGTCTCGATGTCCGCCGGCTCTAGACCTCCGCGTACTTCGCGATCAAAATCCGCCTGCGCCTGCGTGGCTGCTTCGGTCGAGTGGAAGTCCGCGACGATCTGCCGTGCTAGCGCCTGCTTCGCGGCCATGGGCTGCTGCGATTGGCGCAGCTCGGCGATTTGTGGCAGGCTCTTGTCGGTGAGCAGCTCGTAGTAACGCCACATCAGTTCGTCACTGATCCCCATCACTTTGCGGAACATCACCTTGGGGGGTTCCGTGATGCCGATGTAGTTTCCTTTCGACTTCGACATTTTTTCGACGCCGTCGGTGCCTTCAAGCAGCGGTACGGTGGCGACCATCTGTGGCGGCTGGCCATAGTCGCGCTGGATCTCACGGCCCACCAGCAAATTGAATTTTTGATCGGTGCCACCCATCTCGAGGTCGCACTTGAGCATCACCGAATCGTAGGCCTGGCTGAACGGATAGAGCAGCTCATGAAATGAGATCGGCGTGCCGTCCTTGAGGCGCTTGGTGTATTCGTCGCGTTCCAGCAATCGCGCCACCGTGTATTTGGAGCACAATTTGATGATGTCGACGAAGCTGAGCGGCTCAAGCCATTCGCTGTTGAAGCGGATCTCGGTCTTGTGCGGATCCAGAATCTTGAACACCTGCTCTTTGTACGTTTCGGCGTTGCGATTGATTTCTTCGCGCGTCATGGGCGGCCGGGTGATATTGCGGCCGGTTGGATCGCCGATGAGTCCGGTGATATCGCCAATCAGAAAAATCACGGTGTGGCCGAGCTCCTGGAAGTGTTTCATCTTGCGCAGGAGGACCGTGTGGCCCAGATGCAGATCGGGAGCGGTGGGATCGAATCCTGCTTTGATGCGCAGAGGGCGGCCGGTTTTTTCGGACTGAATCAGGCGCTCGCGCAGTTCTTCTTCGCGAATTAACTCGGCTAGGCCTTTTTTCAGATAGTTTAGTTGTTCGTCGATCGTCACTACATTCATGGTAAAGCAGACCAGGCGTTCACACGAGTGTGAACGCGGCACGCAGGAGTGCGTGCGCCACGGGGTGCAGGGTCAATAGGCGTTGGTTGGGTTGGCGTACGATCCGAAGAGCACGTGCTCGATGTGGCCGGCCTCCTTTTGACGCAGCATGCGTTGGGCGGCGCGTTCCACTTGGTCTTTTGAAAAAACGAAGCCATGATCGGCGGGTTCCCAGGGAATTCCTTTGTGTTTATGGTGTTCGAGCATGGCGGCGGCGTCTTTGAGATCGCGGCGTTGGCGCTTGCGGCGGTCGGATTGGATTTCGCGGAGTTGGTCCAGCGTTTTTTGGAATTGGCGGGAGAGGCGATGGCCGTGGAGACCTAGGGCGGCGAGCGCAGGGACTAGGGACTGGGGGCTGGGGACTTCGAACCGGGGGCTAGGGGCTGGGGACTCGGGGCTAGGTGTGTCCCCTTGCTCACGCGCGGGGCTACAATCTTGCGCGAGGAGGGCCGCTTCGAGGATCGGGATGCGGTTCAGGCGCCAGGAGGTGTCGGCTAGTTCCTGGACTAGCTGGGTTTCGGTTGGGCTTGCGGGTTGATATTCGTTGTGGAATTGGCGGCAGTGGAGTTCGTAGGCGGCTGGGTCTTCGGAGGGAAGGACTGCGGTGCGGGCCGTTAGGCCGTGGCTGAGAGCGTTTTGCGACGAACGCTGTTTACCTGCATCGCTGCGCGGACCCGTGGAATTTCGGGCATTGGAGCGATTGATCTCGGCTCGATTAATTTCAACTGTTGCTGTCGCTGACATGGTTGGTGCCTCGCCCAGGAAATAGCACGAGGCCGGAGCGGAGCAGCTCGCAGAGTCTTGGAGGTTGTTGGTGGGAAGGCGGATTTGGTGAGATGAGGCGTGTGACCAGTTACTCGGCGATCAGCTTCGCCGTGAGCGCAGGTGCTTCCATGGGGATGAAGTGCGAATATTCCGGCAAGCAGAGATCGCTCCCGTGCTGGAAACTCGACGCCAGGTCCGGCGCGGTGGGCGATCTGCTCATGACGTCGCCTGGATCAGGAACCTTCCCTGCGCGGACCACGCGCACCGGAATCCGGATGGTTTCAATCTCCGGGTAGATGTCGGAAGCGGGCGCCGGGCTGTTCTCATAGATGGATGCTTCGATCACCGGCGAGCAAGCCAGCACGAAACCGTCGCCATCGGGCAGCAATCCGTAGTCGCAATAATCGCGGAGCACCGCGCGATCCCAGTTGGCAAAAGGCGGACGGTCCTGGAACCGATCGAACATCTCCTGTGGCGAGGCCCAACGATTGCGGCGCTTGGAGACAAAGTGGGCCTCGAGCCAGGGTCCAACGTATGCGCCTCTGGGTCGAATGACGGGATCGATCAACAACAACGACGAGAACGACTGGGGGCGCAACGCCGCGGCCAGCGTTACCGCGTGCCCGCCCATGGAATGTCCTACGCCGATTGCTGCGGATAAACCGAGCGTCTCGGCCACGGCCGCCACGTCCTGGCCGAAGTTTCGCCAAGCATAAGGGGGCGCCGGTTTGCTGCTACGGCCATGCCCGCGGGTATCCAGCGCGAAGCAGTGCCGTCCGGGAAGATGGGCGATTACTTGATCCCAACAGCGTGCGTGGAATCCAGTGGCGTGGCACAGGAAGACCGGGGGATCCTGGCCGGGCCATTCAAAAAGGGCAACTTCAATTCTATTGACGGAGATTCTGCTCTCGACGGGCATTTCTAATTCAGTCTAGCTGCGATGCTTGGGAAGGGTGGTGCACCAACGCATTCTTAGGCCGCGGATGAACGCGAATGAACGCGGATCTAAGGATTGTAGATGAAGGCCGAGGATGGCAACTCGCCTTGAGTGATTCGATCCGCGATAACCTCGATGGCGAGGCGCTCGGTATTGCTAATCGCTTCTTCGCGCGTCTGGCCGTGGCACATGACGCCTGGAAGTTCCAGTGCTTCGGCAATCGGCGCAAACTGCGCGGGTTAACAACCCGCGCGCAGGATGCCATCCTGCCCTACAACCAGACTGACCCACTACCGAAGTGTGATAAGATCGATTGTGCTGAAGAGATTACTGGGTGTAATTCCTGCCCGGTTTGCCTCCTCTCGATTTCCTGGAAAATCCCTCACCCTTATCGCCGGAAAGCCCATGCTCCAGCACGTGTATGAGCGGGCTAGCCAGGCGCGATATCTCACCAAAGTGATTATCGCCACCGACGACGCGCGGATCTATGATGCGGCGCGTTCCTTTGGCGCGCACGTTCAAATGACCCGGGCCGATCATCGCTCCGGTACCGATCGCGTGGCCGAAGTGGCTTCCGCGGACACGGCTGAGGTGATCGTCAACATTCAGGGCGACGAGCCGTTGATCGATCCCACGGCCATTGATGCCGCCGTACTGGCGCTGACGTCGGATACTGAGGTTCCCATGTCGACGCTCAGTAAGCGGATCGAAGATTCGAGCGAGATCGAGAATCCGAACGTGGTGAAAGTGGTCAGCGATCTGGCGGGCAACGCTATTTATTTTTCGCGGTGTGCGATTCCTCATGAGGGGGATGCGCATTACAAACATATTGGTCT
Organism: Bryobacterales bacterium; assembly: GCA_003166875.1. Taxonomy (GTDB): domain Bacteria; phylum Acidobacteriota; class Terriglobia; order Bryobacterales; family Bryobacteraceae; genus Palsa-89. The sequence goes on along the minus strand of PMUN01000348.1, from coordinate 5,295 downwards.
CTATGTGTATCGGCGCGAATTCCTGCTTGCCTATTCCGGGCTTCCGGTGGGTCCCCTCGAGCAGGCCGAGCGGCTGGAGCAGTTGCGGGCGATCGAGAACGGCTATCGCGTCCGCGTGATTGAAACCGAATACGAATCGCTCGGCGTGGATACGCCCGAGGATCTCGAACGTGTAACAGCTCTCTTTGAACCTTCATTGTCGAAATAGTAGGGGTGAGAATGCCAGCGACCAAGTACATATTCGTAACGGGGGGCGTGGTTTCGTCTCTTGGCAAAGGCATTGCGGCCGCATCCATCGGGTGTCTGCTGGAAAGCCGCGGACTGCGCGTGACCTTGCAGAAGTTCGATCCCTATCTGAACGTCGATCCCGGCACCATGAGCCCGTTCCAGCACGGCGAAGTTTATGTGACCGACGACGGCGCTGAAACGGATCTGGATCTGGGCCACTACGAGCGATTCACGCACGCCGAGCTTAGCCAAAGCAATAATCTGACTTCCGGACGAATCTACGAACAGATCATCCATCGCGAGCGCCGTGGGGATTACCTGGGCAAGACCGTGCAAGTGATTCCGCACGTAACGAATGAGATCAAAGCGGCTGCGCGCAAAGTCGCAGCCGACGTGGATGTGGTGATCGTCGAGATCGGCGGCACCGTGGGCGACATTGAATCGCTGCCGTTTCTCGAAGCCATCCGCCAGCTCCGGCATGAGCTGGGCCGCGACAATACCGCTTTCGTGCACGTCACGCTGGTGCCTTGGATCGCCGCCGCGCAGGAGCTGAAAACCAAGCCGACGCAACACAGCGTCAAGGAGCTGCGCGCTATTGGTATTCAGCCCGACATGCTGCTGTGCCGCTCCGAGCGCCCGCTGCCGCACGACATGAAAGAGAAGATCGCGCTGTTCTGCGACGTGGATGTGGAAGCCGTGATCACGGCCACGGATGTTCTCTCGGTCTACGAAGTTCCGCTGGTGTTCGCCGAGCAGGGTGTAGATGAAATTCTGCTGCGCTTGTTGAGCATGGACGATGCCAAGCCGCGCGATCTGAGCCGTTGGACCGGAATGCTGGAGCGTATGCAGAATCCGGAGGATGAAGTCGACATCGGGCTGGTGGGCAAGTATGTCGAGTATGAAGATTCCTACAAAAGTTTGAAGGAAGCGCTGTTGCACGGCGGCCTTGCGCACCGGCTGAAGGTGAACATCCACTGGATTGAATCCGAGAACATGCATTGGCCGGAATGCGCGCCGGATCTCGACAAGTTCGACGGCATCCTGGTTCCCGGCGGATTCGGCAAGCGCGGCGTGGAGGGCATGATCACCTCCATCCGCTACGCTCGCGAGAGGAAAGTGCCGTATTTCGGAATTTGTCTCGGCATGCAGACCGCTGTAATCGAATTCGCGCGCAACGTGTGCGGATTGGAGCACGCCAACACCACCGAATGCGATCCGGCTACGCCCGACCGCGTCATCTACAAGCTGCGCGAGTTGAAAGGCGTCGATGAGCTGGGCGGCACCATGCGCCTGGGCGCTTATCCATGCGTGCTGGCCGAAGGGAGCTTGGCGCGCGAGGCTTACGGAGTGCCCGAGATCAGCGAACGGCACCGGCATCGCTACGAGTTCAATCGCGAGTACGAGAAGGTTCTGACCGAAGGCGGCTTGCGTCTCACCGGACAAACTCCGGATGCCGTGTACGTGGAGATCTGCGAAATTCCGGACCATCCCTGGTTTTTGGGATGCCAGTTCCATCCCGAGTTCAAGTCCAAACCGATGGAGCCGCATCCACTGTTCGCCGCTTTCATCGGCGCGGCGCACAAACACCGGACCAGCCGCGCCAAGCCGATACTGCGCGCGCGGCCCAAGCAGTTCTCGCACGCCGATTAATCCGATTGCCCAGCCTTCCTCCAATTGGCCGAGGCCAGCCGCTGGCGCTAATCGCGGGCCCGTGCGTAATCGAGAGCGAGGAGCACGTCCATTTTCTGGCCGCGGAGATCCGCAAGATCGTTGGGGCGTTCATCTTCAAAGCTTCGTTCGATAAAGCGAATCGCAGCAGTCTCACGTCTTATCGCGGTCCCGGTTTAGAGGAAGGTGTTCGAATTCTTGCAGGATTGCGGCGCGAAGGCTACGCTGTTCTCACCGACATTCACGAACCATCGCAGGCTGAAAAGGTGGCCGAAGCGGCGGACATTCTCCAGATACCGGCTTTCTTGTGCCGCCAGACCGATCTGCTGCTAGCGGCCGGACGCACCGGTCGAACCGTGAACATCAAAAAGGGGCAATTCGTCTCGCCGCACGACATCCGCAATGCGGCCGAGAAGGTGGTTTCTACGGGCAATAACAAAATCCTGCTCACTGAGCGCGGATCGTCGTTCGGCTACAACAACCTGGTTGTGGACATGCGCGGTCTCAAGATCATGCGCGGCGCCGGCTGGCCGGTGGTGTTCGACGCCACCCACAGCGTGCAATTGCCCAGCGGCGGAGGCGCGGCCTCGGGCGGGCAGCCGCAGTTTATCGAGCCGCTGTCGCGCGCCGCCGTCGCGGTGGGCATCGCCGGACTGTTTGTCGAAGTGCACGACGCCCCGGAGCGGGCCTTGTCCGACGGCGCCAACGCCCTGCGGCTCGATCTGCTGCCGGAACTCCTGCGCCGGCTGCGGGCGCTCGACGCGCTGGTCAAGACCGCCTTGCACGCCTGATGCTTAACCGTTTTGGGGATTTCGGACTGACAGAAACCGCTCCCTTATAGTTATTCCGTAAGGGAAAGTTTTAAGGGTGGGTTTCCCACAGCATGGCTTGGCTACCTGTGGAAAAGAGCTTCGCTCAGTTGCCGGCGGCGACGGTCGGTGGCAAAGTAGGAGAGCGAGCAGGCATCCCGCGGATACGAATATCGCTCCCTGACAGATGCTATTTACGTAGCATCCGATGTCTACCGTCAGAGTTTCGACCGCGGGATGCGCCTGGTTTCCAAAACGAATACTCTAGAAGCCGTCTGGACAACACGACTCTACTATAAGGCCTTCGCGGAAACAAGGTCCTGCCTGCCCTGCGCCCTCACACGCCTAAAGGAGGCGGAACTAAATATCATGTCTACACGCGAAACCGGACAGACCCCACCGGCAGTTGCCCCACCAGCATTCGCTGCCCACATCGGCCTGGACTGGGCCGACCAAAAGCACTTCTGGACCATGCTCGTCGATGGTAAGAAGACGCGCGGGCAATTGGATAACACTCCGGAAGCCATCGAAGTTTGGGCCGCAGAACTGGCTCAGCGTTTCGGCGGACGGCCGGTGGCGCTGGCTTTGGAGCAGGCCCGTGGTGCGGTGATTGTCGTGCTCTCCAAATATGCCCACCTGGTGCTGTTCCCCGTGCATCCCACCAGCCTGGCCAACTACCGCAAGAGCTTCTCTCCCTCCGGAGCCAAGAGCGATCCGGTCGATGGAGACCTCATCCTGGATTATCTGGTCAAGCATCCCGAGCAACTGCGGGGTTTGCAGCCCGACACGGTGGCAACCCGTAGCCTGCAATTCCTCACCTCAGAGAGACGCGCCCTGGTGGATCAACATACCGCCGTCGTGCAAAGTCTCACCCATTGGCTCAAACAAGTATTCCCACAGGTGGTGCGGTGGTTCGGCGATCTGAGCACGCCCCTGGTAGCGGATCTGCTGCTGCGCTGGCCGACCTTGCAGGAACTGCAAAAGGCCAAACCCAAAACCTTGCTTCGATTTTTGCACCAGCACAACTGCCGCAGTGCCGAACGGAACCAGGAGCGTTTGGAGGAATTCCGCCAGGCCGTTCCCGCTACCGACGATCCGGCTCTGCTGCAGACCGGCATCCTATCCATTCACAACGCTGTCCGAATCCTGGCCATCATGCGGCAAGGGATCGCCGAGTTCGACCGCCAGATTGCGCTCACTTATCAAGACCATCCCGACCGCTTCATCACCGAGTCGCTGCCTGGGGCGGGACCGGTGCTGGAGCCCCGCCTGATTGCCGCTGCGGGGTCCCTGCGGGAGCGTTTCGAATCGGCCCACAACATGGAATGTTGTTTTGGCATAGCACCGGTGACCGAAGCAAGCGGCAAGTCGGTTTGGATTCACTGGCGATGGTCCTGCTCGAAGTTCGTCCGGCAAACCTTCCATGAGTGGGCCGCCTGCTCGATTCGGAGCTGCGACTGGGCACGCCAACATTATGCCGGGCAGCGGGATCGGGGCAAGGGCCATCATGCGGCGGTTCGATCCTTGGCGTACAAATGGATTCGCATCTTCTTCCGCTGTTGGCGCGATCGGGTGGCCTACTCCGAGAATCGTTACCTGGAAGCGCGGCGCGTTGCGGCGGCGGCCGCCGGAGGTAAGCCATGACCAGCGCCACCCGGGCAGAGCAGGGATGGCAGATGCTGGATATCTTCGCCAGTTTTGGGGTGCGTGCCTTCGACCTCACCGAGACCGATCTCGATGGGCGCAGGCGAAGCTTCCGTCCTTCTCAGGAGTGGAAGCTGTTGGGGCGCTGGAGGGCATCTTTATTGGAGTCGGCTGCCGCGCGTCAGGACAACATCATCGTGCGACCCAGGGGCGGCACGTTCGAACTGGTCCAACTGGACGATCTTCGCGGCGCCGGGCTGGAGTGCGTACGGAGCATCGCTTTTCTGATTCTGGCTACCAGTGCCGGTAATCATCAGGCCTGGGTGGCGGTACGGGAATGTCCTGCCGATCTGGCTCGCCGGCTGCGTCAAGGCAGCGGCGCCGATCCGAGCGCTTCCGGGGCCGCCCGCATCGCCGGCAGCGTCAATTTCAAGCGTAAGTACGCGCCCGATTTCCCCGACGTGAGCATCCTGGAAACCACCCCGCACCGCACCACCAGCCGAGCCGAACTGGAAGGACGCGGCTTGCTCGCGCCCCACCAGCTTCCGAATCCAACAACGCCCCCCCGCCGTGTTTCTCTCTCCGGGCGCCCCCAAGCTTGGCCCAGCTACGAGCTTTGTCTGCGTAACGCCCCTCGGGCCCATAACAGTGACCGAGCAGATGTCAGCCGCGCCGATTTTACCTTCTGCCTGCTGGCCATCGATTGGGGGTGGACCGTCCCGGATGTCTGTCAACGTCTGCTGCAGATGAGTCCCAAAGCTCGTCAGAGCGGAGAAGTTTATGCCGCACGAACAGCACAAAAGGCTGCCGCAGCGGTTGCTCGCCGCAGCGGAGGACGGATTCCATGCGATCCCCAAAAATCTGTGGAAAACTCCGGGTTCCCTATTGACGGATTAACTCAGAAGTCTGACGGTCGCGGCTCACTAAATCTTGCGAAATCAACGCG